>NZ_JACSWA010000001.1 GCF_016888125.1 Spirulina sp. CCY15215
TTACCTCTCGTCTGAACCTCGGCATCGAGTCTCCCTTTAATGTCAACGACCTCGAAGACCAGTTGCGCTTATTGCAAATTAACCCCCTGATTGAAGATTTACAGATCAACCTTCAACCAGGAGGGGAAACCGGAGAAAGCATTCTTCTCCTCGAGATTGAAGAAGCATCGCCCTTTTTTGGTACAGCATTTTTTGATAATTATTCGGCGGCCAGTG
>NZ_JACSWA010000010.1 GCF_016888125.1 Spirulina sp. CCY15215
ATCCCCCCCTGCCCCCCCTTGGGAAGGGGGGAGGTAGTGCAGCAGTCAATTCTACCCGTTGGAAATTATATGATGAACTGAAGAAGACGAGTTTGCCCGTTGAGATTGGAACGGGAGGATTAACCAAGTTTAATCGCACTCGTCAAAATCTTACAAAGACGCACTTGCTTGATGCTGCTTGCGTGGGAAAATCGACACCAGAACAATTAATTGTTGAGGTTAAAAATCCGCTTTTAATTGCTGCTAAAGGACACGGAACGAGA
>NZ_JACSWA010000100.1 GCF_016888125.1 Spirulina sp. CCY15215
GCGATCGCGCAGGTGAAAAAAATGTTATGCTGAGTTAGATTTTGGAGGATTTGTATGGAAATTTCTCTGCAACCAGACCTCGAACAATTTGTACGAGAAACGGTTAAAAATGGTCAATACCGATCGCCGGATGAAGTTATAGATCGCGCAGTACGATTATTTGCTTCTCAATCTTTTTCGGGGATTCAAAAAACACCGGGAGTTTGCGGAGGAGATGCTTGTATTGGCAAAACAAGAATTCCGGTTTGGTCATTGGT
>NZ_JACSWA010000101.1 GCF_016888125.1 Spirulina sp. CCY15215
AATCAGAGGGATCGGATTTGAGTAATAATGGTCGCATTTCTAAAGGTTGGTTACTTGTACTCCGATATTCTCGCTCGCGAATTTCAGAAATCGAGCCGAGTAAACCACTCGTTGCAATATGCCAATCGATTGCAGAAACGATTTTTGATTCATCTCTTTTATCATTAATAAATCGTTCAAATTTCGCAACTTTCTTGGCTGACTTGCAAAGTTCTTCACTCATTTCATAGGCTCTCGCAAATGGATAGTGAGCTTTAACAATACAAACACCCGCACAAGCCGTTAATTGTTTGTTGTCAGCAACTTTTTGTTTTTCAAATACTTGTAAGTAACGAGCCGCAAGCGTTAAACCCAAACGACCATCACAAACAAAGGTAACATCATCTCCACCATATACTAG
>NZ_JACSWA010000102.1 GCF_016888125.1 Spirulina sp. CCY15215
TACAATCCTCCCCATTGGGGGTCAGATTGTATCGCATTCCTCCCACGCTTGATGCTTCACATACAAGCGGGGAATCCTGCGCTTTATTGGTGTTGAAGGGGAAGAGGTAAAAAACCGAATTGATTCGCAAATTATTTCCCAATCTGCGATCGCCAAGTTCATCACGAGAATGAGGCGATCGCGAGTAGACATTAAATTAACTCTGCATCGGCGATCATCTCAACTAAGGCAGGTCCCGGATGTGCCAAAGCCTGTTGCATTGCTGCATCTAACTCTTCCTTGCGAGTGACGCGAATGCCCAAACCGCCGCAAATCTCGGCGTACTTCGAGAAATCGGGATTGTGTAGGGAGGTTTGCCAAACATCCCATTCTCCTGCCCGTTGTTCCTTGCTAATCTTACCTAATTGAGAGTTATTGACCAAGAAGTGAGTAATGTTCATGCCATATTTTACCGCCGTGGTAAACTCTGCCAAGTATTGCCCAAAGCCGCCATCCCCAGATACAGAGACGATGGGGCGTTCTTTTCCGGCTGCAGCCCATGCACCCATAGCCGCCGGAAAACTAAAGCCAATGGAGCCTAAATACCCCGACATCAAAATCGATTGTGCCTCACATTCAAAGTAGCGACCAAAAGAGTAGGTATTGTTGCCAACATCCACCGCAATGACAGCATTCGCGGGAATCTGACGAGTCATGGCGGCAAAAATGGCAGCAGAGTTAAGTCCCTCTCCGCGATCGTCTGCTTCTCGACGGACTTTTTCCTCTCGCCAAATTGCCCAGCGATCGGCGATTTGCGATCGCTGGTCTTCGGTGTTAATTTGCCCAGTTAAAGCCGTTTTCAACTGTTCCACTACGATGCTAATTTCACCCCATACCGGTACTTCTACGGGATGGAATTTGCCCAAAGCGAGGGGATCGAAATCGACTTGAACAAAATGTCGAGTGCAGTCCCTACCCATAATCTTTGATTTGGGTAGGGTTAGCGAGACCAACAAAGGAAATCGCGAAGCATCCGACTAGAGA
>NZ_JACSWA010000103.1 GCF_016888125.1 Spirulina sp. CCY15215
GGACTTCGGATTTTAACAGGGGTCAAATTCAGTTCTAGTCTGGGTTTGACCCTATTTTTGTGCGTCAGGGGGTATCCGCAAATGCTGAAGGTCTTGTTCTGTCTGGGTTTTCAGGTTTTTTTTGCAAGAGGCCTTGCGGAAGCGATGGCTGAAATGCTATAGTAACTCTCGGTATCCGCAAACGAACCTTGAAAACTAAATA
>NZ_JACSWA010000104.1 GCF_016888125.1 Spirulina sp. CCY15215
CCGTCAAATTTCCGGCATTGATTATCGCTCCAGGCTGTGCCAAATCGAAAGCAAATTGATTGGGATTTCCCGTTAAAGTTTGATAATTATTGTTTCCAAAAGCATCAAAAAAACCATCTCCAAAACCAATTCCTGTGGCTGTTGTTGCGGTAAAATCTCCCGGTACATTTAAACTTGCATTATTACCAAAAACAATTCCCGCAGGGTTCATCAGGAATAAATTAGAATTTCCTCCCGTAACTTGAATTAAGCCATTAATTAGAGAAGGATTTCCCCCAACAACGCGACTTAAAATGTTACGAATTTCCGGTGCAGAGAGAAAATTAGCAATTT
>NZ_JACSWA010000105.1 GCF_016888125.1 Spirulina sp. CCY15215
GAACTTGACTTTTACCTGGAATAGCGGCGAGGGTGATGTTACCGTTTTCGGTGGCTACGGTTCCTGTTGAGATGATTCCCCCTCCTACCATCCAGAGGCTTTCTCCAGTGGGTACCGCTAGATCGGCTTCGTTGACGATCCAACTGGGGTTATTCTGGTCAAAGATTAAACTTGTCGGGCTACCGATTAAGGTGCTGTAGTTGTTGTCTCCGTAGGCGTTGAAGTAGTTATTGCCAAAGCCGATTCTGGTGGCGGTGGTGGCTCCAAAACTACCGGGTACGTCCAAACTTGCCCCTTGAGTGAAGACCCATCCCGAGGGGTTCATCAGGAATAGGTTTGAGTTGCCTCCGGTGAGTTGAATCAGTCCTTGAATAATGCTGGGGTTTCCTCCCGTGACTCTTCCCACGACGTTGAGGATGTTGGGGTTTGAGAGGAAATTGGCGATTTCTTGGGGGTTTAAGCCGAATTCTTGGAAGGAGTGGAAGAGGTTGGCTCCGGCTTGGGTGCCGCCGTTGATATGGTAGGTGTTGCCGTTGTAGTTGATTATTGTCCCGGTGCCGTCGGGGGCTGCGGTTATGGATGTTTGCGCCTGGGCGGTGGGGGGTCTTGCTGCGATTAACCCGGTTAGGAGCAGGAGATACAGGAGTTTTGGCAGTTTGAGTTTTTTCACGATGGGAGACTGGTAGGTTTTTCTCAGTGTAATCCCTGAGAATTCAATAGTCAATAGTTTTTAGTCTTTTTCTTGTTCTTAAATATTTCTTTATAATTAACACAATTAACTCTT
>NZ_JACSWA010000106.1 GCF_016888125.1 Spirulina sp. CCY15215
GGTTTTGGCAATAATCAATGGTTTAATGCTTTTGGAGAAAACAATTACACAGAATTAACAGGAATCCCTTTTCAATTTGCCTTTGATGTTTCCCAACCCAGCGCAATTATTAATCAAGGAAATTTAGCTGTTAATGTGGGGCAAAGTTTAACCTTAATTGGGGGAACGGTCATCAATACAGGCAGTCTCAATGCGCCCAATGGTACCATAACCCTTGCTGC
>NZ_JACSWA010000107.1 GCF_016888125.1 Spirulina sp. CCY15215
AAATTGTTCACCGTGGTTTGGCTATCAAATCCAGTTTAGATTCACGGAGAGCATTACGTCATAATCGTCGTAGCCGTAAAACTAGATACCGCCAAGCCAGATTTTTGAACAGAAAAAGACCCAAAGTTTGGTTAGCACCATCTCTAAAACATCGGGTTGATACTACTCTGACTTGGGTTAACAAACTAATTAAGTTTGCTCCTATTACTGGCATTTCCCAAGAGTTGGTAAGATTCGACTTACAACAACTAGAAAATCCTGAGATATCAGGAATAGAGTATCAACAAGGGAAATTAGTTG
>NZ_JACSWA010000108.1 GCF_016888125.1 Spirulina sp. CCY15215
TTAACAGGACAATTACTGTATCTAATTAAACAACCCTGTACGCATAGCGGTTTTGCTCTTTCGAGCCTCCCTTTCGGGGTAATGTTAGCTTCGACAAAGTTATTCGAGCTTGTTAGGTTAGCAGCACTATTTCAGTGACCTTAAAATTGTTTAACTGCTAACGACAGAGCGAGGAACTAGCTTCGCATTCCAAGGTGTCGTGAC
>NZ_JACSWA010000109.1 GCF_016888125.1 Spirulina sp. CCY15215
GAGATTCTTCCACCACTTTCCGGGCCTTTAACCCCACCCAAGCAGAAGAAACCTACTCTATGGTGACAGCAAACCGTTTCTGGAGTCAGATTTTCGGTATTGCCTTCTCCAATAAGCGTTGGTTACACTTCTTCATGCTCTTTGTTCCGGTAACGGGACTGTGGATGAGTTCTATCGGCATTGTCGGTTTAGCCTTAAACCTACGTGCCTACGATTTTGTCTCTCAGGAGATTCGTGCGGCAGAAGACCCCGAATTTGAGACATTCTACACCAAGAATATCCTGTTAAATGAAGGTCTGCGAGCTTGGTTAGCTCCCGAAGACCAACCCCATCAAA
>NZ_JACSWA010000011.1 GCF_016888125.1 Spirulina sp. CCY15215
TACTGGCTTCTTGAAGTTCAAAGCCCAAAGGACTCAAGAGTTGTACCAACAATTGCCGATTTACGGGTTTATCATCGACAATTAAGATACGATAGCGAGGTTGATCGGGTTCGAGAGCGATAATGCGATGTTTAATTTCCTTACGTTCTAGCTCGCTGGCTTCAACTTCCTCAACTTCAATCTCAAAGTGGAATATAGTTCCTTTTCCGACTTGGGAACTCACGCTCATTTCGCCTCCCATCAACTGC
>NZ_JACSWA010000110.1 GCF_016888125.1 Spirulina sp. CCY15215
ACTGTACGGACGTTACATGTAACGTCCCTACCGGGGACTGGCTGCCAAATAGACAAGGGATTTCTTCTACTTTAACGGTAAAAGAAACGTACCATTCGTCCCGATGAGGACGATAAACAAGGGTACAAGTTGTGGGTTTTCCCCAATATTGAAAGCGACCTCGCATTTTTATCTTTAAGTTGAGGTCATTGAGAATCACCCAGCCATGATTAACGGCATATTTTTCGGAAGTTTTAATTTCCACTTTAAATCCTTGCCGTCCGTCTGGATATGTCCAACCCGAATAATCTCGAATGGATTTGAATTTAGGACGTTTGCGAATGCCTTTAAAAAAGGAATTATAAGCTAAATCTACTCGCTTTACTGTTGCTTGCAAAGAAGATAGATTTAATTGCTTATATTCTTCCCA
>NZ_JACSWA010000111.1 GCF_016888125.1 Spirulina sp. CCY15215
TTTTTGATTCCTCTATCTCTGATAACTTCTGCTGCTGCTATGTCTCTATGAGTTTTGTATCCACACTCAGGGCAATGATGTTCTCGTTCGGAAAGTATTTTCTTTCCCGTGTGAAAATCACATTTTGGACAAGTTTGCGAGGTATAATTCTTGTCAACTTCTGCGACAAAAACATCTCGTTTCCACGCTACCCATTTCAGAATGGTAATAAATTGACCAAAAGCAGCATCTAGGCAATGTTTAGACAACATTCCTTTTGCCCAAGATTTAAAGTTAATATCTTCAAAAAATATTG
>NZ_JACSWA010000112.1 GCF_016888125.1 Spirulina sp. CCY15215
AAAGCAGCATCTAGGCAATGTTTAGACAACATTCCTTTTGCCCAAGATTTAAAGTTAATATCTTCAAAAAATATTGACTGTGCTTGGTCGCAAAGGTAATGTGCCAGTTTAAATTGCCAATCTTTACGAGTATCAGAAATCTTTTGGTGCAATCTCGCTATTTTCTGGTTTAATTTGTGTCGATTATTAGACCCTTTCTTTTTATTCCTTAATTTACGTTGCAGCGATTTCAGCTTGCTATGTAGTTGGTTTAAAAAACGAGGTCTTTCAACCAGTTCTCCATCAGAAGTTGCCAGAAATTTGTCCAATCCTAAATCTATTCCTATGGCATGACCGTGAAATGGGACATCCGGAATATTTACATTTAACTGTAAAGAGAGCAGGATAAAGTATCCTGATGCTTTCCTGATAATTCTCGCTTGTTTAATCGCAAAACCATCGGGAATATCTCTCGATTTTCTAAACTTAATCCATCCCAATTGAGGTAGTTTAATCTGGTTTTCTTGGAGACAGTTTTTGAGCATTTGAGGATACACAAAAGAACGCATCCTATACTTATTCTTAAAACGAGGAAAACCGAGTTTTTTTGATTTCATATCTGTAAATGCTTTGTCTA
>NZ_JACSWA010000113.1 GCF_016888125.1 Spirulina sp. CCY15215
TGGGAATGCGAAGCTAGTTCCCCGCTCTGTCGTTAGCAGTTAAACAATTTTAAGGTCACTGAAATAGTGCTGCTAACCTAACAAGCTAAAATAACATGGTCGAAGCTAACATTACCCCGAAAGGGAGGCTCGAAAGAGCAAAACTGCTATGCGTACAGGGTTGTTTAATTAGATACAGTAATTGTCCTGTTAAAAGTGCAATACAAAA
>NZ_JACSWA010000114.1 GCF_016888125.1 Spirulina sp. CCY15215
GTCGCGAGGAAGAAGGAATTGCCGCGATAAGCGAGAAACTCGAAGAAGTAGACACAGAATTAGACGGCATCGCCATCACAGCAGAAGGACACGAAGGGAACTTTTGGTTAGGGAAAACATGGGTAACAAATGAAAATATCAACAACTATGCCGGACAATTGGCAACCTGGGCAAAATCCCTCGATGAAGGGGCAGATATCTTGCTCTACAGTTGTTTTACGGCATTAGGAGAAGCGGGACAAGCCCTCATTGGTGATTTAGCACATTTAACAGGGGCAGATGTAGCGGCTTCGACCAATGCGACGGGAAGTGCCAATTATGGCGGGGATTGGGTCTTAGAAGCGAGTACGGGAAGTATAGAAGTAGGGAATCCTTTTGCAGCAGAGACGCTTTCAGGATGGGATGGGAAATTAGCAGCCCTGACGGTAACGAATCTGAATAATACAGGAGCAGGGTCGTTGCGACAACGGATTCAAACCGATGCAGCAGCAGGAGATATGATTACCTTTGAGGTGAGTGGCACGATTACACTTGTAGGGACAGGATCGGGGACAAATGGAGAGATAACTTGGGCAAATAATTTAACACTGGATGGAGGAAGCAAAATTGTACTCGATGGGGGAGGAAATTCGCGGGTATTCAATATCTCGGCAGCGAATGCGACGATTCAGAATATAACCATTCAGAATGGGAGTGTCGCAGGTGCTAATGGTGGTGGTTTGAGTGCGGGCGGCAACATCACATTAACAAACAGTACAGTGAGTGGTAATAGTGCTGGTGGTAGTGGTGGTGGTTTGTTTGCGACCGGCAACATCACATTAACGAACAGCACAGTGAGTGGTAATAGTGCTAATGTTGGTGGTGGTTTGCGTGCGACCGGCGGCATCACCTTAACGAACAGTACAGTGAGTGGCAATAGTTCTAATAGTAATGGTGGTGGTATGTATGCGTACGGCGGCAACATCACCTTAACGAACAGTACAGTGAGTGGTAATGATGCCAGTGGTAGTGGTGGTGGTTTGAATGCGTTGTACGGCAACATCACATTAACAAACAGTACAGTGAGTGGTAACAAGGCTGGTGCTAAGGCTGGTGGTTTGTATGCGTTCGGCGGCGACATCACATTAACGAACAGTACAGTGAGTGGTAACGGTGCTAATGGTGCTAATGCTACTAATGGTGATGGTGGTGGTATATATGCGAACACCGGCGACATCACATTAACGAACAGTACAGTGAGTGGTAACAGTGCTAATAATAATGGTGGTGGTTTGTATGCGAAATTCAACATCACATTAACGAACAGCACGATCGCCTTCAACGTCACCGATGCCGATAACAATAGCACGGGTGATGGTGGTGGCATTTTTATCGGCGGTACCGGTATCATTAACAATAGCATCATCGCCCAAAACCAAGACCTCGGCGGACAAGCACCGGATTTAAGCGGTACCTTCGATACCATCCAATCCAGTCTCATCGGCAACACCACAGGGGCAACCATTACCACTTCTACCAACAACCTCATCAACGTTGACCCTCTGTTGCTCCCTCT
>NZ_JACSWA010000115.1 GCF_016888125.1 Spirulina sp. CCY15215
AAGAACTTGGAATTAGCGCATCAGAACTAGCGCGATCGCTCCATATACCCACAAATCGGATTACGCAAATTATCAAAGGGCAAAGAGGTATTACTGCTGACACTGCCTTACGTCTAGGACGATGGTTTGGCACTGGTGCAGAACTATGGCTTAATTTGCAAAAAGCCTATGAGTTACGCCTAGCCGAAGAGTTAGTGGGAGAAGAAATTCAAAAGACGATTCAACCTCGTTCATCTATAAATAATCAGCCGTTAGTTCAAGTTTA
>NZ_JACSWA010000116.1 GCF_016888125.1 Spirulina sp. CCY15215
TCTTCTAAAACCTGCCATGTCTGCCTCAATCAAGTGGAGAGTTTACCCCTTGATATTAGAAATTGGACTTGCGAACATTGTCAAACTCATCACGACAGGGATATTAACGCCGCCATTAACATCAAAAATGAAGGCTTACGGATACTTCGACTGCGTTCAACACAAGTATTAGAGTTAGGAACTAGCTCTACTGCCCTGGGAGGGGATATAAGACGAGGTGGTAGAACTTCGGTTCTGTCTAGCGCGATCCCCAGTGAAAAGGGAAGCCGCTATCGTAATCTTTGATTCGATAGCGGTAGTTCAC
>NZ_JACSWA010000117.1 GCF_016888125.1 Spirulina sp. CCY15215
AGCCAGTAAGACGGTGGGGGATAAGCTTCATCGTCAAGAGGGAAACAGCCCAGACCACCAGCTAAGGTCCCCAAATAATCGCTAAGTGATTAAGGAGGTGGGAGTGCATTGACAACCAGGAGGTTTGCCTAGAAGTAGCCATCCTTGAAAGAGTGTGTAATAACTCACTGGTCAAGCGCTCCTGCGCCGAAAATGAACGGGGCTAAGCGATTTACCGAAGCTGTGGA
>NZ_JACSWA010000118.1 GCF_016888125.1 Spirulina sp. CCY15215
CTCGTACAAATTGTTCGAGGTCTGGTTGCAGAGAAATTTCCATACAAATCCTCCAAAATCTAACTCAGCATAACATTTTTTTCACCTGCGCGATCGCCTCTCCTCCATTCCTCACCAGCGATAACGCAAGAACTGCGATCGCCTTTTTCTCTAATTTGTACTCTCTTCTAAAGTCAGAAATTGCGATCGCTAATTTGAAAAAGATAAAATGGTAAATTCGGATATTTTTTACGAGATAGCGCGATCGCATCCAATTCATTCTCAGCCAAACAATATTCTTGACTCTCCGGTTCAACTGCAATATACCAGTTATAGTGCGTTTCTATCAGTTCGTTTTTAACTTGTTCAAAAATTGGTTTGCAGCGCTGATAAAAGGCTTCTCGTTTTATCTTCCATTCTGCTTTCTGTTCTTCTGACCATTGAATTGCAGGAAATATTCTCCCTTGACCCACTTTCCGCGATGTTTTAGTTTCTACCATTGTTAAATCTCCCAACTACCTCGAATTCATCCCATAGATTAGCATAGCATTTTTACCGATCGGCGATCAAATTTATTGCTCCATCTCTGCTTTTAAATCCTCCCAAGAAACTTCCAATTCATTCTAAAAATATATCCTTTTATTTTAGCAGATCAAAATCAATCCAACTAATAGAATTTGCGCTTCACTCATCCCCTGATGGCGATCGTTGACCACGGACGAATTTGCTCACTAGCTAAGAAGACTGCATATTTCAAACAGGCTTTAATATCTTCTGTTTCTAGATAAGGATAAGCCTCTATAATGTCCTCTATTGTCATCTCGTTAGCAACCAAACTCAAAACCAAAGAAACCGTTATTCGCATTCCTCGGATGCAGGCACGTCCTCCCATTATTTGAGGATCAAAAGTAATACGATTGTAGATTGTTCGTGTTTTGCTCATGGAAACTTCCTCATTTCTTTTTTATTGTATCGTTTTTTGGATATAACGCGATCGCATCTCCTCCATTCTTTACCAGCGATAACGAAAGAAATGCGATCGCCTATTTTCAGTTTATTTCTCTTCATCATAACCGAAATTAACTTGCCAAATTTCACCGCGTTTCGGTTGACGAATCATATTCATAAAAGCGATCGCAATCTAAATTAGTCCATTCGCGCCATTGAGAATCTTCTTGATAATGGGGTTCTATTTTATCAGCTTGTTTTGCTAAAATGTGACGACGTTCCACAAGAGATAACTGTAAAAAAGATTGCCGATCGCTACTTTGTTTAACAATTTCTTCATTTTCTCGAATTGCCGTTTCAATTTCTTCTGAATTTGCCTCAGCATACGTCCAAGCATTAACCAGATCGATCGCGCTTAAACCAGGAAAAGCCGCTAGAATTTGCGCTTCACTCATCCCCTGACGGCGATCGTTCACCAATGACCAAACCGGAATTCTTGTTTTGCCAATACAAGCATCTCCTCCGCAAACTCCCGGTGTTTTTTGAATCCCCGAAAAAGATTGAGAAGCAA
>NZ_JACSWA010000119.1 GCF_016888125.1 Spirulina sp. CCY15215
CAATATTTTTTGAAGATATTAACTTTAAATCTTGGGCAAAAGGAATGTTGTCTAAACATTGCCTAGATGCTGCTTTTGGTCAATTTATTACCATTCTCAAATGGGTAGCGTGGAAACGGGATGTTTTTGTCGCGGAAGTTGACAAGAATTACACCTCGCAAATTTGTCCAAAATGTGATTTTCACACCGGAAAAAAATTGCTTTCCGAACGAGAACATAATTGCCCGGAGTGTGGATACAAAAC
>NZ_JACSWA010000012.1 GCF_016888125.1 Spirulina sp. CCY15215
TATAGGACGGCTTTATATTGGTTCCGTTACCGCCTTGTACGCATAACGGGTTTTGCTCTTTCGAGCCTCCCTTTCGGGGTAAAGTTTGCCTCGTCTAGGTTATCTGGGCTTGTTAGGTTAGCAACACTGGCTTAACTCATTTAGACCTGTTTAATTGCTAACGAAAGAGCTACAAACTGGCACGCATTCGTAGGTTTCGTCACCCAGATAACGTAGCGATTTAACGCTTAGACTGGTCAGGTTGGAGATGAGGATTCCCTCAAGCTCCC
>NZ_JACSWA010000120.1 GCF_016888125.1 Spirulina sp. CCY15215
CTTTGAGGTCGAATTGTGCTTCGGTGAGAATTTCGGTGAGGGTGCGGGCGCGGGAACTTTCGCTGGCTTGGAAGGCGCGGGCATCATAACCTTTATTTGGGTTATTCCGGTGCAGTTCCATCAAGAGGTCGATGTAGAACTGGTAATAGCCTTGGACAGAGGCGAAGTAGGTTTGGCGGAGTTCGGTGGTGGGGGCTTTGGTGCGGAGGTCTTCGAGGATGGCGATGGATTTTTCCATCTCGGTGAGGGCGTTTT
>NZ_JACSWA010000121.1 GCF_016888125.1 Spirulina sp. CCY15215
TTTTTCTCAGTGTAATCCCTGAGAATTCAATAGTCAATAGTTTTTAGTCTTTTTCTTGTTCTTAAATATTTCTTTATAATTAACACAATTAACTCTTAGAGAGAGAATATTCTTTAGTTGCTAGGATGAGTGTAATTGAAAAACTTTGTATTTTTAAAGATTGACAATTGCTTCACTTTATTTTCCACTGAAAGCCAAGTTTATGAATTCTTAG
>NZ_JACSWA010000122.1 GCF_016888125.1 Spirulina sp. CCY15215
AAAACGCCCTCACCGAGATGGAAAAATCCATCGCCATCCTCGAAGACCTCCGCACCAAAGCCCCCACCACCGAACTCCGCCAAACCTACTTCGCCTCCGTCCAAGGCTATTACCAGTTCTACATCGACCTCTTGATGGAACTGCACCGGAATAACCCTAATAAAGGCTACGATGCCCGCGCCTTCCAAGCCAGCGAAAGTTCCCGCGCCCGCACCCTCACAGAAATTCTCACCGAAGCACAATTCGACCTCAAAGCCGACCTTCCCCCCGCCCTCCTTGCTGAAGAAAAACGCCTTAACCAGGCACTCAGCACCGCCG
>NZ_JACSWA010000123.1 GCF_016888125.1 Spirulina sp. CCY15215
TCTTTGTAAAGGTTGCTAGAATCCGATTTAGGAGGATTGAAATGTTAACACTAACTTACGAGTATAAATTAATCCCGAACGAAAAGCAAATCGAGGTAATTGAAAATACCTTGAGAGTGTGTCGTGCTGTCTGGAATTACGCTCTCTCAGAGAGAAAAGACTGGATTAAATCTCGGAAGTGTTCTGTTAATGCTTGTTCTCTGGAGAAGGAATATATAATTCCGGTGGATAAACCTTTTCCAAATTACAACATCCAATCCAAACAATTAACAGAGGCTAAGAAAACAAACCCGTGGTTAAAATCTGTGAATGCTCAAGTCTTGCAACAGATGCTCAAAAGATTGGACAAAGCATTTACAGATAGGAAATCAAAAAAACTCGGTTTTCCTCGTTTTAAGAATAAGTATAGGATGCGTTCTTTTGTGTATCCTCAAATGCTGAAAGACTGTATGCAGGAAAAC
>NZ_JACSWA010000124.1 GCF_016888125.1 Spirulina sp. CCY15215
GCGCCCTCTATGCTTGCGCCCTCTATGCTTGCGCCCTCTATGCTTGCGCCCTCTATGCTTGCGCCCTCTATGCTTGCGCCCTCTATGCTTGCGCCCTTTTCTGCACCCCAAGGTAAAGCGGCAAAGGGCAAGCGGTTGAGTTTCCCGTCAGCGACGATCGCCAAACGTTGATTTTTTAATTTACCTGCAACGGGATCGAGGAGCATTTTCGCCAGTTCTGTTCCTTCGCTGAGAGGGTTGCGGTTTTCGGCTTGCAGGGCGACGATATAGCGTTCTGTAGCGGTTTCAATCTCTTGGCGAGAGGGGAGTTCGTAGGCGGTAAACTCGGTTTTGCTGACGGCGAAGAGATAGCTGCGTTCTTCTCCGAGGGCATATTCGAGGAGGAGGGTATCATCGTCGAGGATGTTTGCTTGAATTTGTTGCAGGGTGAGGGGTTGGGGATATTTTAAGTTGGCGTAGGCGGGGTTTTCTCGACGAATTTGGGCTTCGAGGGTTTGCAAATCGTCGAGAATTGTCTCGATCTTGCTTTTGATGGCTTCGAGATCGGCATTAGCATAACCTTTGGGGTTCTGGAGGAGTTGCACGCGCTGTTGTTCGGCGGTGCTGAGTGCCTGGTTAAGGCGTTTTTCTTCAGCAAGGAGGGCGGGGGGAAGGTCGGCTTTGAGGTCGAATTGTGCTTCGGTGAGAATT
>NZ_JACSWA010000125.1 GCF_016888125.1 Spirulina sp. CCY15215
CTAACTAAACAACCCTGTACGCATAACGGTTTTTGCTCTTTCGAGCCTCCTATTTCTAGGGTAATGTTAGCTTCGACTCTCTTGGTCAGCATTCCCTAGGCGAATTCGATTCGCCGGGGTCTGACCGCTATGTTATCTTGGCTTGTTAGGTTAGCAGCACTATTTCAGTGACCTTAAAATTGTTTAACTACTAACGACAGGGCAGGGAACTAGCTTCGCATTCCAA
>NZ_JACSWA010000126.1 GCF_016888125.1 Spirulina sp. CCY15215
AACCGAGTTTTTTTGATTTCATATCTGTAAATGCTTTGTCTAATCTTTTGAGCATCTGTTGCAAGACTTGAGCATTCACAGATTTTAACCACGGGTTGGTTTTCTTGGCTTCTGTTAATTGTTTGGCTTGGTTGTTGTAATTTGGGAAAGGTTGATCCGCCGGAATGATATATTCCTTGTCTAGAGAACAAGAATTAACAGAACACTTCCGAGATTTAATCCAGTCTTTTCTCTCTGAGAGAGCGTAATTCCAGACAGCACGACACACTCTCAAGGTATTCTCAATCACCTCGATTTGCTTTTCGTTTGGGATTAATTTATACTCGTAAGTTAACGTTAACATTTTGACCTCCTGAATTGGATTTTAGCAATCTTTACGGAGAACGTCAATCCATGTGTACGGACGTTAAATTTAACGTCCCTACTTTGGTCGGTTTTGTTTGTTGGCAAAAAGACGAGCGACCCCGGTGAATCGAATTCAC
>NZ_JACSWA010000127.1 GCF_016888125.1 Spirulina sp. CCY15215
ATCGTACACCTCGCAAGCATCGTTTTTAGATGATGATTTCTTGCCGACATTCGGTGCAAAACCCGAAAGCTGGAAGCCATCAGGAAAGCGAGTTAAGCGGGGATTGTATCGGACGAGAAACGGTTTTTTGGTTAATGCCGATGCCAATGGTAGCGGCAACATTTTGAGAAAAGTAGCGGCAACTTTAGGGCTGTGCCTTAAAGGAGTCAGTAGCGGCGCTTTGACTACGCCTGTAAGAGTCCATTATTGGACTGCTTCCGAATCCCCGTCTCTTTAG
>NZ_JACSWA010000128.1 GCF_016888125.1 Spirulina sp. CCY15215
TGTATGGTCTGCATCTGTTGTGAAATTGTAAGCATCCCGATCGCCGAACGCCTCGCTCACAAAGTCATTGAGTACCTTACGCTGACCAGCAATATTTCCTAAATTGTACGGATCTAAGCCCTCTAAATCAGTTTTAGAGAAGTAATTACCAGCTTGATCGAGATTAACAACGGCTTGATATTTTTCAGAGCTTTTAGTTGAGTTAACCTTGACCCTGAGCGTATAGTTACCCTTCGTAATATTCGAGAAACTGACATATTTTTTACTGTTGGGTGCTTTTGTGTCCACCACTGCACCATCTTTAAGCAACTCAACCGTGAAGTCATT
>NZ_JACSWA010000129.1 GCF_016888125.1 Spirulina sp. CCY15215
CCCCGATCGCCATATTGTTCATTATGGTCTTACTTGGCCACAGTTTAAGCTCATTCAAGCGGGCTTTGCTGGGTCGCGGAATATTCGACTTTCTTATTATGATCGCACCATTGAAATTCTGATGCCAGGACGGGAACATGAATTTTTTAAAACTATTATTGGGATGTTACTCGAGCTATTTTGCCTAGAAAAAAACATCGAATTTGAACCTCTTGGCTCCACAACCCAAGAGCGAGAAAATGAAGTTTCCCTCGAACCCGATGAATCCTACTGTTTCGGAGAATCTAAACCCCGTCCCGATCTGGCCATTGAAGTGATTTTTACCAGTGGAAACCCGAACAAGTTAGAACGTTATC
>NZ_JACSWA010000013.1 GCF_016888125.1 Spirulina sp. CCY15215
TCGCTACGTTATTTAGGTCACGAAACCTACGAATGCGTGCCAGTTTGTAGCCCTTTCGTACAACTTTAAACAGGTCTAAGAGTTAAGCCAGTGAGTTATACTTAACAAGCCTAGATAACATTGCGGTCAGACCCCGCGTCGGCGAAAGCGGTGTGACCCCGCGTCGGCGAAAGACGCAAGGGAATGCGCACCAAGACAGACGCAAGGGAATGCTGACCAAGAGAGTCGAGGCACACTTTACCCCGAAAGGGAGGCTCGAAAGAGCAAAACCCGTTATGCGTACAAGGCGGTAAC
>NZ_JACSWA010000130.1 GCF_016888125.1 Spirulina sp. CCY15215
CAGAAGATGAAGATTTAGGCAGAACTCAGCGAAAAAAGGAAATAAGACCGACAAAATGGGAGGTTTACGAAGAAATCTTACAAGTTCCTTATTATGTCATTTACGATCGCTATGAAAATCAGTTTCAGGGTTTTGTTTTAGAATCGGGAAAATATGAACCGTTAGACTTAGAAGAGGGGCGATTGTGGTTGGAGGAGTTGGGGTTGGGTTTGGGTTTGTGGGAAGGAATTTATGAGGGAGTAGAGGGGTTATGGTTGCGCTTTTATGATCAGTTTGGTAATTGGATTCCTACTCCCAATGAACGTGCCGATTATGAAGCAAGAGAGAAGGAACGAGAACGACACGAAAAACAACGAGAACGACAACGAGCTATCTTAGCTGAAAATGAGCGCGATCGCCAACGAGAAAGAGCAGATAATGCTGAGGCAACTATACAACAGTTACGCGATCGCCTTTTACAGTTAGGAGTAGATCCTCCAAAATATCCTTGACAGACCACTAGTGACCCGATCTCGGTTTATCTTTTTCTTTAGGATACACTTGTTTTTAGAGTGTCTTGACCTTTTTCTCATGGTTCAACTTCAACCTTCCTATTCCAAGCAGAAATCTCTGCCCACTATGTACGATTTGCCTAGCGAAGATCCGGAGGAACTTGGTTTGCCCGATGAATTTCACGATTTTCAACCGAATTTGCTAACCCAAACTTGTCAATCTCCACACCATCTTCGAGAGGATTATTTTATTGCCAAGGATCTCAATCTCTACTACGATCGCCAACATACCCATTGGTATAAACGACCAGATTGGTTTTTGGTTCTAGGTGCAAGACGCAGTACGAATTTGCAAGAGTTGCGCTTGAGTTATGTAATTTGGCAAGAGGAAGTCAATCCTTTTTTAGTAGTAGAATTGGCTTCTCCAGGTACAGAAGATGAAG
>NZ_JACSWA010000131.1 GCF_016888125.1 Spirulina sp. CCY15215
GGAGGGGAAACCGGAGAAAGCATTCTTCTCCTCGAGATTGAAGAAGCATCGCCCTTTTTTGGTACAGCATTTTTTGATAATTATTCGGCGGCCAGTGTGGGATCGGAACGCTTCGGACTTAATGCAGGATATCGCAATTTGTTAGGTTTGGGAGATATTTTTAGTGCTACTGTTGCTCGTTCGACGACGGGAGGATCGCGGGTTTATGACTTTGGCTATAGTATCCCTATCAATGCGATGGAAGGGACTGTAGATATGGGAATCACTATCGATCGCAATAATGTGACCCAATCTCCTTTCGATGTCTTGGGTATTCGGGGAGAGTCGGAAACTTACGAGATTTCCCTGCGCCAACCTTT
>NZ_JACSWA010000132.1 GCF_016888125.1 Spirulina sp. CCY15215
CCAAGTCATACAATCCTCCCCATTGGGGGTCAGATTGTATCGCATTCCTCCCACGCTTGATGCTTCACATACAAGCGGGGAATCCTGCGCTTTATTGTTGAAAGTTGCAAATTGACATAATTAGGACTCTAGGGAGCGAGACGCTCCCACTACAGTACCTGATAATGGAGGTAGCTTAACTAATTAATTTTAAGTATCGTAAACTCTTGCTTCCAATGCTTCCGGATTTTCCTCGCAATACTCTTCAAAATAAGTTTGTTCGGGTTTTTTTGCACGTTGGTGAGATAATTCTGCTTGTAATTCCTCCACAATATCCCAAGCAGAAGCACATTCAGGGGATGTTGCACCCTTTTCAAAACAAATTGCTCGAGCGCTATCTCGCGCTTTGATAACCTCTTCTTCTAAGGTTAATTCTTTCGGTTGCTCAACAAAATTACTTTTGGTAATAATGTCTGTAATGGAGACAATACCGAGCAGTGTATCGCGGATCACCGGAGCGCGACGAATTCCCGTATTCGCGAATAAACGAGCGATATATTCAACCCCTAGATCGGGATTGACGGAGATACAGGGTTTAGTCATAATTTCGTAAACCCGAACAGTTTTGGGGTCTTTTCCGTAAGCCGCTACCTTATAAGCGATATCGGTTTCTGTCACCATTCCGTAGGCATCTTCCCCAGTGCGACGGGAAACAATAAGGGCGCGTAACTCCTTTTCTTTCATTACTTTAACAGCTTCTGCCACAGTTGCCGAACCGCGAATGGTGACAACATCCGTCGTCATAATATCTGATGCTTTCATGTTGATATATTTTTAATGTAGACCAATAGTATTTTTCTAGGAATGGGCAGAAAGAACAAGCCCCCAATTGTATAATGCGATCGCCCATGCCAATCCTAACAAAAAGCAGGTTCGCATTAAGTGCAAGGCTGTGAGGATAACTTCTGGCGCGATCGCGCGATCGCTTTCTCCTAAAAAGGGTTTATATTTAACAACTCCTTGATAAGTATTTCCCCCCCCTAATTGTACCCCTAACGCAGCCGCATAAGCGCATTCACTCCAGCCAGAATTGGGGCTGGGATCTTGAGGTGCATCGCGATAACAGAGGGATAAAACTCGTCTCGGTTTTCCCGATACCAGAGCAATAGTGAGAATTGTGAGGCGACAGGGAAGCCAAGTTAAAATATCTTCTAATTTGGCGCTAAACCAACCAATATCGGTGTAAGGTTCTCGTAGATAGCCTATCATTGAATCGAGGGTACTGGCGGCTTTATAAGCCAAACAGAGAGGGACGCTACCGAGGGGAAAAAATAGCCCTAAAACTGCATAAAATAAAGGTGCAGTTACGCCATCTGTGGCATTTTCGGCAACGGTTTCTAGGATTGCTCGCAGTATTTCTTCCTCGGATAAATTAGCAGTTTCTCGTCCTACATATTGACTCAACTTTTCCCGTGCGAGGTCTATTTTTCCTGCTTTTAAAGGGACTAAAACATCAATTGCAGCATCTCGCAAACTGCGTCCAGCAAAACAACTTCCCAAGAGAAGACTGGCGATCGCAATGCCGAAAAAAGGGTGAACCAAATTAGCACTATACACCATCGCCCATGCCGCGATCGCGCTGCCGAGAATGAGTCCACTTCCTAATAAAACTCCCAGGCTGCGTTTAAGCCATTGGCTTAAGTTAAATTGGAAAATAAATTGCGTTGTATAGTCAATTATTGCCCCCATCACCTTGACCGGATGGGGAAAATTCCACGGATCTCCAATGAGGCGATCGAGGAGAGAAGCGAGAATTAAAACGGCGATCGCCTCATTGCTTATTTGCCCATTCATATTTAAAATAGTGTGGGATTCCTAACTTCATCCTCAAATTACCTGCATAAAACTTGGCTATGTTCTACAATTGTATCTTACTGGGATTTAGCCTCGAAATTTGATTTTTGATTCCCTAGCCAAGTAATTACAATTTAAACATATTAAATTCAACCAACAATTATGAGATTTATTAGCCCTAAAACTGATTTCGCCTTTAAGAAAATCTTTGGCTCAAAGGAGAGTAAAGATATTTTGATTAGCTTTTTAAATGCCTTAGTTTAGGAGTTGGGAAAATTTAAACCCAAAAATAGAGAGTGAGAGTTAGCCATTGATTTTAATCAATGGTAGTCGAACGAGACGGGTTTTAACCCGTCAAGATATCAAGATATCTTA
>NZ_JACSWA010000133.1 GCF_016888125.1 Spirulina sp. CCY15215
GTTGAAAAATTGGCGGATGAGGTGTGGTTAGGGGTGAAATGCCAATCGAGCCTGGAGCTAGCTGGTTCTCCCCGAAATGTGTTTAGGCGCAGCGGTTGAGAGATTATTTGGGGGGTAAAGCACTGTTTCGCTGCGGGCTGCGAGAGCGGTACCAAAGTGAGGCAAACTCAGAATACCCAAGTAAAACTCAGCCAGTAAGACGGTGGGGGATAAGCTTCATCGTCAAGAGGGAAACAGCCCAGACCACCAGCTAAGGTCCCCAAATAATCGCTAAGTGATTAAGGAG
>NZ_JACSWA010000134.1 GCF_016888125.1 Spirulina sp. CCY15215
ATTAACCTCAAGACGACAATTAAGAAGAGGACGACGCAGCCGCAAAACCCGGTATAGAAAACCTCGATTCCTGAATCGAAAGCGTCCTGATGGCTGGCTTGCACCCAGTCTAATGTCGCGAGTTCATAACATCCTAACTTGGGTTGAACGACTTGCCCGAATCTGTCCGATAGTGGGTATTTCTCAAGAATTAGTTCGCTTTGATACCCAAGCACTCCAAAATCCTGAAATCTCTGGTGTCGAATACCAGCAAGGGGAATTATTAGGGTATGAAGTACGCGAATATTTGCTTGAGAAGTGGGGGCGTAAATGTGCCTACTGTGGTGCAAAAAATACTCCCTTAGAAGTCGAGCATATTAAGCCTAAATCTAAAGGTGGTAGCAATCGAGTCAGCAATTTAACTCTGGCTTGTCGTCCTTGCAATCAAAGTAAAGGAAACCAAGAAATTGAACAGT
>NZ_JACSWA010000135.1 GCF_016888125.1 Spirulina sp. CCY15215
GCGTCTCTTTCTCGGGATTATTTGGGAGGAAATGCGATCGCGAAATGTCTCGGAACGAAAATAATGTTAGGCAATTTTTGGGTGATATTTTGAGGATGGAAATTGATGAAATTTGGGGTGTATACCGGAAATGGGCGTATGCAATACGCCCCTACCCCAACATCAATTGTCTACCCCTACAAAACCTCCCAATTTTATCATTTTACCGTAGGGGCGCAACGCTTGCGCCCTTTAATGCTTGCGCCCTTTGATGCTTGCACCCTTTTTTGATAACGGCGATCGCGCTTTCAATAAACCAATTCATAAGCAATGCGATCGCGTCTCTTTCTCGGGATTATTTGGGAGGAAATGCGATCGCGAAATGTCTCGGAACGAAAATAATGTTAGGCAATTTTTGGGTGATA
>NZ_JACSWA010000136.1 GCF_016888125.1 Spirulina sp. CCY15215
GGGAAGAGGAGAATATTGCCCCACAAGTAGCGTTTGAAATTCTCTCGAAAAGTAACAGAAAAGGAGAGATGGAGGATAAATTCAAGTTTTATCAACGACATGGGATTGAGGAATATTATCTTTACGATCCGAAAAAGAATCGCTTGCAAGGATGGTTGAGAAAGGGAAAAAAGTTAAATGAAATATCACAGATGGAGGGAT
>NZ_JACSWA010000137.1 GCF_016888125.1 Spirulina sp. CCY15215
GAGACGTTCAAATCACCTCTGCTCCATTTACAATCGTCAGAAGACCGCCCATTTCTCGTCGTCAACTTCACTTGTGCGTTCCCGCTCAAGGGGGAAAACGGCGCAAATATGGCGGTACTGTTACCCGTCATGGTTGTCTTGGTGCGCGTTCCCTTGGCGAGGAAACCTGTTCCGGTAGGTCGCACCGCTTTCGTAAGAGGGATTTGGTAAGAGCAGAGAAAGCCGGAAAGTCCTATATTGGTTGGTGTTCTGGAGATACAGCCAAAGCCGTTTCGGTTTCCGATATCAACTGGAAACGCCTCGGACAGTTCACTGCATCCAAAGTGGAGTTGCTCCAGCGTTCCACTG
>NZ_JACSWA010000138.1 GCF_016888125.1 Spirulina sp. CCY15215
AGATTTAGGGATTAACAATGCAGCAACAGCAGCTATAGTTGGTGCGGACGGTACTGTAAAAGCACGGAAATTTATCAATCCGGCTAGAGACATAGACGAAGTTGCCGCAGCCGCCGGAACCTGCGTCCGGCGGAACGGCAACCGTCGCAATCGACGTAGGATGAAGATTGCTAAAAAAGCTAAACAAACTGCCCGTATTACCGGACAAAAGCACAGGAAAGGTTTTTGCAAAGGACT
>NZ_JACSWA010000139.1 GCF_016888125.1 Spirulina sp. CCY15215
ACTGTACGGACGTTACATGTAACGTCCCTACCGGGGACTGGCTGCCAAATAGACAAGGGATTTCTTCTACTTTAACGGTAAAAGAAACGTACCATTCATCTCGATGAGGACGATAAACAAGGGTACAAGTTGTGGGTTTTCCCCAATATTGAAAGCGACCTCGCATTTTTACCTTTAAGTTGAGGTCGTTCAAAATAACCCAACCATGATTAACGGCATATTTTTCGGAAGTTTTAATTTCCACTTTAAATCCTTGCCGTCCGTCTGGATATGTCCAACCCGAATAATCTCGAATAGATTTGAATTTAGGAGGTTTGCGAATGCCTTTAAAAAAGGAATTATAAGCTAAATCTACTCGCTTTACTGTTGCTTGCAAAGAAGATAGATTTAATTGCTTATATTCTTCCCA
>NZ_JACSWA010000014.1 GCF_016888125.1 Spirulina sp. CCY15215
TTGCCCCTTGGGTGAAGACCCAGCCCGAGGGGTTCATCAGGAATAGGTTTGAGTTGCCTCCTGTGAGTTGGATCAGTCCTTGGATAATGCTGGGGTTGCCTCCCGTGACTCTTCCGACGACGTTGAGGATGTCGGGGTTGGAGAGGAAGTTGGCGATTTCTTGGGGGTTTAAGCCGAATTCTTGGAAGGAGTGGAATAAGTTGGCTCCGGCTTGGGTGCCGCCGTTGATATGGTAGGTGTTGCCGTTGTAGTTGATTATTGTCCCGGTGCCGTCGGGGGCTGCTG
>NZ_JACSWA010000140.1 GCF_016888125.1 Spirulina sp. CCY15215
CTAACAACTGCCATGCCTCCTTTCTTTCGGTAAGATGGTGGTTTGGGTCTAAAGTGTAATTTCTTCTCCTTGTACAACTTTGATAATTTCCCGTAGGACTTAAACGACTCAATCACACTATGCAATGTCTGTTGAGCGCAAGCTGAACGCATTGCTTTAAAGTGGATATTACTTTTTAGTTCCTTATCCAGTTCTCCTCTTGTTAGGAATCTTCC
>NZ_JACSWA010000141.1 GCF_016888125.1 Spirulina sp. CCY15215
TTAGAAGTAACATCTGCTAGTACTCGCAGAAAAGATGAACGAGATAAACCCGATACTTATTCAGAAATGGGGGTTTTGGAATACTTCCAATACGATCCGACGGGAGATTATCTCAATCCTTCTTTGAAAGGCAAGCGCTTGGTTGGAAATACTTATCAAACTATTACACCAAATCGATTAGAAGATGGTTCTTTGTCGATTTATTC
>NZ_JACSWA010000142.1 GCF_016888125.1 Spirulina sp. CCY15215
CTTTGAGGTCGAATTGTGCTTCGGTGAGAATTTCGGTGAGGGTGCGGGCGCGGGAACTTTCGCTGGCTTGGAAGGCGCGGGCATCATAACCTTTATTAGGGTTATTCCGGTGCAGTTCCATCAAGAGGTCGATGTAGAACTGATAATAACCTTGGACGGAGGCGAAGTAGGTTTGGCGGAGTTCGGTGGTGGGGGCTTTGGTGCGGAGGTCTTCGAGGATGGCGATGGATTTTTCCATCTGGGTGAG
>NZ_JACSWA010000143.1 GCF_016888125.1 Spirulina sp. CCY15215
TAGAGGGCGCAAGCATAGAGGGCGCAAGCATAGAGGGCGCAAGCATAGAGGGCGCAAGCATAGAGGGCGCAAGCATAGAGGGCGCAAGCATAGAGGGGGCAAGCATAGAGGGGGCAAGCATAGAGGGGGCAAGCATAGAGGGCGCAAGCATTGCGCCCCTACTGGCCAACCACGAAATTATCAACCTCTCCTCTGCTTCCAGTCTCGAGGCACAACGCAGTCAATGGGCAAAACGCACCCCTGCCCCCAAAGCGATCGCCGTCCTTGCCGATCCTGTCTTTTCCTGTCGAGACGATCGCACGCCGCCCTGTGAGAACGCCAGTGACACCACTTCTGAAAATCTCCTCATG
>NZ_JACSWA010000144.1 GCF_016888125.1 Spirulina sp. CCY15215
GCTTGAAAGAGAAATCTAACAAGCCATTCTGACCAGACTAAGTACCCCGCGTACTACGTTATTTGGGTCACGACACCTTGGAATGCGAAGCTAGTTCTCTGCCCTGTCGTTAGCAGTTAAACAATTTTAAGGTCACTGAAATAGTGCTGCTAACCTAACAAGCCCTAATAACTTTGCGGTCAGACCCCGGTGAGGTTTCCTCACCTAGCGGTCAGACCCCGCGTCGCCGAAGGGCGCAAGGGAATGCTGACCAAGAGAGGGAATGCTGAC
>NZ_JACSWA010000145.1 GCF_016888125.1 Spirulina sp. CCY15215
TGTTGACGATAGTTTTGTAGCATAAGTTTTACTCCTTAGTTTGGCTCTAGGTTAACTATGATAATCTCTTGGGGCAAGGTGCGACTGTTCCGAGAGATGCAATAGCAATGCGATCGCTCTAAAAGGACGCGATCGAGATTGTGCTTAATTATGGGAAAATGATGCTTAAAATCAGAAAAATCGCGAGAAAATATGGCAAAATTGCCTCCCGATCTCCTTGAAACACTTTTCAATCTCCTCAAACAATTGTCAGAACTTGTTGACGAGGCAACTACTACAGAATATTTGCTCTTTGAGCGTTTTGGCGAAACTGACGAAACAATAGGTTCTTTAGAAGAGTTAAAGGGAGTTGCTCTTGATGCGGCCTCTCGCTATCGTCAATTGTGTACCTTACGTTTGAGAATTGCTGAAAGTCAGCCGAATTTATCCAAGGATATGCTAAAATTGCTCGAAAGCACTATTGTTAAAAATCAATTAAAGATTCCAGCAATGGAACGCAGTATTGAAGAAATTAAAGTCGAATGGAGTTTATGACAATGACTCAATCTTCTATTCCCACTCCAGAAACAAGAAAGCGGTTGGTTAGTAATTTACGCCAAACTCGCTTAGAATTACAAGAATTTGGTTTACAGTTAGAGGAAGTCTTAGCAGCTTTAGAGCAAGATATTCAAGAACAGAAAGTCAAAAGATTAGCGAAATTGAAAGCGCAATGTAGTATTTTGTAACAAAAACTTAAAATTCCTGTTTTGGAAACTTGACAAAATACGATATTTCCAAAAGTTAAGTAGCTTCATCGACACCGGGAGGAATGCGATCGCGCAATAACATTAGTAATTCTTCTTTTTCCGCTTCGGGGGGATTTTTCAGCATTTCGCAAAGTTCTG
>NZ_JACSWA010000146.1 GCF_016888125.1 Spirulina sp. CCY15215
CAAACTACCAGCTTGTTCTGAATCTAGAGACGATCCGGGTTCCGGCTGGGCGGCACGTTTATTCAGACCAAGGTGATTCTAAATATCGCTTTGGCATTGGGATGGAGTATTTTGGCAGCACTAACAAGGGAACTCTAGAATTGGCGCTCACCAATACCAATCTTCAGCCTGGCGATTATGAAATTGTTTTGAAGCATGATAACGGTTCTACAATTTCACCAAATGTCACCAGTGGTAATCATCTGGCATTTCATGAGCTTTCCCAAGGTGGTTATACTACTGAAGTGAAAATCACTAACCCGGCTAAAGCGTCAGAGACCTACGATATTGTCTTCAACTTAGATGAAGCGGGTAGTTTACTCAATGACACTCGGAATTTGGGACAGATTGGGGGTCAACGGATCACGGTTAATGATCATGTGGGTTTACCGACAAGCGATCGCGATGCTTATACCTTCACGACGG
>NZ_JACSWA010000147.1 GCF_016888125.1 Spirulina sp. CCY15215
TCTTGCTTTTGATGGCTTCGAGATCGGCGTTAGCATAACCTTTGGGGTTCTGGAGGAGTTGCACGCGCTGTTCTTCGGCGGTGCTGAGTGCCTGGTTGAGGCGTTTTTCTTCAGCGAGGAGGGCGGGGGGAAGGTCGGCTTTGAGGTCGAATTGTGCTTCGGTGAGAATTTCGGTGAGGGTGCGGGCGCGGGAACTTTCGCTGGCTTGGAAGG
>NZ_JACSWA010000148.1 GCF_016888125.1 Spirulina sp. CCY15215
TAATAAATTGACCAAAAGCAGCATCTAGGCAATGTTTAGACAACATTCCTTTTGCCCAAGATTTAAAGTTAATATCTTCAAAAAATATTGACTGTGCCTGGTCGCAGAGAGAATGTGCAAGTTTAAACTGCCAATCTTTACGAGTATCAGATATCTTTTGGTGCAGTCTCGCTATTTTTTGGTTTAATTTGTGTCGATTATTAGAGCCTTTCTTTTTGTTCCTTAATCTACGTTGCAGCAATTTCAGCTTGCGCTGTAGTTGGTTCAAGAAGCGAGGTCTTTCGACCAATTCACCATCAGAAGTTGCCAGAAATTTGTCCAGTCCCAAGTCTATCCCAATGGCATGACCGTGAAATGGGACATCTGGAATATTAACATCTAACTGCAAAG
>NZ_JACSWA010000149.1 GCF_016888125.1 Spirulina sp. CCY15215
CTGAGAACGCCAGTTGTTCTGGGAACGCTACGAGGTCTCTCGTAGCTGAAAGAATCCCCAACCATAATCTTTGATTTGGTTGGGGAGCGTTCAAACAACTATACTTTTTTATACCCATACTCGCTTAACTGGATAAGCATCAAAAAAAGCATCTCGACTGACCAAATGGAGAGATCGCCGAATTGCTTGAGCAATTAATAGGCGATCGAAGGGATCTTTATGATTTTCAACATAAAATGGTAAATTGTACAGTTGAATAGTATCCTCGATTTTAATCGGTAAGAGTTCCAAGTCTGTTGTTTTAAATCGAGATTCAATATCATTAAAATCGCAAAATAAGAAAATTTTTGCTTTTTTGAGCTTAATCGCAATTTCCCAAAAACTGATAATACTGACGAAAACGCGATCGCTTGCCTCAATCCTATCTTTAGTAGATGATGGTAGCTTGGGATCGTCCTCTACTAACCAGATAAAAGCATGAGTATCTAACAAAATTTTACTCATTACATATATTCCTCGAAGTCATCGAGAGGCTTATCAAAATCTTCTGGTAATGGCAAAACGAATGTGCCTTTCATCGACCCAGCAAAACGATATTGTTTAGGAGCATTTTCAGATGTTAAAGACTGCTCTTTTTCTTGAATTAATGAGTCAATATAATTCAGAACTTTGAGTTGTAGCGATTCGGGCAAACTCTCTAATTTTTCTAAAATAGCAGGTTGTATCATTTTGACTTCTCCCCGCTCTAAAGAGACGGGGATTCTAAGCGGATGCTGTGAGCGGGCTGAAGCCGCGCTCACAACGCTTACGATATCGTTTTGAAAGAGAATCCAAAAAATACCGCTTTGGCAGAGCCAAGACTGCCCTACACGCCTTGGTTAGATCGAAACCTAACTGTACGCTTACCTTTCTG
>NZ_JACSWA010000015.1 GCF_016888125.1 Spirulina sp. CCY15215
AGAAATCTCTGCCCACCATGTACGATTTGCCTAGCGAAGACCCGGAGGAACCAGGTTTGCCCGATGAATTTCACGATTTTCAACCGAATTTGCTGACCCAAACTTGTCAATCTCCACACCATCTTCGATCTGATTATTTTATTGCCAAGGATCTCAATCTCTACTACGATCGCCAACATACCCAGTGGTATAAACGACCAGATTGGTTTTTGGTTTTAGGTGCAAGACGCAGTACAAATTTACAAGAGTTGC
>NZ_JACSWA010000150.1 GCF_016888125.1 Spirulina sp. CCY15215
TAGGGAGCGAGACGCTCCCACTACGATAATATTCAATAATTACAGTAGTGCGGGCATCTTGCCCGCTTGTTATACCCATTAACCGGATTTGATATAACAATATTCCTCTATTATAATTGCGATCGCGATCTTCTGCCCATATCTGTCGCGATCGCCTGTCTTTAAGCGGAAGTTAGAGCGTGTTTTTGCAAATCTTCAAGAGCGATCGCTTCCAATGCTCTTACGTGAGTTGCGGCGAGAATCACTGGAGGAGCAACCCCGATTTCAAAGGCTTCTTGCCAACGAGAGGCACATAAACACCAGCGATCGCCAGTTTTGAGTCCAGGAAAATCATACATGGGGACAGGGGTGCTAAGATCATTTCCTTGAGCTTTGCTGAATTGGAGGAAAGCCGGGGTTACTTTAACACAGACAACATGAGAGCCATAATCTTGTCCTCCTGTGTTGCAATATCCGTCTCGATAAAAGCCAGTCATAGGAGAAGTACAGCAACATTCTAAGGGAGTACCGAGTACATTTTTTGCGTCTGTCATTTTGAGTTTGAGAAATTGCTATTTTTATCTCTTTTTATCCTAAATCCTAGAGGGAGGCGATCGCAATTGATAACTTAAAACTCGAGGTAATTTCGGGTGCATCTCAGTTTTGTAGAAATAGCGAGCAAGATGCTCGCACTACCTCAATTATCGGTTATTGTAGTGGGAGCGTCTCGCTCCCTAGCCCTAATTATTCAGAGCAATTTTGTACATTAGCCCTAATTATTCAGAGCAATTTTGTACATTAGCCCTAATTATTCAGAGCAATTTTGTACATT
>NZ_JACSWA010000151.1 GCF_016888125.1 Spirulina sp. CCY15215
ACGAGAAAAAAGTAAAATTAAGGCAATAAGAAGTAAAAATCTCATTACCGTGCTTTTTTTTCGAGGATAAATAAAGACAGCATCGGCTCTTGGGAGAATTCAAAGAGAATTCAAAAAAATTCTGCAAGAGAGAATGCTGGACTAAAAAGTCCAGACCAGAACCTTGAAAACTGCATAGAAGAAAGACGTAAAGGTGGTACGCATCCAAAGAGATTAAATCCCAAAAGGAAATTCTCAGAGGAAAGCGTACAAACAGAGGAGTCAATAAAGTTTCTGGATTTTTATTCAGAAACGAGAACAGACAAATCCAAAAAGCCAAAAAAGAGAGGTCAAGCTACAAAGAGCTAACGGCGGATCCCTGGCCACGCAGAGGCGAAGAAGGACGCAGTAACCGGCGAAACGCTCCGGGGAGCTGGAAACAAGCATCGATCCGGAGGTGTCCGAATAGGGCAACCTAAAAGAACGACTCGCTGAATATATAGGCGAGAACGAGCGAACCTAGCGAACTGAAACATCTTAGTAGCTAGAGGAAAAGAAAGCAAAAGCGATTCCCCCAGTAGCGGCGAGCGAAAAGGGAACAGCCTAAACCTTCTACCTCGGTAGAAGGGGTTGTGGGACAGCAACA
>NZ_JACSWA010000152.1 GCF_016888125.1 Spirulina sp. CCY15215
GGGAGAAAACCGTATTTTGGGAGGAACTGTAGATATTGGAGCCTATGAATTTGTCCCCGTTTCCGTAACACCAACACCTGTCACGCCTGTTGTGAATACAACGCCTGTTGTTAATACAACAACGACACCGACACTAAATTTTAATAGTTTTATTAACTTACTTTATACCCCTTCTCCCTCTCTAGCTTTAGTTAATCCTTCAACAAACGGAAATAAATTGATAAGTGCAGCCCAAGCATTTACTTTATTTGATGCACAGTTTTCCAATACTTTTCAACAATATTTTGACAGTGGTAGTTCCTCGGGGGGAACATCTGGGGGAACTTCAGGAGGAGGAAGTGCGGCTAATTCTTCAAACTCAGCAGGGGGAGTGAGTTCATCAGGAGGAAGCGCGATCGCCAGTAATAGCTCTAATTCAAACTCAACAGGGGGAGTGAGTTCTTCAGGAGGAAGCGCGATCGCCAACAATAGCTCTAATTCTTCAAACTCAACAGGGGGAGTGAGTTCATCAGGAGGAAGCGCGATCGCCAACAATAGCTCTAATTCTTCAAACTCAACAGGAGGAGTGAGTTCATCAGGAGGAAGCGCGATCGCCAACAATAGCTCTAATTCAAACTCAACAGGAGGAGTGAGTTCATCAGGAGGAAGCGCGATCGCCAACAATAGCTCTAGTTCTTCAGCAGGGGGAGTGAGTTCATCAGGAGGCGATACAACTTCTAGCACTACTTCTTCAAGTAGCAGTGGTGCAGAAACATCAGAAAACGGAACATCAGAAAGCGGAACATCAGAAAGCGACTCATCGAGTGAAAATAGTTCAGGATTCAATGATACTGCGAATAAAGGTTCAGGAGCAAGCAATAGT
>NZ_JACSWA010000153.1 GCF_016888125.1 Spirulina sp. CCY15215
AATTACCACCGATACCAGCAATATAAAAGGGATTGACCCTTTGTTACTCCCCCTTGCTAATAATGGTGGTTCAACCCAAACCCATGCTCTCAATGCGAATAGTCCTGCGATTAATGCTGGGAATAATGGTCTTGTCACCACCTCTACCGATCAACGGGGAGAAAACCGTATTTTGGGAGGAACTGTAGATATTGGAGCCTATGAATTTGTCCCCGTTTCCGTAACACCAACACCTGTCACGCCTGTTGTGAAT
>NZ_JACSWA010000154.1 GCF_016888125.1 Spirulina sp. CCY15215
AGTTGGGTTTGGGTTTGGGTTTATGGGAAGGCATTTATGAGGGAGTAGAGGGGTTGTGGTTGCGTTTTTATGATGAGGTTGGTAATTGGATTTCTACACCCAATGAACGTGCCGATCGCGAACAACTGGAGAAGGAACGAGAACGACACGAAAAACAACAAGAACGACAACGAGCTATTATGGCTGAAAATGAGCGCGATCGCGAACGAGCAGAGAAAGAACGCGAACGGCTGGAAAAGGAACTTGAAAAACAAAGAGCCGATCGCCAGCAACAAAGAGCTATTCTCGCCGAAAACCAACGCGATCGCGAACGACAACAAAGAGATCGCGCTGAATCTGACTTGCAAAAAATGAGAGAGCGTCTTTTACAATTAGGTATAGATCCTGATTCTCTTTCCTAGGAAGCGCGATCGTACTCAGGTTAAAACATTACTTCCCAAACCATCCACCAAATAATAAGAATCAACATTATTTCGTTCCTGAGAAATCAAATCCAAACCATAGACATAACTCGCATCCAAATTCCCATTGTTATACTCAGCCAAAACCTGAGCATAATGACGATTCTTCTCTAACAGTTTTTTCTTTATTCTTTAAGGTACACTTGTTTTTAGAGTGTTTTAACCTTTCTCTCATGGTTCAACTTCAACCTTCTTACTCCAAGCAGAAATCTCTGCCCACCATGTACGATTTGCCTAGCGAAGACCCGGAGGAACCAGGTTTGC
>NZ_JACSWA010000155.1 GCF_016888125.1 Spirulina sp. CCY15215
ACCGCTATGCGTACAGGGTTGTTTAATTAGATACAGTAATTGTCCTGTTAAAAGTGCAATACAAAAGCACCCTAATTAAACAACTCCAAGGCGGTAGTGAGACTAATATAAAGCTGTCCTATAAAGCTCTCCTATAAGGACGGGGTTTCTACCCATTTTTCTGATGAATCGAGTCAAGGCAGATATTCTACTGGTTGACGATACCCCAGACAACCTCCGTCTATTAAGTACGGCCTTATCACAACGCGGCTATAAAGTGCGGGTGGCGATCGACGGAAATATTGCTCTTATGGGGGCAAATGCTAATCCTCCCGATTTGATTTTATTAGATATTTGTATGCCTGGGATGAATGGTTATGAGGTCTGCAAACATCTCAAAGCTAATCTTAAAACTGCCCCAATTCCCATTATTTTTATGAGTGCTTTAGACGAGACTCTTGATAAAATTAAAGCCTTTAGAATTGGTGGAGTTGACTATATTACAAAGCCTTTTCAATTTGAAGAAGTAATTGCTCGTATTGAAAGTCAACTCACCATTCGACGCTTGCAACTTTCCCTACAAACTTTAAATAAACAATTAGAAAAAAGAGTACGAGAAAGAACTTTTGAGTTAGAGCGAGAAGTTCTGCAACGAAAACAAGCACAGGAGCAATTACTTCATTTAGTCTTACACGATACGTTAACGCAACTGCCTAATCGCTCCCTATTTATAGAACGTTTGGAAGAGGCTATTCTCAAAAGTAAGATAAACCCAAACTATAGTTTTGTGGTCATGTTTCTCGACTGCGATCGCTTTAAACAAGTCAATGATTCTCTCGGTCATAATATTGGCGATCGCCTCTTAGTTGCCGTTGGCGATCGCTTACAAAACTGTTTGCGTACTGAGGATACCCTAGCTCGTTTAGGTGGAGATGAATTTGCTATTTTGCTCGATGCAATTGACAGCAAAGAAGAAATTATCACCATTGCCGAACGTATCAACCACCAACTCTCTTACCCTTTTTATCTCTACGAATACGAAGTTTTTATTAGTATCAGTATTGGTATTGTTGTCAGTCAAGACAAATTATATCGACAATTTTATGGAACAGAGACTGAAACAATTTGTTATCAAAAACCAGAACAGATCTTGCGCGATGCAGATATCGCAATGTATCGCGCTAAGGCATTAGGAAAAGCACGTTACGAAATTTTTAATCCTAAAATGCACCGGCAAGCATTAAATTTACTGCACCTAGAAAACGATCTGAGATGGGCTTTTGAACGTCAAGAATTTATGTTATATTATCAACCTATTATTTCTTTAATACGAGGTAAAATTATTGGTTGTGAAGCCTTAATTCGCTGGAATCATCCTCAACGAGGTCTTATTTATCCTGATGATTTTATCCCTGTTGCAGAAGAAATGGGGCTTATTTTGCCTCTGGGAGATTGGATTTTAAAGGAATCTTGTCAGCAACTGAAAAAATGGCATAATCTCGACTTAGGAGAACAGCCTTTCAGTATTAGTGTTAATATGTCAGCCCGTCAATTTTCTCAAGCTAACCCCCTCGAAAAAATTGAAAAAATATTACAAGAAGTTCATTTAGAAAACCATTATTTAAAGTTAGAAATTACCGAGAGCGTTCTCATCGATCACCCTGAATCTATTGTTATTCTCTTGGAAAAAATAAAAGCTCGCAAAATTTCCATTAGCCTTGATGATTTTGGCACGGGATATTCATCTTTAAGTTATTTACATCGCTTTCCCATAGACACGCTGAAAATTGATCGCTCTTTTATTCATCGATTAGAAGAAAATGGTAAGAATTTAGATATCGTTAAAGCAATTATTTCTCTCGCACATAATTTAGGGATGGAAATCATTGCCGAAGGCATTGAGACGATCTCTCAACTCGATCTCTTGCGGAGTTTGGGCTGTGGATACGGCCAAGGTTATTTTTTTGCTCGACCCCTAAACAGTACCCAAGCAGAAAAACTCCTCACCCGCGACCCTCAATGGTGATTAATGGCTTCAGTTTTGATATAATATTCTTGAATATGGGGTACAAGGCAATCGAGGCAATTAAAATTAGCTTCTAAGGAGGTGCAGAAATGACTGGCATGGCAACAAAAACCAATCCTAAACAAAACTTAACTTTAGATTTAGATTTAACTCAAATTACCGCAGAAGATGTGGCTCAACTTGCAGACCGATTAGAACAAGACGATTATGCCAATCCTTTTGAAGCCTTGGCAGACTGGCATTTACTGCGATCGATCGCCTTTCATAATCCTGAATTAGTTGAACCCTATCTCTATCTACTCGATATAGAAGCCTACGATGAAGCGTAATTTCAGTTATCTGTTCTCTTTTACCTGTTCTCTTACCCGTTTTCTGCCCTCCAGTATCTGTCGCCAGTGCTTCAAGATCAAAGAGTTCTGATTGGAATGACGGGAGGAATTGCCGCCTATAAGATTTGTGAGGTTATTTCCACTCTTTTTAAGGCAGGGGTTCAGGTTCGCGTCATTTTGAGCGATCGCGCCACTCAGTTTATTACTCCCCTTACCGTTGCAACTCTCAGTCGCCATCGCGCTTATACTGATGACGATCTTTGGCAGTCTGTCCATTCTCGCCCTTTACATATTGAACTGGGAGAGTGGGCTGATTTATTTGTTTTAGCACCCCTGACGGCGAATACTCTGGGAAAATTAGCCTGTGGTTTGGCGGATAATCTCCTCACTAATACTATTTTGGCTTCTTCTTGTCCCGTTCTTCTCGTTCCCGCTATGAATACGGAAATGTGGGAACAGTTTGCAGTACAAAAGAATTGGCAGCAACTCCGGCAAGATCCTCGCTATCACAGTATCGATCCGGGGATGGGTTTATTAGCCTGCGATCGCATTGGGACAGGAAGAATGGCGGAACCGGAAGAAATAATTCCCGTAATTCAATCTCTCCTTTATACCCGAGGTGAACAGGATCTAATCGGTAAACGTCTTTTAATCAATGGAGGAGGGACGCGAGAACCCCTCGATCCCGTGCGTTTTATAGGAAACCCTTCCACAGGAAAAATGGGCATTGCCTTGGCGCAAGCAGCCTTATCTCGCGGCGCTTCTGTCACCTTCATTCATGGACCGATCGCAGACAATTTACTGGACTCCCTCTCAAAAGCAGTTCACCGCATCCCCATTACCCGTGCCGAGCAACTGGATCAGGCCATGTTAGAATGCTTCCCCGAGGCAGACTGGACGATTTTAGCGGCTGCCGTTGCCGATGTGAAACCTGCCCATTATTGCGATCGCAAACTGGCTAAAAAAGATATCCCCTCTTCTCTTCCCCTTGCTTCTGTTGCCGATATTGCAGCAGAGTTGGGCAAACGCAAACAACCGGATCAAAAACTGATCGGATTTGCTGCACAAACAGGCGATATTGTCAAGCCAGCTTTAGAAAAATTACACCGAAAAAACTTAGATGCGATCGCAGCCAACCCAGTTGATATACCAGACGCGGGATTTAAAAGCGAGATGAATCAAGCCATTTTACTTGATCGCGCGGGAAGACAAGAAGCGATCGCACCGTGCAGTAAATTAGAATTAGCTCATCGCCTGCTGGACTTTGCCAGGGAAATCTAAAGATTAATCGGTTAATCGAATCAGAGTTAATCCTTGTTCTTTTGCAATTCTTTAAAAAGTTGTCCGCTCATTCCGCCAGATACTGGGGCATACTGGTGAAAAGACCTCATAAAGGCTGACCTCAAGTCGCGAGAAAAGCTCGTCAGGAACCTCAGCCTAAAGGCGTGAGGCTTGAAAGAGAAATCTGACAAGCCATTCTGACCAGACTCAGTACCCCGCGTACTACGTTATTTGGG
>NZ_JACSWA010000156.1 GCF_016888125.1 Spirulina sp. CCY15215
CGTATTTATGGCGTAGAAAATGTTCCTCAAGAGGGTCCTTTAGTGGTTGCGAGTAATCATGCCAGTAATTTCGATCCCCCCATTGTTTCTAATTGTGTCTGTCGTCCTGTGGCTTTTATGGCCAAAGAAGAATTATTTAAAGTGCCAGTTTTAGGACAAGCAATAGAGTTATATGGTGCTTATCCAGTCAAGCGTTCTTCTGCCGATCGCAGTGCGATTAAAGCCGCACTTTCATCCTTAAATGAAGGTTGGGCTGTAGGCATATTTTTACAAGGAACTCGCACCCTAGATGGTAAAATAACTGAGCCAAAATTAGG
>NZ_JACSWA010000157.1 GCF_016888125.1 Spirulina sp. CCY15215
CCGTCTGACAAGCACTGAGAACCACTAACTCGGCATTGAGATCGAGGTTATAGATATCTTGCAGCCGCAATAGTCCATCTTGACTGTTGCCTTTTTCGTCGTAAAGTGAGAAAACTAAGCCAGAACGCAAAGGATCGTCATTAATACAACCGTGGGTAGCGAGGTGCAGAATTTGATATTGAGAGAGATTGCTATTGAGGGCTTGAGATCGGTTGGCAGAGAAATCGAGGGCAAGGAATTTTTGGTCATCGGGAACTAAAGCGAGGATGTTTTCAGCTTCGGTGCGGGTGTGTTGGAGGCGATCAAAGAACGTGCAACCTTGGCGTTTATTGTCGTTGTCACTCTGGGGTTGACCCCCAAAACCCGTGAGGAGATTTTCAGAAGTGGTGTCACTGGCGTTCTCACAGGGCGGCGTGCGATCGTCTCGACAGGAAAAGACAGGATCGGCAAGGACGGCGATCTG
>NZ_JACSWA010000158.1 GCF_016888125.1 Spirulina sp. CCY15215
TCTGCGCGTGTTTATGGAAATGCTTGGGATTGTTATATTTTGAGCCTTCACTGGTAATGGCAAAATCCGTTAATCCCAAATCAATTCCAATGGCTTTTCCTTCTCCCCCCTTAGTTCCCCCACTGGAGGGATTTAGGGGGGTTTCTTTTACCTCTTCAACTAAGACAGAAGCATAGTATTTCCCATCTGGATTTTTGGAGATGGTTACCGTTTTGATTTTTCCTTCAAAACTTCGATGCTGACGACAATGTACTAACCCAATTTTGGGCAGTTTGAGACAATCTCCCTCAAACTTAACATTCTGAGGGTAACTGATTGATTGTCGGCCATGCTTGGATTTGAATCGGGGTAATCTTGCCCGTTTCTCGAAGAAGTTTCGATAAGCTGTTGATAAGTTCAAAGCCACTACTTGCAAGCATTGGGAATAGACATCTTCTTTGAGCCAAGGATGTTCCTTTTTTAGGTTAGGCAATAATCCTTGAATATAACTTCTTGATAATCCTT
>NZ_JACSWA010000159.1 GCF_016888125.1 Spirulina sp. CCY15215
TCTAAGAGTTAAGCCAGTGAGTTGTACTTAACAAGCCTAAATAACATTGTCGAGGCACACTTTACCCTAGCAATAGGAGTTAACCCATGCGGGTATTTGTATTAAATAAAAACAAGAAACCCTTAAACCCAACTCATCCCGCCAGAGCCAGAAAATTACTCAAAGCGGGACGAGCTAAGGTGTTTAAACAGTTTCCCTTCACAATTATTATTCAAGACATAGAGGGAGGAGAAGTTAATGAATGTCAGTTAAAAATAGACCCCGGTTCTAAAACGAC
>NZ_JACSWA010000016.1 GCF_016888125.1 Spirulina sp. CCY15215
CCCCAATTGTAAAAGGCGATCTCTCATTTTTTGTAAGTCAAATTCGGCGCGATCGGCACGTTGTTTTTCAAGTTCTTTTTCTAAATGTTCGCGATCGGCACGTTGTTTTTCGAGTTCTTTTTCTAAATGTTCGCGATCGGCACGTTGTTTTTCAAGTTCTTTTTCTAAACGTTCGCGATCGGCACGTTGTTTTTCAAGTT
>NZ_JACSWA010000160.1 GCF_016888125.1 Spirulina sp. CCY15215
GAACTCGCATTCAAGATTTCCTGCTTCACAGATTTTTGACTAGGCAAAGCCCCCGTCAGATCATCTCCACAAGCATTTTCCGATACGCTATGCCCTAACGCATTTTTGATTCCTCTATCTCTGATAACTTCTGCTGCTGCGATATCTCTATGGGTTTTGTATCCACACTCCAGGCAATGATGTTCTCGTTCGGAAAGTGATTTTTTTCCAGTGTGAAAATTACATTTTGGGCAAGTTTGCGAGGTGTAATTCTTGTCAACTTCCGCGACAAAAACATCTCGTTTCCACGCGACCCATTTGAGAATGGTAATAAATTGACCAAAAGCAGCATCTAGGCAATGTTTAGATAACATTCCTTTTGCCCATATCCCCCCTTTAGTTCCCCCCT
>NZ_JACSWA010000161.1 GCF_016888125.1 Spirulina sp. CCY15215
AATTTGACTTAATTGTATGGCGATCGCCCAAATAAATCCATATCACGATCCCAAACTAAGATAACATCCCCTCCAACTCATCCAAATCTGCTCTAATTTCATCCTCGATCGCCTTCAACTGCCCTAAAATAACCTTAAGCGGATTGTATTCCACCGCCTCATACTCAAACCGACCATTTAAGAGAATTTTTTATGCCAAGTCCTCAAAACAACGGATAAACTCAAGTGCAACCTCTATTTGTAGTCTAGCATCATCTTCATCAATCCCAGAATCCAAATTATAATCGCTGCGATTCCTCATATCTTGTGCGTTAATTAAAGCACGATGAAAATCTCGTAAACTCTCATCACTTTTCGCAAAATCTCGCCCAAATGCACCAATAACCGCCGAATGACTCGAAAAACTCAACCCTCTCCCCAAAAGAAAAGCAGAAGCAATATAAAACATCCCATAATAGGCACGAGAAACAGCCAATTCTGGCAAACCATTCTCAACCAATAACTCAGCACCTTGTAAACTGCGTTTTGCCTTTTCTAAAAGTAACTGCTGTTCCCTAGTCATAACACAACCCCCTCCCGTCGTACATTCAACAAAAACGGACTATTTTCCTCATGAAACCGTTGGGAAGAAATAAAAGCGCGAGAAATAACTGTATCGTATTCCAAAGATAAATCCGCAATAAACCGACTCGTTTTTTCAATCTCCTCTCGATACTTAAAACCCTGCCTTAAAACCACTAAAACATCAATATCCGAATCAAACCTTGCATCTCCCCGCGCTTGCGAACCATAGAGAATCAAATTCTCTAAATTCTCTCGATACTGCTCAGAAAACCATTGTTTTAGCAAGCCGATAATCCGCTCTAAATCTTGATTGCTCATCCTTCCTTCTCTCTTTTAGGACAACCGTGAATATAATGGTCGTGTTGTTCTGCCAGATCGGGAATACCTGTTTCGATCGCATTCTCATCAAAGAATTTTGATAGTTTATCCCAGTCTGAAATCTCTTCAGTTTCTTCCTTATGGAGCTTTTGAATAATTTGATAAATCTCCTCAAGTTTTTGGTCGGACATTAAATCCAACTCAGCATAAATTAGCTCTTTAACGCTCATTTTGATTCATCCTTTTTTAATCAGTAATTTGACTTAATTGTATGGCGATCGCCCAAATAAATCCATATCACGATCCCAAACTAAGATAACATCCCCTCCAACTCATCCAAATCTGCTCTAA
>NZ_JACSWA010000162.1 GCF_016888125.1 Spirulina sp. CCY15215
CAAGTCTTGTCTACCGCTACGAGTCGTTATCTGGCACGGACTTCCAGATATTTCCCTAGTCTGGACAAACTCCAAGCTCTCTGATTAGAGCGCTCTAAGAAAGGAAATCTTGATAGCGATGCGGTAAGGGAAATTTACTCAGTCAATGAGGTTTATCACCATGAAAGAGGACGATCCCCCCCTGCCCCCCCTTAATAAGGGGGGAGGTAGAGTTCCAGTATTGTCACCAGAAGGCAA
>NZ_JACSWA010000163.1 GCF_016888125.1 Spirulina sp. CCY15215
AGAGGAGAAAGGAGTTCGCTGAGATATTGTTTGGCGAATTGGTCGTGGATAAAACGAGTCACGGGCGAATGAATAATTATTCAATGCTCATAGCATAGCAGAGAAAATGCGATCGCTTTTCTCTTTTTCTCCTTTTGCGATCGCGACTCCTTGAAAAATCCTTGAGAAAGCGATCGCTCTAAAGTATTATTCTCCTTCTTCTTGGACACTGAAGCGATCGATTAATTCTTCACGAGACAATTGTAAAAGCAAAGGAGTAAATTCATCAGAATGCAGTCTCATAATAGG
>NZ_JACSWA010000164.1 GCF_016888125.1 Spirulina sp. CCY15215
ATTTTTCGCCATTTGAACGAGAGTTTGATTCTCTAGAAATCCGAGAAGAAGACATCCTTTTTGCACGGGGTTGTCTGTCTACTCCCGAAGATGAATTAACTCAACAAGACAAGGAAGAACAGGAAAACAATACCTCTGAAGAGGGGGAAGATGAGGAAATCGTAGCGGGAGAGGAAAATGAAGATTCTTCCCCTGGCAGCGATCGCGCTTGTCGTCCTATCGGCGATGATAGTGAAGGAGGAGGTGAGGAGTAAATTAGCTTCTCGTTCATGGAATCCGCAAACCCCTAATAATAGTCATAACTTCAGGGTGCAAGCATTGCACCCCTACTCCTAAACCCAAGAAGCAATGCTTGCGCCCTAGATTTTAAATGAGTCGCGATCGCACGGAAATTACTCCCTCAACTCGATGATGAAGCGATCGCCGCCACCACCGGATTGAGTGTCGAAAAAGTAAGGGGCTTGCGTGAGATTTAATTGAACTCAAGTTCTGCAACCAAACATCTTATTCTTTTTTTGTGAGAAATAATGAAATCCACCAAATTGACTGCTTTGCTCGGAACGATCTTTTTATCTAGCCTTGCTCCCTCTGTTTTAGCCAAACCCATTAGTTTCAGTGCCTTTGACCTGCTCGGACAATCTCCCCAAGAGCGTACAGACCCCAGCACCCCCGACTTCCTCCAACCCATCGATCCCAG
>NZ_JACSWA010000165.1 GCF_016888125.1 Spirulina sp. CCY15215
TAACCGAGCGATCTTGCGGTTCAACAAGCCATCCTAACTGAGAACCATGCTGCAAACAAAAGACAATTTTCCCGATAACTTGGTTTGCAGATTGCTCAGGTGATAAAATTTCGACGATCCAATCGGGGTAAGTTGTAAATCGATTGATAATTTCATTATTCTCGTCTAGAGGGATTCTTTCCCATTTAAAAATAGCAATATCGGGGACGACAGAGCGATCTCCAAATGTGCATCGTAATTCTGGCCAGGCATAGACAATTTTTTTAGGTTTTCCAACTTGATTAATTGCAGATGCTAGTTCCAGTTGAATGGTACTATGCTTTCCTTGCGGCATGGGTTTTTGAATAATTTTTCCTTTAATATATTCACTTGCAGGTTGAGTTTCGGGGAGTTGCAAAAACTCTTCTAAGGTTAATTTGTGGGTTGATTTTTGTACGAGGGGATGAGTAACAACCATGTTCAGCTTCCAATATTTAACTATATTATAACTATATTATAAACGGAGATACGATCGCGAAAACTTTGCTTTAGAAGACCAACCAATTAAACAGTTCTCGTGCAGATAATTGCCAATCTGTCAAACAGTTTAAAACGGGTAAAATATCCTCACCTGACTTGATTTCTGGCAAGCGATCGCGGGTAAAGATAGTAACCGAGCGATCTTGCGGTTCAACAAGCCATCCTAACTGAGAACCATGCTGCAAACAAAAGACAATTTTCCCGATA
>NZ_JACSWA010000166.1 GCF_016888125.1 Spirulina sp. CCY15215
TAGAGGAGAGCGGGTTTGACTCCTGTGGCGCGGTATACTTCATCAAGACTGGCTTGGGCGCGGGCGAGGTTGAGTTCGTCTTCGCTGCTGTCTCCATCGGAGGAGGAGTCACTATTGCTTGCTCCTGAACCTTTATTCGCAGTATCATTGAATCCTGAACTATTTTCACTCGATGAGTCGCTTTCTGATGTTCCGCTTTCTGATGTT
>NZ_JACSWA010000167.1 GCF_016888125.1 Spirulina sp. CCY15215
TCCTAATATTCTCAACCAGAGGGTTTCTGGGGTTTCAGGTAATCGGTTGACAGCAACGAGAGCCGTTTTTTGCGCTTCTCCAAGGAAATAAAATCCGTGTTCCCAGTTGTCTTTACGAGCAAACTTGAAACGCTCGATAAGGCGATCGCTGGCAGAAGGTGCAATAATCCACAGGTGAGGGAGTTCGGAATCTCCCAGAGTGCGATCGCTTCTTCTGGCCTTGCGCTGCAATTGGCTGTGAAGGGAATATAATTTCAGGATACAATTGCGAATCTCGGTTTCGCTGGGTTGATTGCGGAAAGGTTCGAGAGAACAAGGCGTAACCACCATTTGCCCGAGAATTCCTAAGTCTGGGGGTGAAGGTGGAGGAGTAGGTGAAGGGGAAAAATAAACATCTATTTGACGCACTTCAGAAGCAACTTCAAGGCTAATATTAACCTCTCCGAAGGGTGCGAGAAGTCCTTCAAGGTATTGTTTGGCAAATTGGTCATGGGGTCGATCGGTCATTACAAATTGCTCTTTTTGACTTATTCTTCGCCACCAAAACGACTTAATAACTCTTCATCAGTCAATTGCATCGCGAGGGAAACCGCTTCTCGAGTCGGGAGTTGTAGCAGACGATCGCAAATCCTTAACACTCGTTCGTCAAAAGAATCAAAGCGCACTGTTAGCATCGTTTCTAGCATCGTGCGTCGTTCTTGTTGCAATCCTTGTTGCAATCCCTGTTGCAATCCTTGTTGCAATCCTTGTTGCAATCCTTCTTTTAGCGTTTCTTCTCGCCATTTGAGATAAGCGGGGGATAATGTCATGATTAACTCCTGTTCTTCTCTTGTAGGACTGGTTT
>NZ_JACSWA010000168.1 GCF_016888125.1 Spirulina sp. CCY15215
AAGTGTCGAAGGAAGAAGAAGAATTACTAGGTAGTTTATGTCGAGCCTTGAATTTACCCCAAGACCAAGTAAATCAAATTATTCAAGTTATGGTCATCAAAAATAAAGGATAATACACAGGCGAGTCTAAACTCGCCTTTTCTTTCATCCAGCCTTCTGGGGTCAGACTCCGGTGAGGTTTTCTCACCTAGGAAATGCAGGCGATCGCTTGCCACCCTAGAGTTAGAGCCTGATTATAAAACTTTATGAGTATGAGAATGTTGCTTGACATTATCTTCCGTTGAAACAGTATTTTCTACATTGAGAACTCGCTTCCGTTCGGTAGAATAATTAAAATCCTCTTTTTTGTTACCAAGAGGGATATGTTCTTTTGCTTGGGGGTGACTCTTATAAGTACGAGCCGCAGCTAGAGTCCGTTCGACAAAACTCTCACAAAATTGCGAATCTTCTGGGAACTCTGTCGGTTTTTGTAGGGTTTCGGCTGCAAAAAACTCTGAGAGAGATTTACCGCAAACAAATTGGTAAGATGTAGGAATCCCTTTCAATAAGGCTTCTAGGGCTGAAGAAGGTATCGGCTCAACAACGCTAACTTCTGCAATTTCGCCATCATTGCGAATAAAACAAGTTGCCAAACCGAAGACACAATAATCGTCGGCAGAGATATCAGGGGCATTGGGGAATAACATCGTACTGGTCATGGAAAAATAAGAATGGGTTTCAAGAGGAGTTCTAGAGAATCATGGCATGAAGATGCGATCGATCTTACCAATTCTTGATTCTTCTCTCCTAATTTTCTTGTCGAACTACTTTATACGGAATAGACGTTAAGGACGCTGTAGAGATGTTTATATCTTGTGAAAGACTGGTTATTCTCTTAGCACAATTTAGTCTAAATCGGGACAACCTTAAGACTGACACAACAATTGAACAATTGCTAACTGTTCAAGATTAGAGTAGATTTGTCAGGAACCTCAGCCTTTAGGCGTGAGGCTTGAAAGAGAAATCTAACAAGCCATTCTGACCAGACTAAGTACCCCGCGTACTACGTTATTTGGGTCACGACACCTTGGAATGCGA
>NZ_JACSWA010000169.1 GCF_016888125.1 Spirulina sp. CCY15215
ATAACATTCCTTTTGCCCATATCCCCCCTTTAGTTCCCCCCTTATTAAGGGGGGTTAGGGGGGATTCAAAAAATATTGACTGTGCTTGGTCGCAAAGAGAATGTGCTAGTTTGAATTGCCAATCTTTACGAGTATCAGATATTTTTTGATGTAATCTCGCTATTTTCTGGTTTAATTTGTGTCGATTATTAGACCCTCTTTTTTTGTTCCTTAATCTACGTTGCAGCGATTTCAGCTTGCTATGTAGTTGGTTCAAAAAATGGGATCTTTCGACCATTTCTCCATCAGAAGTTGCCAGAAATTTGTCCAGTCCCAAGTCTATCCCAATGGCATGACCGTGAAATGGGACATCCGGAATATTAACATCTAACTGCAAAGATAGTAGGATGAAATAGCGGTGCGACCCCGGTGAGGTTTCCTCACCTAGGGAACGCGCACCAAGACATCCTGATGCTTTCTTGATAATTCTCGCTTGTTTAATCGCGAAACCATCGGGAATATCTCTCGATTTCCTAAATTTAATCCATCCCAATTGAGGTAGTTTAATCTGGTTTTCCTGCACACAATCTTTCAGCATTTGAGGATACACAAAAGAACGCATCCTATACTTATTCTTAAAACGAGGAAAACCGAGTTTTTTTGATTTCATATCTGTAAATGCTT
>NZ_JACSWA010000017.1 GCF_016888125.1 Spirulina sp. CCY15215
TCTCCCAAGAGCCGATGCTGTCTTTATTTATCCTCGAAAAAAAAGCACGGTAATGAGATTTTTACTTCTTATTGCCTTAATTTTACTTTTTTCTCGTACTTTTTTCTCGTACTTTTTTCTCGTCTGGGCCATCCTGGACTTGAACCAGGGACCTCACCCTTATCAGGGGTGCGCTCTAACCACCTGAGCTAATAGCCCATTTGAAC
>NZ_JACSWA010000170.1 GCF_016888125.1 Spirulina sp. CCY15215
TATAGGACGGCTTTATATTGGTTCCGTTACCGCCTTGTACGCATAACGGGTTTTGCTCTTTCGAGCCTCCCTTTCGGGGTAAAGTTTGCCTCGTCTATGTTATCTGGGCTTGTTAGGTTAGCAACACTGGCTTAACTCATTTAGACCTGTTTAATTGCTAACGAAAGAGCTCCAAACTGGCACGCATTCGTAGGTTTCGTCACCCAGATAACGTAGCGATTTAACGCTTAGACTGGTCAGGTTGGAGATGAGGATTCCCTCAAGCTCCC
>NZ_JACSWA010000171.1 GCF_016888125.1 Spirulina sp. CCY15215
AACAGAAAAGATATTACAAAAAGGTTCTTATTTTCCTCATCTTGTGCCTGTAACAGTCCGAATTGGTGAGGCGATCGCTCCTCCAAGTTCGAGTAAACGAGATGAACTACAATCGGTAACAGAAAAATGTGCAGAAGCAATTAATTCTTTACACGCTTTAGGGCGATAATATTGCTTTTAACTGTCGAAAAGAATCTCAATTTGAGAAGAAAATGGCAACATCAGTAGAATATGAAAGAGCGATCGCAACTTTGCAATGGGAGGAATTGCGATCGCTTTGGGAAAATATCGAGCAAGGCAATACTACCCCTGATTGGGAGCCAGGTAAAGCCTTTGAATACTTAGTTTTACGAGCTTTTCAGCTTGATGGAGCTACAGTTAGATATCCCTATCGCGTGCGGCTTTTTGAGGAAAACGTCGAACAAATTGATGGGGCTGTCTACTGTAGTGGACTTTCCTGTATAGTGGAAAGTAAAGATTGGGCGAAAGATGTCGATATTGAGCCTATTGCAAAACTTCGCAACCAACTTTCACGTCGTCCCGCAAGCACGGTAGGTTTAGTTTTTAGTCGAAAAGGTTTTACTAATCCTGCTCGTACACTTGTCGCTTTTTCTGCTCAATCCACTATTCTTCTTTGGAATGGAGAAGAAATACAATATTCACTAGAGCAAGAAAAAATACGCGAATTCTTAATGAGTAAATATCGTGCTTGTGTAGAGGAAGGAATACCAGATTTTGACTTTAGAGGGGTAGTATAAACTATGAACGCTTACATTGTTACTGAAGTTGCTTTTGACGAACATTTACTTCGCAGTTTAATTCCTGAAGATTTACTCAATGATGTTGGGCTTTTTGCCGCAGGTGGGACATCTGCTGTTAAGTCTTTTGCTCGTTCTGTCGTTGTGCGTCGGCAAATTCCAACTGTTATTGTTGCTGATGCTGATTCAATGATACCAGAATTAATTGAATATCGTCGTCGAGATATTCAAGAAATTGTGGAAATTTTAGCAATTGACATTCCTGTTGAAGTCATTCTCGCCGAACCGGAAATGGAATGTATTTTATTTTACGATCGCTCTTTTCTGGCGCGAGTTTTTGGTGGCGATCTTTCTGAAGAGACCATCGAGTTAGCAAAACTTCAGCCGAAAAAAGCCTTAGAACAATTAATTTCTCAGTCAAACAAATTCGATAATATGATTGAATTATTGAGCGTGTTAACAGATGAAGATATTGAGATTTTACGTCAAGCACCCACGATTCAAGAAACTATTCAATTTCTGCGATCGGCACGCAAACTTACACCCGTTTAATCAATTGACAATCATCTAAATCTATGATAAAGTTACCCGATCGCTTAGAAACAAAACGGCTAATTTTACGCCCTTGTTGTTTACAAGATTATTCAGATTATCTAGAATTTATGCAGGATGAACAAGCAACTCAATATTTAGCTTTTTCTCCGGAACAACGAACTGAAACTGGAGCAAAACAGTTATTCGAGCAGGAGCAGGCACTCATCCAGGAGGAGGCATTTCTGGAATGCCAGGGCGCAATTGCGCTCGTGCTTTCATCCAAAACCAACAACCTTTTTTAGAAAA
>NZ_JACSWA010000172.1 GCF_016888125.1 Spirulina sp. CCY15215
ATGGAAATGTTACTGATGTTTACACTTATGATGCTTATGGAAATTTAACGAATTCTGTTGGCAATAGCGAGAATGATTATTTGTTTGCTGGGGAGCAGTTTGATGAAGGTTTAGACCAGTATTATTTGCGTCAGCGTTATTACGATCCGAGTGTGGGACGGTTTACAAGACGCGATACTTGGGAGGGTCGCAATAATGAACCGATTACGCTGAATAAGTATGTTTATGCTAATGCTAATCCGGTTAGTTATATCGATCCGAGTGGATTATTTACTTTAGCAGAAGTTTCTGCGGCACGGCAAGTTAGGAATACTTTAGCTGAGGCTCAATTCTCAAGCTATTCAGAGCTTCTATATCATTCTGATTCCGATGGACTTGGAGAAAAAATAAAGGGTTTTATTGATGTGGCACAAATAGCTACTATGTTGCCCTCTGTTGTAGCTTCTATAGCTGATGGAGCGGGGCAAGCCATAGGCTCTTTAAGAAATCAGCTTAAAAATATTGGTGATTTTGAACAATTTGATGAATTAGCAAAACTAAGAAATGGTTTGGATCTTCCTCCCGCAGGGGCCATAAATGATAAAAGTACACTAGCAAAATTAGAAATTAATGGACAAGAATTTTATGGAATAAGTGGCCATGGGCAAGATACATCTATTTTGAATAGAGTCAATAGCATTTCACCAACACACGCAGAAGGTGACGTTGCTATACAAGCAATTAATGCTGGTCAAGCTGGTAAGGCAAAAAAAGCTATTATGTATGTGGATCGAGGAGCTTGCAAGTCATGTGGGAGAAATGGGGGTTTGCGTTCCCTTGCCAGAAATCTAGGTGTTGATGAGCTTGTGGTTATATCTCCAGATGGAAAGAAAAGTTATAAACCAACAAAATAGGAACAGTCTAAAATAAAACTTGAAGAAAACTGGATCGCTTTTGTTGCAGAAAGCTTTTGTTATAAATGCACTGAACCATAATTTAGATATGACTATTGCTGATAAATATAATACAAGGTATAATCTAATGGGGTTTTTAAAAACCAAAAACTGTTTTTTTATTCAATTCAAGATCGCCAAAAATTTTTCGTTACTTAGTTGACTTTTTTGGAAGACTTTTCACAAACAACAAAAAGGAGTAGTTCAAAATGCAAGTAAAAGAAATCTGTGAAGAAAACTGGATTGGGCTTGTTGATAAGGGTTTGCCCTATCAATGTAATGAACTAAATCAAGTCAAAGACGCTATAAAAAGACTGGATGGAGTAGAAAAGACAATGCTAATACTAAGTGTTGATGATGATGTATATATGACTATTGCTGGTGGAAATAATGGCCGATATATCTGTGAAATAACAAATGAAAGAGAAGACAGCATGTTTGCTCTTTTAAGTACAAGTAAAAATCCCGTCTCAAAGGTTGCAATAGTGGCTGGCAAGCAGGAAGGGTTATATGATTCTAGTCTATGCTTGAGCTTAAATGAAGTTTTTGAGGCAAGTGAATTTTTTTGTATTTATGGTAAAAAAAATCCAAATCAATGCTGGAAAAATACTTACGAAAGCTAATTCTATCCGCTTCAGAACGATCACCAATCGCAAACAAATACGATGCTTGGGGATGCTTAGTATGATCGCCGATCTTGTAGGGTGCGTTGGCGAAAGCAAAACGCACCATTTCAATTATTTGCGCTCTGCTGTTTCTAATGAGCGCGATCGCGCTGTTAAGAATCAAGATCGCGTTCATTTTCAGCAAAAATAGCCCTTTGTGTTTGGCGATCGCATTTCGAGAAGAATTAGGAAGTCATGCGATCGCACTTCCAAGCATCAAGAAAGAGAATCAGGATCGATACCTAATTGTATCAAGCGATCGAGTAATTGTTGATTTTTCTTTCGTTCCTCCTCCAAAGCTGCTTGAGTTTGCTCCTTTTCTAATCGTTCCCGTTCCTTCTCCAAGCGTTCGCGATCGGCTCTTTGTTTTTCAAGTTCCTTTTCTAACCGCTCGCGATCGGCTCTTTGTTTTTCAAGTTCCTTCTCGGCTCGTTCGCGATCGCGTTGGTTCTCGGCTAAAGTGGCTCGTTGTTGCTGGCGATCGCATTTAGTTAAGAAATGGCAAAAGCGATCGCATTTCCCAAAATTAAGATAAAGAATCAAGATCGATATCTAATTTTTGCAGTTTGGCTTTTAACTGTTGGAGTTCGGATTTAATTTGTTCTTTTTCTAGTCGTTCACGATTGCGTTCCTCCTCGGCTAGAGTTGCTCTTTGTTGCTGGCGATCGGCACGCTGTTTTTCAAGTTCCTTTTCCAAACGTTCGCGATCGCGTTGGTTTTCAGCGAAAATAGCTCGTCGTTGTTCAAGATCGGCTCTCTGTTTTTGGAGATCGCGTTGTTCAACAACCTCAACAAACTCAACAAAACGCTCTCCATCAGGATGAAATAAAACTAAATCCCCTTCACTTGTCGTAAATCTTATCCCCAAAAGCGGACTTCTCCAATTTTCCATCATTGCGATCGCTTCCAACTTCTTCCCTCTTCTCAACCATCCTTGCAAACGATTCTTTTTCGGATTGTAAAGATAATATTCCTCAATTCCATGCTCTTGATAAAACTTAAACTTGGTATCCATATCCTTCTTCCTATTCCCCGGAGATAGGATTTCAAAAGCCACTTGCGGGGCAACATTATCCTCTTCCCACTGCATATAAGAACCGCGATCGCCTTTCGGTCGTCCTAACACGACCATCACATCTGGAGCTTGTCTTTGAGGTTCTTCTTGTTCGATAACTTCCTGTTGAGTT
>NZ_JACSWA010000173.1 GCF_016888125.1 Spirulina sp. CCY15215
AGATTGATTCTTTAGCAACAAAAGTTGAAGTTGGTTTTACTGAAGTTAAAGGAGAAATCAAACGACTTGATGAGAGAGTTGGTCATGTAGAAAAGCGTATGGATGACACCAATCAACGAATTGACGATACCAGAGTTTCTTTAGAGAAGCAAATGGAGAAGACACAGTCTTCTTTAGAAAAACGGATTGATGATACAAATGCTCGAATGAATAGCATAACAATTGGATTTTTGGGAATCGTGGGAATTTTAGTGACAGGAATATTAACTGTTTTAGGAAAGCTAGTTTTCTTTTCTAATCCTCTCTCTTGATGGCGATCGCGTTTCGAGGATAGTGCGCCCATCTTAATAATATGTTATTTTAGGAAAATAGGAGAAAGTGCGATCGCCTCTC
>NZ_JACSWA010000174.1 GCF_016888125.1 Spirulina sp. CCY15215
AATTCTTGATTTTTCCTTTTTTCCTCTTCTATCGTTGCTTCTGCGCGATCGGCTCTTTGTTTTTCAAGATTAGCTCTTTCTCGTTCGCGATCGCGCTCTTGTTGTGCAAATTCCTTCTCTTGTCGTTCGCGATCGCGCTGTACAGCAGTCTCCACATAAGATGTAAACTGTTCTCCATTCGGATAAAATAGAGCCAAATCTCCCGATGCAATACTAAACTTTATTCCCAAACGCGGACTTTTCCATCCCTCCATCTGTGATATTTCATTTAACTTTTTTCCCTTTCTCAACCATCCT
>NZ_JACSWA010000175.1 GCF_016888125.1 Spirulina sp. CCY15215
TGATTCGCTTCGCTCAATTTCCTCTGTTGGCGGCGTTTCCGAGAACCGCTAACCCTGTCGGGTCTAACGGGAGTCCCCACGCCGCTTTTTTGATGGGTTGAGCAAGCGATCGCCAATCTCGATACAATTCTTTTAGATCATTCTCACTGCGAGCGTAAAGCTGCGTCTATGGCGCTTAATATTATGTTTCGCTATCCTTCTTGGACGGTTTTAGTGCGAAAATTAACGGCGATCGCGAGGGAGGAATTGGAGCATTTCGAGCAGGTTAATCAGTGGCTAGAACGCCGTAATATTGCCCTTGCGCCTTTAAATGCTCCTCCTTATGGTAAACGATTAAAAGCGCTCTTGCGCCATCAGGAACCCGATCGCGGTTTGGATTTTTTGTTGATTTCGAGTTTAATTGAAGCACGTTCTCACGAGCGTCTAGGGCTATTAGGGGAGCATTGTCCAGATCGAGAACTGGCGGCATTTTATCGCGGTTTAATGGCTTCTGAGGCACGTCACTATGGCGTTTATTGGCTGTTGGCGGATACCTATTTCGATCGCGATATCGTACAATCTCGTTTAGAGGAGCTTGCTATTGCTGAAAGTGAGATTCTCTCAACGTTACATCCTGAGCCGAGAATTCATAGCTAATTGTCTGATAATTGATAATTGATAATTGATAATTAAAATGCGGCAATTTTATCGGGATTTTTTGATTCGAGATTGGCAAGTAGGCGATCGCACTGCTGCTTCTAATCTAATTCGCGATGTTTTATTGGAGTATGGTTTGCCTTGGGAATGCGGTTGTAGCGATCGCGATGTTATTGAAGTTGAGGAATATTATTTAAACCAAGGGGGAGAATTTTGGGTGGTCGAATATTTGGGGAAAATTGTTGGGACGGGAGCCTATTATCCGATTGAGAAGGGATATAAGGCGGTAGAATTGCGAAAAATGTATTTGTTACCGGAAGCACGCGGACAAGGTTTGGGGCGTTTTTTATTACAACAATTAGAAATGGCGATCGCCGCACGAGGGTTTCAGGAAATTTGGTTGGAAACGGCGACTATTCTCAAAGAAGCAGTTAAACTTTATGAAAGCTACGGCTATCAAATTTCAACGGGAGTAGAAACTCAACGCTGCGATCGCCTTTATATTAAAAAATTTTAAACTTAAATTTGGGTGCATCTCAAAGTTGCAAATTTACAACATTGCTCCGAATAATTAGAGCTAGGGAGCGAGACGCTCCCACTACAATAAACCATAATGGGGGT
>NZ_JACSWA010000176.1 GCF_016888125.1 Spirulina sp. CCY15215
TCACGACACCTTGGAATGCGAAGCTAGTTCCCCGCTCTGTCGTTAGTAGTTAAACAATCTTAAGGTCACTGAGATAGTGCTGCTAACCTAACAAGCCCTAATAAGCGGTCAGACCCCGCGTCGACGAAAGGCGCAAGGGAATGCTGACCAAGAAAGTCGAAGCTAACATTACCCGTTTACGGAGAGGCAGAAATGCCAAATTATGTATTAGTAATTGATACTAATAAACAGCCGCTAAATCCTTGTCACCCC
>NZ_JACSWA010000177.1 GCF_016888125.1 Spirulina sp. CCY15215
ATGCCCCAGGCTTGAATTTGCCATCCTGCTGCGATGAGAAAGAAAAGGGCGATCGCGGCGATCGGGGTTGCGAGAATGACCCATTGCCAAGTCTTTAGGTTTATCATTGGTTTAACTCTAATACTTATCTTTATTTAGTATAAAATATTCTTAATTTGTCACGCATTAAATCCTCTACCTTTACAAGGGTAAGTATTGTACTTGATTTATAAACTCTTCAGGATTGCCAGCTTTACCCATAAGTTCTAAATCGCGGATGCAATCTCCAAGAGAAACACGCTGTTGATGAGCATAAATAACACCTGCGAAATTAATTCCTTCAGCTTGACGACGATCGGCTTCTATTAAAAAATCTCGATCTCTAGAAAATAAAACTCGTCTAAGTTCCGTGGCGCGATCGAGTACTTGTGGATCGGATATCCCACAACGATTGTCTTCTTGAATACTCAAAACATCTACACCTCGATGACGCAACTCTATCGTAATCGCTTTAGGAACTTGTTCGTCCATATAAAGAGCAACACTCATTATTTTAGTTTTCCTAGTTTACGCATTCTCGCTACAAAAGAAGATTCTCCTGCTTCTAAACGTCGTTCTTCTGAATCTTGAAAGCGCTGTTCGATTTCGAGATCGCACTGCTCTTTATATTCCCAATAGTAAGCTAGTGCAGAATAAATCTGACTCATTTGAAGATGGGGATATTGGTTTGCGAGTTCTTCTGGTGTCCAATTGTAGGCCTTTATAGCAGAAATCAGTTCTACAACCTTCATGCGCGTTCCGGAAATAATGGCGCGATCGCGATCGTTTAATTCAATGTACTTAAATGCAGTTGTTGTAATAGGCATGGGTTTTATACAGGAGTAATGTTATTGATTGGGGTGCATCTCAATAATGTAAATTCGTAGAGTGTGCAGGGAGAATTATCAATATTTTTCAAGTTCTATTAGTATACCCTACCCACCCTACTAACTGGAGGACTACTTCTTCTAGGGGGACAAGATTGGGTTTTGTCCATTTCACCAACAGCCAGCGCCAACCCACAAGAGTGAGAACAAAAATCCCCCAGATCCAACTGA
>NZ_JACSWA010000178.1 GCF_016888125.1 Spirulina sp. CCY15215
CCTCAATTGGGATGGATTAAATTTAGGAAATCGAGAGATATTCCCGATAGTTTTGCAATTAAACAAGCGAGAATTATCAAAAAAGCATCAGGATATTTTATTCTACTGTCTTTGCAGTTAGATGTTAATATTCCAGATGTCCCATTTCACGGTCATGCCATTGGGATAGACTTGGGACTGGACAAATTTCTGGCAACTTCTGATGG
>NZ_JACSWA010000179.1 GCF_016888125.1 Spirulina sp. CCY15215
TAAACCCAAAAATAGAGAGTGAGAGTTAGCCATTGATTTTAATCAATGGTAGTCGAACGAGACGGGTTTTAACCCGTCAAGATATCAAGATATCTTAATAAAAGAAGGTATGTATTTTGTGGTAATCTAAAAACAAGGAGGTGATGCAAGATGTATGGATGTCAGCAACATTTAATTAAAGAGTCTTCAGAGATTATGTCGGTTCTCGAATATATCTGTTCGGAAGCCAATAAATTAACGAACTGCGGGATTTACTATTGCCGTCAAATGCTATTCAAAGC
>NZ_JACSWA010000018.1 GCF_016888125.1 Spirulina sp. CCY15215
GGGAAGAGGAGAATATTGCCCCACAAGTAGCGTTTGAAATTCTCTCGAAAAGTAACAGAAAAGGAGAGATGGAGGATAAATTCAAGTTTTATCAACGGCATGGTATTGAGGAATATTACCTGTACGATCCGAAAAAGAATCGCTTGCAAGGATGGTTGAGAAAGGGAAAAAAGTTAAATGAAATATCACAGATGGAGGGATGGAAAAGTCCGCGTTTGG
>NZ_JACSWA010000180.1 GCF_016888125.1 Spirulina sp. CCY15215
GGGAAAAATCTATCCACTTCTAGATAAACTTTCCCTTCTGATTCAGCTTTGTACTTTAACATCGTACAAAACATTCCCCAACCTACATCACTAATCGCTTTCGCGAGTTTGTGATTGCGAACCATGCCTTTAACATTGAGATTTTCCACCACAATCACTTGGTTTTCGTTCACTATCTTACGGGATAGTTTGTGGAGAAAATCTTCACGACAGCGACTGATTTTGGCGTGAACTTTGGCAACTTTTACCCGTGATTTATTGCGGTTATTACTGCCTTTACTCTTACGAGCGTGTTTTTGTTGCTTTCGTTTTAGGTTCTGCGCGTGTTTATGGAAATGCTTGGGATTGTTATATTTTGAGCCTTCACTGGTAATGGCAAAATCCGTTAATCCCAAATCAATTCCAATGGCTTT
>NZ_JACSWA010000181.1 GCF_016888125.1 Spirulina sp. CCY15215
ATAACATTCCTTTTGCCCATATCCCCCCTTTAGTTCCCCCCTTATTAAGGGGGGTTAGGGGGGATTCAAAAAATATTGACTGTGCTTGGTCGCAAAGGTAATGTGCTAGTTTAAATTGCCAATCTTTACGAGTATCAGAAATCTTTTGGTGCAATCTCGCTATTTTTTTGTTTAATTTGTGTCGATTATTAGACCCTTTCTTTTTATTTCTTAACCTACGTTGCAGCGATTTCAGCTTGCAGTGTAGTTGGTTCAAAAAATGGGGTCTTTCGACCAGTTCTCCATCAGAAGTTGCCAGAAACTTGTCCAGCCCTAAATCTATCCCTATGGCATGACCATGAAATGGAACATCCGGAATATTTACATTTAACTGTAAAGAGAGTAGGATAAAGTATCCTGATGCTTTCTTGATGATTCTCGCTTGTTTAATCGTAAAACCATCGGGAATATCTCTCGATTTCCTAAACTCAATCCATCCCAATTGAGGCAGTTTAATCTGGTTTTCTTGGAGACAATTCTTGAGCATTTGAGGATACACAAAAGAACGCATCCTATACTTGTTCTTAAAACGAGGAAAACCTAGTTTTTTGGATTGTCTATCTGTAAATGCCCGCTCTAATCTTTTTAATACCTGTTGCAAGACTTGAGCATTCACAGATTTTAACCACGGGTTGGTTTTCTTGGCTTCTGTTAATTGTTTGGCTTGATTGTTGTAATTTGGGAACGGTTTATCCGCCGGAATGATATATTCCTTATTTAGAGAACAAGCGTTAACAGGACACTTCCTAGAGTTAATCCAATCTTTTCGCTCTCTTAGGGCGTAATTCCAGACAGCACGACAGACTCTCAAGGTATTCTCAATCACCTCGATTTGCTTTTCGTTTGGGATTAATTTATACTCGTAAGTTAATGTTAACATTTTGACCTCCTAGATTAGATTTTAGCAATCTTTACGGAGAATGTCAATCCATGTGTACGGACGTTAAATTTAACGTCCCTACTTTGGTCGGTTTTGTTTGTTGGCAAAAAGACGAGCGACCCCGGTGAATCGAATTCAC
>NZ_JACSWA010000182.1 GCF_016888125.1 Spirulina sp. CCY15215
GCTCCTCAGACAAACGGAGAATACCCGTCACTCTCTCTACGTTATGGGAGAGTGAAGCCCCTCATCTATCCGAAGGATGATGAGCGGGTGTATTCACTGCATCGCTAATGCTACGGGGCTGAGGATCTTCACCTTTTCTGGAGGGCCAACCTTCGCGCTGATGCGAGCGATCGCCATCGGTAGCTTCAGTCTGATCGTGGAAAAGAACTTGCTGTGTGGGGAAGGGTAGATCGATGCCATTTGCCATCAGCTTATTTTTGATGTTCGTCAATACCTGATCTTGGAAATTGAGTACATCTGAACGACGCGGCGGTTGTACCCACCAACGAGCGCGGATGTTGACTGTACTATCTGCAAGAGCGACGACGATTGCATCAGGAGCAGGATCTTGTAAAACTCCATCAGTTTCACGGATTGCTTGTAAGATTAATTGTCTTGCGGTATTGATATCATCACCATAGCCAATTCCAATGTCATACTCCAAACGGCGATGTTCAAATGCGGTGTTCACAATAACGGAATGAGTAAACAACTCTGAATTTGGAACAATAATACGCCGACCATCATAGGTTCTGATAGTCGTTGCCCGCGTTTGAATCTGTTCTACCGTTCCCTCAAAATTTTTAAAGATAATTTGATCATCTATTTGGAAAGGTTCGGTTAAGAGAATCAAAATACCCGCTAAAAAATTTTGTAGGATATCCCGAAAAGCAAAGCCAATTGCCACACTACTAATTCCTAATAACTGAACGAGATCCCCTGCTTTGAGTGACGGAATAACGATCGACAACGCAATAAATAATCCGAATAGAACAGTTGTTCCTTGTGCCAATCGTCCTAACACTAGACCTAGATTTCTCGCTTGGCGATGATGGCGCGTTAGGTTTCTGACAACTTGTTTAATCGACTTAGCTATAAAAAAGAAGATAGCGAAAACAATTAATGCTAAAATAATGTTGGGTGACATAATAATGAAATCATCAATCATTTTCTGCATTTTTTCCCAAACAATCGGTAGTTCTGTTCTCATTATCTAATCAATGAATAAAGGATAAGTACCTAAACAAAATTATTTGCACATCAGATTTCTTGCTCTCTATACCCAAAAGTAAACGCAATGTATGTGGCTATGGTCAGCATATTTGAGCGTATAGCGGCGTTTTGACCACGCCTGTAAGAGTCCATTACTGGGCTACT
>NZ_JACSWA010000183.1 GCF_016888125.1 Spirulina sp. CCY15215
AACCGCTGCGCCTAAACACATTTCGGGGAGAACCAGCTAGCTCCAGGCTCGATTGGCATTTCACCCCTAACCACACCTCATCCGCCAATTTTTCAACATTGGTCGGTTCGGACTTCCACTTGGTTTTACCCAAGCTTCATCCTGGACATGGTTAGATCGCCTGGGTTCGGGTCAACAAAACGTGACTAACGCCCTATTCGGACTCAGTTTCCTTTTGGCTTCAGCTTTTTCCGCTTTAACCTGCCACGCTCTGTTAGTCGCCGGCTCATTCTTCAACAGGCACGCGGTCAGACGTTTAATCGTCCTCCCACTGCTTGTAAGCTAACGGTTTCACGTTCTATTTCACTCCCCTTACCGGGGTTCTTTTCACTTTTCCCTCGCGGTACTTTTCGCTATCGCTCACGCAGTAGTATTTAGCCTTACCAGGTGGTCCTGGCTGATTCATTCGGGATTTCACGTGCCCCGAACTACTCGGGATTCAGCTAAGATTGTTTCCATTTTTGACTACAGGACTTTTACCTTCTCTGGTACAGCTTTCAACTGTTTCGTCTAATTTCCACTTTCT
>NZ_JACSWA010000184.1 GCF_016888125.1 Spirulina sp. CCY15215
AGAAGTTGGAGGCGATATCAGTGATGGAAAATTGGAGAAGTCCACTTTTGGGGGTAAGATTTAGCACGAGTGAGGGAGATTTGGTTTTATTTCATCCCGATGGAGAACGTTTTATTGAATTTGTCGAGGCGATCGAGCAACGCGATCGCGCACTAGCCGAGAAAGAGCGAGAACGACTAGAAAAAGAACAAACTCAAGCAGCCTTAGAGGAAGAAAGAAAGAGAAATCAACAGTTACGCGATCGCCTCATACAACTCGGGATCGATCCTGAAAATCTCTCCTAATTTTAGAACGCGATCGCTTTTTTTATTAGACCTCCAAGATAAACTCGCGCTTCAGATTGGGCTACAATTGGCAAAATTGACGAGCGCGATCGCTTTCTCGTTCCTGCCAAGAATAGGCAAAGTGGCTCACCGCTTGTAATTGTGGCAATTGTTGGCGAATAGCTTGCATTTGTGCTTCGAGAGAAATGTGACTTTGAAAGGTTCCTCCCCAGACTCCCGCAAGAGCAGGTACAACACGAGTTTGAGCCTCAGCACTGTTTAAAACTCGGCGAATTTCCTCCACAATACAATCTGCACTACTGCCGCAAATCGAGTAAGCCATTGCGTGCCATTCTAAAGCAGGGGAAAAACTATCCCAAGGTTGTAAGCGAGAGTCAAAACCCCCATTTCCGACGGGTTTATTGGCACTGGGGAAAAAGACGGCTCCAGCAGGAAGGCGTTGTTGCATCACATTATTAGTGGAAAACTTGAGGAATTCCAGCACTCCTTGAGCAGCATGAGCAACACTTAAACTCCACAATTCTGCCGGCAGGTTGTCCGATCGCTTATTTTGCCATTGAGGACTGCCTTCGCTAGGATAGAGGCTGCGGACTGCACTGATATCCCCAGCAGTAATGCGACCTTGATTCAAGAAGCGTTGAATTAATTCCCGTCCTTGGTTATTTTCAGCGCGTTCTAATAATACTTGTTGGGAGGCCTGTCCATAAACCCATAAATCCCGCACGTTACTGGCAACAGAGCCGGCTCCCGATCCCCTCGGATAGCGGATATAGTCGAAGAGTACCCCATCAGGGCGGCGTTTGAGAACGGATTGCAGGAGTTGATAATAGTCGCTTTGAGCCTGACGGTTGTAGGGATCGATGAATACTTGAGAACCATCAGGGACGATCGCCGTGCTATCCTGTCCGCGACCGTTACGAGCGAGGGTTTGCTGGCGATCGGAGCGCACGCCGTAAGCATAGCCGAAATTCATCGTAAACATCCACGCATAGACCTTTAAGCCCCTCTGTCGCCCCTTTTGAATCGCATCGGCGAGGAGGTCTACATTCTCTGCTCCTCGAGACTGTACCACGGAGATCCACGGGGTCGGGTTATCGGCGGCGGGAAGTAGCACGCGGGAATCGTAGAATACTTCCACGTAGACCTCGTTATAGCCCTTGTTTACGATATGGTCGAGGACTTTATCGAGTTCTCCTGGACGGGCATCGCAGGGGTGCAAGCGCAACCAAATTGCTTGGGTTTTCGGCCAATTTTGGTTGCGACATTGGGCGAGGCGATCGCCTTGAGCTTTAATAAAGGCTTGATATTCAACTTTAGCTCCCCCATCTCCATTCGTGGCGCGTTGGCGCAGGATCTCTTTTTGCGCGATCGCATCGGGGGTCGCCCGGCAATATGCCCCAGTTTGGGCATTAGCAGCAGTGCGAGGGAGACTAATTTGGGCGATCGTGGTCGCACCGATAATCATTCCAGAGACAATTTTGCGCCAAAAGGCTGGAATACTATTTGTTTGAGAACTGGACATCGTTCTTTTTGACCTGAAGGGACAGTAAAAAAAGGGTGCGAATTGCTGACCCTTTCCTACTGTACGCGACACTTTTAGTAATCAACAATTATCCATGAACAAGGATCCCTGGGGAAAGCAATACAGTTTGAGTTAGAATCCGCGTTTGAGGGTGAATTCAACTTCTTTGAATTCTTGTTGCAGGCGCTTGCTTAACTTGCTGGCGAGAGGACGAACGCCGTAGGTGCCGTAAAATCCGGCTAGATTATTTAATGCAGTTTGCATGGTGGTAAACGATCGCAGCCCCGAAACGCGACTATCCCGGCGATAGCGGGAAGCATAATCGTTCATTAGACTGCGGGCTGAAGCCACTGTTTCAGAAAAATTCTCTTCTTTCCCAGAAAGCGCGATCGTTTCGCTGAGATTTTCAATGGTTGTTAAGGTATCTTCGCGATAGTTGCCGGAAAGGGGAGAGGCACTAGAACACCCAGTCAAGGCGATCGCGGCAACTAAGACTAGGGCAAACAGGCGAGAGAAAAAAGATTGAAAAAACATGGATTAGCTCAAAAAAACTTTATAAACCTTTATATTTTACCATTTGATTGTTGCTTATTCCTGTTTAATGCTCTACTCATTACCTGTTACTGGTTACTTTTTACTCTCTCATTTATCTAAGTTTCCGTAGAGTTGTTGATAATAATTTTGATATTCTTCCGAGAGTAAGGGTTGCCACCAGTGGCGATTATTGAGATACCATTGTACAGTTTTTCTTAATCCTTCTTCTATTGTAACGGCGGGAGTCCAACCCAGTTCGGTTTTGATTTTTGTGGCATCGATCGCATAACGGCGATCGTGTCCGGGTCTGTCTTTCACAAAAGTAATTAATTGCCGAGAAGGACGCACAGGCAGATCGGCGGCTAATTCATCAACAATCCTACAGAGCATTTGCACTAAATCAATGTTTTTAACTTCATTATTGCCGCCAATATTATACATTTCTCCAGGTTTGCCCCGTTGAATCACGGTTTCTAAGGCACGACAATGATCGAGAACATAGAGCCAATCTCGCACATTTTGACCGTCTCCATAAACAGGAAGAGGTTTTCCTAAAAGAATATTAATGCACATTAAAGGAATTAATTTTTCAGGAAAATGATAGGCACCGTAATTATTAGAACAATTGGTTATAATAGTGGGAATTTCGTAGGTGTGAAAATACGATCGCGCTAGATGATCGCTGCCCGCTTTTGAGGCAGAATAAGGACTATTAGGAGCATAAGGAGTCGTTTCCGTAAAAGGCGCATCTTCTGGGTTTAAACTACCGTAAACTTCATCGGTGGAAACATGAAGAAATAAGGGAGAATTGTTGACAATACGGGGAAAATGGCGGCGAAAGGCTTCGAGGAGAGTAAAGGTACCGATGAGATTGGTTTGAATGAAAGCATCGGGGGCTAAAATAGAGCGATCGACATGAGATTCTGCGGCAAAATGAATAATAGTGTCAATCTTTTCTGTTTTGAGAAGTTCGTCAACGAGAGCGCGATCGCAGATATTTCCCTTGACAAAATGAAAGTTTTCCCGTGTTTTTAAATCCCCTAAATTCTGAGGATTTCCCGCATAAGTTAAGGCATCGAGAACCACTACGCGATCGTTCGGGTAATTATTGCACCAATGATGGGTAAAATTTGAACCAATAAATCCGGCTCCTCCTGTAATCAGCAAGCGACGGGGAGAAGCATCGGGAAAACTTTCTGATACCATTTGCTATACGGGAAAACACATTTCCTTATTTTAAAGGGAAACGGTAGGTGCGTCGAAAAGACTTTCCCAGGACTTGCTGACGTGGATACAAGAATCGCGATCGCGATGTAATGTTGGTAACTACAGTGAATCGCACGAGGCATAGCACGAGCAGTTAAATGAGTTTGTTATGGCATCGAATTGGCAAAGTGAAAGTACAACATCAAGAGATAGAATGTGAACTTAACACATTCTTGTTGCGTAACTCGACAGAGAAATTAATTCAGGATTTGAACGTGGGGATAATTGACAATTTTCCGATCTAACGTGATTAATGGAAATTTATAGATTTGAGCAGTGGCAACAATAATTTGATCGGCTGGATCGTTATGAAATCCCTCAAGCTGCGTCGATCGCACCACGATTTAAAGCCTCCCAATCTTCTAGAGAAATGGCAGGTTCAAAGGGATCGTTGTAACGCAAAACTGTTCCTTGAAGAGGATATTCAGTTTGAGGATCGGAGGAAGTTAATTTTGACTGCTCCAAGATGATAATTTCTACAGATTCTCCCGCGTTAAAGGGCAATCCCTTGAGGAGAAGTGTGCCATTTTCTGTGAGAGTTGCGGTTATTTTGTGAGCATTCATGGTTTTTGAGATGAGGGCAGGGAGAGCAACCCCTAATGTTATCATTCGCACGGATTCCTAAAAAATGCGATCGCTGCCACCAACCCCACAGAGGAAGCGCGATCGCATTTTCTCTGTTATGCTATGAGCATTGAATAATTATTCATTAACCCGTGACTCGTTTTATCCACGACCAATTCGCCAAACAATATCTCAGCGAACTCCTTTCTCCTCTCGGTGTTGTAGAAACAAGCAAAGACATTCACC
>NZ_JACSWA010000185.1 GCF_016888125.1 Spirulina sp. CCY15215
TAACCAAGATAAGACATAGGCGAATAAATTCGCCGTGTCGATTTTCTACCCCGCTCTAAAGAGACGGGGCTATCAATCTCCCGTTTTTTCTCGTATTGCCGGACATCGGATTCGGGTTCAAGATATTGTCGTTTGGCACGAACAAATGGGTCTTTCTCCAGACGAAATCGTGTCGCGTCATCCGACAATTACTCTAGCTGATGTATATGCAGCTTTGGCTTATTATCACGACAATTTTGACGAAATTCGGCGACACATCCGAGAAAGTGAAGAATTCGTGAGAGAATTGCAAGCAAAAATTCCTTCCAAGGTACAACAAAAATTAAGGGGACGGAATATTGGAAACAATTAGATTTCATTTGGACGAACAGGTAGAACGAGCAGTTGCAGAAGGTCTAATTGAGTTTATTTGAGAAATGCGATCGCTACTTGAGGATATGGAAGTGCGATCGCGTCGGTTTCTCGACATCATAAAAAGCGCGATCGCATCACTCCAAGAGTTACCAAAAAATCAAGAGGAAAGCGATCGCTCTGAATCAACTCTATCTAATTCTAGAAAACTATCGCACCATTCTCGTGCTATCGTATGCGATAAGGGACGATATAGAAGAGGATTGGCAAGTTCTTGAATAACGCGATCTATAATCGTTTCAAAGTTTTCTTCATAACTAATATCTTCCCGACATTCAACTGCATTTGCCCAATTTTCGACTGCTAAACATGATAGTTCTGTGTTGAGATAGCGGTTGAGAATAGAGATAATATGCTGACGATTGAGAACAGCGATAGATTCTTCACTATCCCATCCTAATTTATTTAAGGCTAATAGTATATTTTCCAGATTGCGATCGCACGCTAACAAGGATTCTAATAATTGCGATCGCCTTGTATTTTCTTGAGCAATTTGCTGGTATTGGTGGTTTTGAACGATACTCATAAACTATTCTCTATTGGGGTAAATGGTTTGGAGTTTGGGAAATTTTTCTTTCACATGAACGATTATGCCATCGGGATCGTAAGTTGTTTTGGTGTAATAGGTTGTTTTTCCTTCAATATCAATTAAATCGCGAATAACTTGCGGACGTTTATGGCAAGATATGCCATTTTTTGCCATTGTTACAGTGATGGATAGCGATCGCGTAACTTGGGAAAGGCGATCGCGCTTGTTTCTCTCTGCAATAAAAAATGCGATCGCTTCTCTTGGAAAAGGTCAGAGGTGCGATCGCATCGTACAATGGCTAATCGAGCTTGGGATGACAATCGACAAAAGATAATGCCTCTTCATCAAGGTAGCCAGCGATCGCCATTTCAATGACTGCCCAGACTGGATAGTCCATGTTTTCGGCTCGTATTTCTAGTCCGTGACGAATTGTTTCTGGTAATCCTTCTAAAAAGATTTGTGCTAATTCAGGTGAGAGATGTTTAGAAATAGTAGTTTGAGTTTGCATAGATTAATCCCTCGCTGGAATTTTAACGTTATAAGGTGGATTAACGGCTTGAATAATGAGACGTTCTAATTCTAATGATAGCTTCCTCCACTGAACAAAATCTAAAGTGTAAAAGGCAATTCTGATGTCTGTCGCGTTCAATTGCTCGATAAATGCCCAAAGTAAGGCTTTGTGACCTCCACGAAAGCGATCGCGCCTATTTCTCTTTTCAATAAAAAGCGCGATCGTGCAATTGTTTTAGAATCATATTGTTCTTTTCCATCAACAATAGAAAAGCGATTCTCGTAAACGAACGCTTCGCGATCGCTTCTCTTGGGAAAGATCAGAGGTGCAATCGCTTTTTCAAAAATGTTCTTTTGGGAAGGAAATGCGATCGCCTGCTAGAATGGGATAAGTCGTTCTTAGTCACTACGTTATAATGTAAGAACAATAATTATCTTGGATCATGAAAATTAAAGCAATTGTTCACGAAGCAGAAGAAGGAGGATATTGGGCAGAAGTTCCAGCACTTCCTGGATGTGTAACCGAGGGAGAAACTTGGGAAGAAGTGATAGAAAATTTACAAGAAGCTACACAAGGATGGTTAGAAGTTGCCAATGAAAGTCAGAAAAATAAGGATACCGATCGCATTGTGGAAATTGCAATATGAAATCAATTTCTGGAAAAACATTTTGTAAGATTTTGGAAAGAAAGGGCTGGATTTTGAAAAGAGTAAAAGGCAGTCATCATATTTATCAAAATCCCGAAAGCAATTCCATTGTTTCTGTTCCCGTCCATAGCAATAAAGATTTAAAGATTGGCACATTAGGCACTTTGATGAAAAATGCTAATGTATCAGAAAGTGATTTACAATAATTGCTCTTCTTCAATGAACTATCAACAATGCGATCGCATAACTTGGGAAAGGCGATCGCGTAACTTGGGAAAAGCGATCGCCTTTTTCAATGAACAATAGAAATGCGATCGCACTGGGGGAAATGGAGGAGGTGCGATCGCTTCTGATAGCCATTCCAATGTACTATTCTTGATTAAATAATGTTATTAGATCGCGTCTTCCGTGTACAACTCGGATGATTTCAACGACATTATCTGTAACTTGATAAAACAAAATGTATTCATCAATGACGATTCCTCTCAACCCGAGTTGCAAGCCATCATAGCGTTTTCCAATTGTCGGGAAAGTTCGTAATTTTTGACACCATTTCTCAAACTTACTAATAAATTTTTCTCCTGCTACAACGCTTGTTTCGGAAAAATAATCAATAATAACCTGCAAGTCTTGAATAGCAGGAGACGAAATAATATATTGTTTCATGGGCTAGAAAGCATCGGTTTTATGAAGGCGATCGCGCAGTTGAGCAATGACAATATCTCCATCTATGCTTTCGCCACATTCTAAAGCAGCTACCCCCTCCGAAATTTTGTGACGGGTTTCGCTCATCCACTGTTCGTAGTCTTGTTGGCGTTGTAGTAAATTTAAGGCTTGACTCAGAATATCATCTGCGGATTGATATTTGCCTTGTGCGAGTTGGGTTTGGATAAATGTTTCGTGTTCGGGCTTTAAGGTGATTTGCATGGGAAAATTTCATGATAGATTTGTGTCCATTATGGCATTTTCTTGGATTGTATTGATGCGATCGCACTGGGGGAAATGGAAGTGCGATCGCGTCTGTTTCTCTCTGCCATAAAAAATGCGATCGCGCTTTTCACAAAGAAGGAGATTTTGATTTTTCATAAGAATTTTCTTGAGGGATCGTTTTCTTCAATTTTTCTCCATTTTGTAAAATTCTCTCGAAGTCTTCGCCGTATTGTTCTTGTAGTGTTTCAGCTTCTAATCTAGCTAAATGAGTGGTTGCATCTGCCAATTGTAGAGAAATATTGAGACGTTTCAAAGGATTTTTTTCTTGCCAAAGCTCTCGAGCTAGCAAGTGAACGCGATACCGATAGGCTTGAAGAGAAGTAGAATCAATATGACGAGAATGAGTCATTTTATTTCTCAGCTATAATTGTATTAATTCTTAACAATACTCGTTCGGGTTCTAAATAGTTAAATAAAATCAGACTGAGTTCTGAATCTGTCATAATTTCAAACTCGTAACGAGCTTCGATAGGTTCTACTAATTCATGTTTAACCAGTGCTGTGTATTTTCCGGGTTTGAGATTATCAAAGTAAGCATCGGCAAACATTAAATCGACTACTTGTTCGTCGATCTTGCGATCGCCCTGATACAAAACAATAACGAAAGGAATACGATCGCTCTGTTTGACAATTGTATCATCTTGAGGAATGAACAATAAAAAATGCGATCGCTCTGATTCGGAAGAATAAAAAAAGCGATCGCGTCTCTTTATTGGGATTTTCTTGGGGAGGAAATGCGATCGAGTTTGGTGATTTTTGGGTGAAATATCGAACATTTGGGTTGATAAAATTGGGGTGTGTACCGGAAATGGGCGTATGCAATACGCCCCTACCCCAACATCGATTTTTGAACCCTACAAAACCTCCCAATTCTATCATTTTACCGTAGGGGTGCGGCGGCTTGCGCCCTTTTCGGATAACTTAGTTGTAGGGGTGCGGCCTTCAGGGGATTCACTTAGGCTGAAGTCCAGTCCATTTTGTGTCCTGCGTAACGCACCGCAACCCCCTTCATTTGGTGAGTTTAAATTGGTGCGTTGCGGTTTATGGGATTGGAGGCGCGATCCCCTACTCTTTAATCCCATTACGATATTTCCAGTAAGCGTGTAGTGGGCTAACAGTACGACCTAAGACATTTTCCACATTGCTATTATAGTTTCCTACTTTACCATTGATAATCTCATTCCATCCATATGAAGCGTTATAGCTATTAACAACAGCTAAGTGTAAATGATGCCGAGGAGCTTGACCATCTCCAGTGAGACCAATAGGTGTAGCTCCATTAACCTCATCACCAGGCTGAACATAAGCACCGTTGAGATGTCCGTACCACCATCGACGACCAGTGCGTTCATTATTATCATTCAGTTCATCAACGGCAATCCAATATCCATTAGGCATATGGTTTTCCACACGAACAACCTTACCTTTAGTTGCTGATTTAACAACTTTGTTTGGATCAGTATCAATGTCAATGCCGGAATGTGCGCCATATGTCGGTTCATATCCTTCATCATAAGCATAGCCAGCATTCACAGAGGAAGCATAGCCTAGTACAGCCTTAGATATATCCTGATAGATACTAAGAACCTCAGATGGCATTGTCTTAGTCCAAATATCACCACCAGTGTATCGCGCATATTGTCCATATTGAGCACTTGAGCCACCGATGCGATCCCACATTGTTTCAATGCTCTTACCCTGCCAGCCTGCTTTATTACTAAAGTAAGTAGTTAGAGCATTATCAATATTAGGATAATAGTTTCCTGTAGCAATTTCTTCCTCCAAATTTAACACAAGTTGATAATTTGTCTTTTCACCCGTCGCTGGCTCCACACGAATCTTGTAGGTGCTATTTGGCGCTAGACCCACAAAAGAATATGTCCCAGAGGGATCGTTATTACTGGAAGTAACAATATCCTTCTTAACACCCTGATTATTCACCTTCAGAACATTATTTTGATTGTCATACAAAACAACTTTGACATCGCCATCTAATTTTGCATCAGCCTCACCATTTTCATTCCGAATCGCAAACTGAAGCAGCCGCCCCACAGAATCCGTCGTGAAGGTATAAGCATCGCGATCGCTTGTCGGTAAACCCACATGATCATTAACCGTGATCCGTT
>NZ_JACSWA010000186.1 GCF_016888125.1 Spirulina sp. CCY15215
ATGGCTGGCGCATTTCTATCGAAGATCGCATCACTTTAGTGCAGGAGCAAGATAATATTTATTTGTTGCAGGTGATTCCCTTTTTAGATATGGGGATAGTCTGGAATAATCCCAGTAACCCCGACCAAATTACGAATGAGCATTTTTTGGCGGGTGCAGGGGTAGGATTGCTCTATTCTCCTATTGAAGATTTAACCTTGCGCCTCGATCTCACTTTGCCTTTAGTGAATATCCGCGATCGCTCTGTTAATGCTCAAGATGATGGGATTT
>NZ_JACSWA010000187.1 GCF_016888125.1 Spirulina sp. CCY15215
CAGGAGCAGGCACTCATCCAGGAGGAGGCATTTCTGGAATGCCAGGGCGCAATTGCGCTCGTGCTTTCATCCAAAACCAACAACCTTTTTTAGAAAAACTAACCGACGCACAAAACTCTCTCGTTTCTCTGCTGCGATCGGCATTAGGAATCAACAAAAAGGATGAATAATAATTGATAATTGATAATTAAAATGCGCGAACCTAAGAAAAATTTGTTTTTTTATCATCTGTTTAAATGGTCGATTGTGAGTCCGATGCTACACGGCCATTTTCGCGG
>NZ_JACSWA010000189.1 GCF_016888125.1 Spirulina sp. CCY15215
TTAAGATAGCTTGGCAATTGCAGCACTCGTTCGGTAATACAAGAACCTTTGTAAAAAAATGCGATCGCGGCCACTCAAATTGTCCACTGCGATCGCCTATCATCAGCAGAAACACTTACAGAACTATTTATACAGTTAGATTAGCTGGAACTGTCTATGTTTTACACGCTTTTCAGAAAAAATAAAAACAAGGTATTAAGGAATAAAAATTCGACTAACTCCTCTTAAATTATCGATATCGAGAACAATTTCAACTAAGCGATCGCTGCAACGATCTCGATAAGAGCGATCGCCAATGCGATCGAGATTTCCCAACGTAATAACGGGTAAAGATTCGGGTGTTGTTTCTTCGCGAATGACCTGTTCTAAAGAATCTTCTCCTTTCATACTGCGATTTGCCGTTAATAAGATCATCTTATTCTCTTGGGCAAACTTCCAAACAACGCGATCGGTGCTATTAATCGCTAATTTTGCTTCAGAAAACATAACAAAATGAATGGGAAGGAGTTCGAGCCAACCTCCAGCTTTGATACTATTAAATAATAGAACGGCTTGACCTTCAATATTATGGTCAATTAAAAACATCATTAATTTAACTTTTCTCTTTGTTCCTTTCGTTCTTGCAACTTTTTCCAAATAGCTCGATATTCGGATTTTGGCTTTGATTTTGCAATTTTTTCAAAATGTTCCCGATTTTTTGCCTCCCAATATTTGCGAACTTCTTCTGCTTGTCGCAACACTATTTTATATTCAGTTTCTAGCAATTTGCGATGAGACTCAATGTATAACATTGCTGCTGCAAACTGCTCGTCTGTCACGCGAAATAAACTGCGAATCGACTCGCGAGGATAATCCGCATGAATGTAGTCTAAAATTTGATATAAAGTAATTCTCGTTCCGGCAATTGTCAAACCTCTCTCGGTACGAATAATTCCAGTGGTTTTATCTTCGACTAAACTCATTGCGATCGCTTGTTTCTATTTCTTCTTTAGTATAGCAATACGATCGCGCAGTTGAGCAATAACAATATCTCCCTCTATTCCTTCTCCTCGTTGCAAAGCATCCACTCCCTCCATCACTTTTTAGTGATTTGCATCGAAAAACCTCAAGCAAAAATGAGTATTTCTTACGATTAGTCCATACACCATCACCATCACCAATCCTAGCGATCGCATATCCCCCAAAGATTGGTACTCTTGCCCAGTAGCTGGGGATTCTCTGCCCGAACTTGTACAAATCCTGAGAATTACGTTAAATTTAATTAAGATAGCTTGGCAATTGCAGCACTCGTTCGGTAATACAAGAA
>NZ_JACSWA010000019.1 GCF_016888125.1 Spirulina sp. CCY15215
CTTCGACTGGGGCGGCATCGAGGACTAAGTTCACCACCATACCTTCGTGAGAGAGTCGAACTTGACTTTTACCTGGAATAGCGGCGAGGGTGATGTTGCCGTTTTCGGTGGCTACGGTTCCTGTTGAGATGATTCCCCCTCCCACCATCCAAAGACTTTCTCCAGCAGGTACGGCTAGATCGGCTTCGTTGACGATCCAACTGG
>NZ_JACSWA010000190.1 GCF_016888125.1 Spirulina sp. CCY15215
TTCTAATTGATAGACCCATTCAACATAAAAGCAACCATTACGAGGCAGAATCCGAATTTCTCGAATCTTTTTAAAGTCGAGATTGGTGGGAAATGGCAACAGGAATGAATCAACTTTAAAGGCTGCTTTTACCTTTAAACCGAGGGGGATTCTGACATTTTCACCCTTCAGTCTGAGAGCTTGTTTGGGATAGGTTATTCCTCCCAACCCTCCTTTTTTTCGGTAGTTTGGCAGTCGGGGACGGTTTTCTAACTCGCCTTCTTTGAACTTCCTAG
>NZ_JACSWA010000191.1 GCF_016888125.1 Spirulina sp. CCY15215
TCATCGATTAGTGATGTTTTAATGACCAATCATAGGGAATAGAAGCAGTAAAGGGATTGCATCGCTGTATTTCTTCGGGATCGTGGGGAATTGTCGCACAATTAGCAACCATTGCTTTTGTCGTCCCAATACCTTTAAATCCATTCCAAATTAACGGTGGAATAGTGACTAAACCAAATATTTTCTATCATTCAACACTTTTGGTCTTGGTGATATTGTCATTTGCATTCAAAAATAAAAATTATGCCATTTAGAAAATTCGATAGCTTTGATGAGAAGAATAAAAAAAAAGGTCAGTATCAGTATCAGAATGCTGGTCAATATTTTCAATTAAATGATCTCTCCATACAAAGTCGAGAAGTTCTCTCCATTTTACAATCATTTGGTACAATTGCTACTCGTGGTTGGTACTATGGTGGGGGTGATGAAGGATTTAGCCATTTTATTGAGGCTGAATTTCCTACTCATGTTAAAAAAGAAAATGAATTGCTCGATTTGCTTGTAGATACTCCACTTGGAGATAAAGATTCTCCACTGATAAGTAAGTTTACTTTCACAGAGAAAAAACCTTCAAGGCAAACAGTAATATCACATCGACTTCATTGGTTTACTGACGAGATGGTAATTCTTCTTTTAGGAAAATCCTTTGGAGTGGGAGATACCTTGACCATTAAAGGTTCATTCAAAGTAGACTTCGAGCAAGGAATCATTATTGATGAGTATCAACAAGGACTGTTAGTTGATGTTGAAGGATATGAATAGTAAAATTATGACCCATCCTTGGTATCATGCTGTTCGCTCCGCAGAGTTATTTGGAGGGCTTCCTGAAGATTATCTTCCAATTCATAATTGGTTTGATGAATCGAAGGCCTTTCTCCCCGATCTTCGACACCGAGCATTGAGACATCATGCGGAAGGAATTTTTCTTTGTGAGAAGCTCTTTGACATCACTATCGAAACAAATTGTGGGAAGAAAGTGCCAACTCGTATTGTAGCAGAGCAACACATTCTTGACGATCTTGGCTGGATTCCAACTGTAAAAGATTGGTTTATTAATTTGGAACTTCAACCTTGGATGACGAGAACTCCTTTCCAACCTATGAAAGATAAGTTGTTTGAAAGTTAGCGCATTTTTCCATAATTTAGATTTCTCCAAAATACTTCCTAGGAAGTTATCGATTACGAATACGATGCAGATTCGGGATTGGAAACGCGACGGGTCTACTCTCTCAACGGAAACACCCTCCATGAAGTCGTCTCCGATTGGAACTTTGAAACCGGACAACTTTTAAGCATCACAGACCCCACCGGAACCACCACTTACCATTACGACCCCAATACCGGAGCATTTGCCGGAATAGACTATCCCAACAACAGCAGCATTCGCTATCAACGGGACGAATTGGGACGAGTGGAAAAAGTCACCGTCAAACCCGACAAGAATGGAGCAACGGAGTACGTCACCGAATACGAATACGATGCCAATGGTAACATCGAGAAAGTCACCGATC
>NZ_JACSWA010000192.1 GCF_016888125.1 Spirulina sp. CCY15215
GCATATTTGAGCGTATAGCGGCGTTTTGACCACGCCTGTAAGAGTCCATTACTGGGCTACTTCCGAATCCCCGTCTCTTTAGAGCGGGGAGGGTCAAAGGCATTTGCCCTGTAATCTGCAAGATAACAGATAGTTATATTTAGTTGAACTTTACAATACCGCCAAACCAACGTCACATCCAATAACCCGATCTTCACCAGCGATATGCCTTCATTGAAAAAATGCGAGTTCGTTCCTTATCTGAGCATCTCCGACACCACAAAGGCTGTCGCGTTTTACACCAACGTTTTTGGCGTTGCTCCGTACCTGTTGCTTAAAATGCCTGACGGACGTATTATGCACTGTGAGTTTCGCATTGGGCTGTCGCGATTCTTCCTCAGTGAAGAACTGCCGGAACATGGTGGCACGCCAAGTCCAACGAGTCTTGGTGCTACAAGCGTTGCGATTCATCTGTACGTCGATAACTGCGATGAAATGGTCGAAACCATGAAAGATAATGGTTCAACAGTCTTGATGGAACCCACTGATGTGTTCTGGGGTGAACGATTTGCGCGTGTCCGTGACCCATTCGGCCACGAATGGGGAATTACAACTCAACTCCGTGAAATGTCGCCTGACGAAATTCAAGTTGCAGCCAAACAAATGTTCGCTGAAATGTCTGAGTAGATTGCGATATCTTGTTGCGCCAAAATTTATCTATTTAAACTTGAACTAACGGCTGATTATTTATAGATGAACGAGGTTGAATCGTCTTTTGAATTTCTTCTCCCACTAACTCTTCGGCTAGGCGTAACTCAT
>NZ_JACSWA010000193.1 GCF_016888125.1 Spirulina sp. CCY15215
CAATGGAACTTTACCCATTGGTGTCAGTTAGGCGGACTCTGGGCTTTCGTCGCCCTCCACGGCGCTTTTGGACTGATTGGCTTTATGCTGCGTCAGTTTGAAATTGCCCGTTTGGTGGGCATTCGTCCTTATAACGCGATCGCCTTCTCTGGACCGATTGCGGTCTTCGTCAGTGTCTTCCTGATGTATCCCTTGGGACAGTCGAGTTGGTTTTTCGGACCCAGTTTTGGGGTAGCCGGAATTTTCCGTTTCATCTTGTTCCTACAAGGTTTCCACAACTGGACCCTGAACCCCTTCCACATGATGGGAGTAGCGGGAATCCTAGG
>NZ_JACSWA010000194.1 GCF_016888125.1 Spirulina sp. CCY15215
TCAGAAGACCGCCCATTTCTCGTCGTCAACTTCACTTGTGCGTTCCCGCTCAAGGGGGAAAGCGGCGCAAATATGGCGGTACTGTTACCCGTCATGGTTGTCTTGGTGCGCGTTCCCTAGGCGTTCGCAAAGCGTCTCCGAAGGAGTTGGAAACCTGTTCCGGTAGGTCGCACCGCTTTCGCAAGGGGGATTTGGTCAGAGCAGAGAGAGCCGGAAAGTCCTATGTTGGTTGGTGTTCGGGAGATACAGCCAAAGCCGTCTCGGTTTCCGATCTCAATTGGAAACGCCTCGGACAGTTCACTGCATCCAAGGTGGAGTTGCTCCAACGTTCCACTGGACTCATTTGTAAACAGGAAACGAAATTTGCTCTCGCAACAGGTGTTTGTTGATGCTCGTTCTCTTGGTGCGCGTTCCCTAGGTGAGGAAACCTCACCGGGGTCGCACCGCTTCCTCCCCAACCTACTTCGTTGAGGTTGGG
>NZ_JACSWA010000195.1 GCF_016888125.1 Spirulina sp. CCY15215
TTTAAGACAGCGCGGGAGTTAATATACCCTTCATTAATATATAATTGAGTGAGGGTATTGGCAACATCTCTGAGTTGATTGAGGGTGACGTTTTGCCCTTGGAGTGGCTTAATGATGGCATCTAAGTCTTCTGGGGTAAAAACCGTGTTTCCTTGCACTTCGATCGCCTCTAGGGGAAAACTAGCACTATCGGGGCGATCGC
>NZ_JACSWA010000196.1 GCF_016888125.1 Spirulina sp. CCY15215
CGAGACGCTAAAATCTAGGGAGCGAGACGCTAAAATCTAGGGAGCGAGACGCTAAAATCTAGGGAGCGAGACGCTAAAATCTAGGGAGCGAGACGCTCCCACTACAGTTGGGTTTAGGGGGTAGGGGTGCAATGCTTGCACCCTGAAGTTATGACCTATTATTAGGATTTTGCGGATTATCCATGAACGAGAATCTAATTTATTCTTCGCCACCTCCTCCACTATCATCGCCGATAGGACGACAAGCGCGATCGCTGCCAGGGGAAGAATCTTCATTTTCTTCTCCCGCTACGATTTCCTCATCTTCCCCCTCTTCAGAGGTATTGTTTTCCTGTTCTTCCTTGTCTTGTTGAGTTAATTTATCTTCGGGAGTAGACAGGCAACCCCGTGCAAAAAGGATGTCTTCTTCTCGGATTTCTAGAGAATCAAACTCTTGTTCTATCTCCGAGAGGAAACTAAAGACATTATTGGTAATACTAAAGGTCAAGGTGTCCAAACTTGTCACTCCTGCCAAAATCTGGAAGTCTCCCGTTGCCCTCAGTACCTCAAAGAAATTCAGGGCAATACCGTTAGCATCGGTGATGACGCTTGTACCATTGGAAAAGGAACCCGTTACATCTCCAATGGTACTAAAATTAATGGTTGCGCCGACACCAAGAGCAAGATTAAATACTTTTTCTACAACTTTGACGCTGACATCAAGGGTACTCGGTAAGCTGCTAATGGTGATGTTTTGGTTGCCAATGGGAGTAATTTCACTACCTTGCCATTCAAAGGCTCCCATATCTACCGTACCATCAACGATACGCGCACCGGGTGCGCCTCGTTGGTCGGTGCTTAAACCTGCGGCTAAGGCGTTACTGCCAGCATTGAGGGCGGGACTAGAGAGAGAGAGGGCATGAGTTTGGGTGACACCCCCGTAGTTTCCCAGAGGGAGCAACAGAGGGTCAACGTTGATGAGGTTGTTGGTAGAAGTGGTAATGGTTGCCCCTGTGG
>NZ_JACSWA010000197.1 GCF_016888125.1 Spirulina sp. CCY15215
CTTGGTCTGAATAAACGTGCCGCCCAGCCGGAACCCGGATCGTCTCTAGATTCAGAACAAGCTGGTAGTTTGTTTTCTGACCATCATGTGATTCAACACGGATCGAGTAATCTTTCCCTGCTTGGAGATTAGAACTATAGACTGCGGATGGATCAATAGAATGGATGGTTTTGATCGGGGTGTAGCCCTCGTATAAAACGACCTTCACACCTCCATCAAGAGCGATCGCCTGACCATTTTCATTCCGTACAGCAAACTGGAGTAGTGTATGGTCTGCATCTGTTGTGAAATTGTAAGCATCCCGATCGCCGAACGCCTCGCTCACAAAGTCATTGAGTACCTTACGCTGACCAGCAATATTT
>NZ_JACSWA010000198.1 GCF_016888125.1 Spirulina sp. CCY15215
GTAGGGGTTTGGTCTCCAAACCCAAAGATTCTGATAAAAGCATCCAATTGTAGGGGTTTGGTCTCCAAACCCAAAGATTCTGATAAAAGCATCCAATGGTAGGGGTTTGGTCTCCAAACCCAAGAATTCTGATAAAATCATCCAATAACCAACAACAAATAACCCAGAACAAATACTATGTTTGACACATTAGCCGATCGCCTCGACGACGCATGGAAGAAACTGCGCGGTCAAGATAAAATTTCCGAAGCCAATATTAAAGACGCAATTAAAGATGTTCGTCGCGCCCTCCTTTCCGCAGATGTTAACCTGCAAGTAGTTAAAGATTTCATCCAGGAAGTCGAGAAAAAAGCCCTCGGTGCCGATGTTATTTCTGGGGTTAACCCAGGACAGCAATTTATTCAAATTGTTCACGAAGAATTAGTACAAATTATGGGGGAAAGTAACGTCCCCCTCGCCCATGCAGAAACAGCCCCTACAGTTATTCTCATGGCGGGCTTGCAAGGAACCGGGAAAACCACCGCCACAGCAAAACTCGCCCTTTATCTCCGCAAGCAAAACCGCAATTGTTTACTGGTTGCTACAGATATTTATCGCCCTGCGGCGATCGATCAGTTAGTCACCCTCGGGGAACAAATTGATGTCCCCGTCTTTGAGTTAGGAACCGATGTCGATCCCGTAGAAATTGCCCGTCAAGGCTTAGAAAAAGGCAAAGAGATGGGAGTCGATACAATCATCATTGACACGGCGGGACGCTTGCAAATCGACCCAAAAATGATGGGAGAATTGGCTCAAATTAAAGAAACCGTGCAACCCCACGATACCCTTTTGGTGGTGGATGCGATGACGGGACAAGAAGCCGCCAGTTTAACCCGAACTTTTCACGAAGAGATCGGCATTACAGGGGCAATTCTCACTAAAATGGATGGAGATAGCCGAGGAGGTGCCGCCCTCTCCGTGCGCTGTATTTCCGGTCAACCGATTAAATTTATCGGGATGGGGGAAAAAGTCGAGGCTTTGGAACCCTTTTATCCCGATCGCCTCGCTTCCCGCATTCTCAATATGGGAGATATTCTCACTTTAGTCGAGAAGGCACAGGAACAGATTGATATTACCGATGCGGTCAAGATGCAGGAGAAAATCCTCGAAGCACGGTTTGACTTTGATGATTTTGTCAAACAGATGCGCTTGTTAAAAAATATGGGCTCCTTGGGGGGAATTATGAAGATGATTCCAGGTATGGGGAAATTGAGCGGCGATACCTTACAAAAAGGAGAGGATCAGCTTAAGCGCACGGAAGCGATGATTAATTCTATGACGAAAAAAGAACGCCAAGACCCAGATTTATTGGCCAAGTCCCCCAGTCGCCGCCGTCGTATCGCCAAGGGATCGGGACACCAAGAGAAAGATGTTTCTAATTTAGTGCGAGATTTCACAAAAATGCGAAATATGATGCAGCAAATGGGACAAGGACAAATGCCTGGGATGGGAATGCCTGGGATGCCTGGCATGGGAGGTATGGGAGGACTTGGGGACATGATGGGGGGAGGAATGCCTCGTCCCGGTTTTCGCGGTCATACTGGGGGAAGTAAGAAGAAAAGCGGTGGTAAGAAGAAGAAAAAGAAAGGTTTTGGTAATTTGTAGCGTTGAGAGTTGGTGGCGATCGCCTCTCGAAACAATGCAGACATAAGGCGATCGCCTGATCTTAAAATGAGAGGGGTTTGGTTAGATCGGCACAGAAGCGATCGCCAACAATTTGAGAATGGGTGTGAATGGGTTGACTGTGGCTTGTGCTGGTTGCAGGAAGAGATTTAAGGTGAAGAGATATCTTTTGGCAAACGAGGCGATCGCTGCCTGGAGTCAAGTATTCCCACGCATAAACAGTAGGATCGTTAGAGGTTGCTTGGCTGGGTGTAGCAGAGAAAACCACCAATAGGGCGATCGCCAAACCCAAAACAACAAAAACTAAATTTTTAGCATAATTTCCGAGAATCCCCCTTTTGTAATCTTTGATTCAAGAGGGGATGAATCGGATAAAAATTTGTGGTATCGAAACCAAATTTTTATGTAGCTTGTTTTTGCTTTTCACAGCTTATGTTATTATAATATATCTAAAGTAGAGAACAAATAACCGATAAAAATGCTGCAAGCAGTCAAAGTCCGATTATACCCAACTCTCACGCAAAAAGAGGCTTTATCTAAGTCTTTTGGCTGTGCGCGTTGGTATTGGAACTTTGCCCTTAACGCTTGTATTCAGCATTATAAGGAAACAGGAAAAACCTTAAAGTTGTCCGCATACAAGAGAATGCTCCCCCAGCTTAAGAAGGAATATCCTTGGTTAAAAACAGATTGTTATTCAGCCGTCCTGCAATGTGTTGCCATCAATCTGAACAAGGCTTATCAAAACTTTTTTAAAGGGAGGGCAAAATTGCCTAAATTCAAATTAAAACATCGTAAACAATCGATTCAATATCCTCAGAATGTAGAAATTGCTGGAAATTATTTAAAAGTACCAAAAATTGGTGAGATTAACAGTAAATTTCATCGTAAATTACCAGAAGGAAAATTAAAAACTGTTACCATTTCTCTCACCGCATCCGGTAAGTATTATGCCTCTCTATTGTTTGAAGTGGAAGGAGAAGCGGCAACACCTAGCACCGATGGAAAAGTAGCCGGAATCGACCTCGGAATCAAAGATTTTGCGATTGTTAATGATGGAGAAAAAACCGAAAAATATGCCAATCCTA
>NZ_JACSWA010000199.1 GCF_016888125.1 Spirulina sp. CCY15215
AACTCCCAATCCAATCAGGGTATAGCTATCTTTCATGCGTCCCCAGTTACACTCCCTCTCAGCAGTTAGGGATTATTGACCCTATATCCATCGACTACGCCTTTCGGCCTCGCCTTAGGTCCCGACTACCTCTCCGCGGACGAGCCTTCCGGAGAAACCCTTAGGGTTTCGGGGTTGAGGATTCTCACCTCAATTTTCGCTACTCAAGCCGACATTCTCACTTCTATAAAGTCCACATCTGCTTGCCGCTAATGCTTCTCACCTTATAGAACGCTCCCCTACCA
>NZ_JACSWA010000002.1 GCF_016888125.1 Spirulina sp. CCY15215
CGACAAAATGGGAGGTTTACGAAGAAATCTTACAAGTTCCTTATTATGTTATCTATGACCGCTATGAAAATCAGTTTCAGGGTTTTGTTTTGCAGTCGGGAAAATATGAACCGTTAGACTTAGAAGAGGGGCGATTGTGGTTAGAGGAGTTGGGTTTGGGTTTGGGTTTATGGGAAGGCATTTATGAGGGAGTAGAGGGGTTGTGGTTGCGTTTTTATGATGAGGTTGGTAATTGGATTTC
>NZ_JACSWA010000020.1 GCF_016888125.1 Spirulina sp. CCY15215
ATTAACCTCAAGACGACAATTAAGAAGAGGACGACGCAGCCGCAAAACCCGGTATAGAAAACCTCGATTCCTGAATCGAAAGCGTCCTGATGGCTGGTTTGCACCCAGTTTAATGTCGCGAGTTCATAACATTGTCACTTGGGTTAATCGGCTCTGTCGAATCTGTCCCATATCAGGCATTTCTCAGGAGTTAGTGCGATTCGATACTCAAGCACTTCAGAATCCCGAAATCTCCGGTACTGAATATCAACAAGGGGAATTATTAGGGTATGAAGTCAGAGAATATTTGCTCGAAAAATGGAACAGAAAATGCGCGTATTGTGGTGCAGAAAATGTTCCCTTAGAAGTCGAGCATATCAAGCCTAAATCTAAAGGTGGTAGCAATCGAGTCAGCAATTTAACTCTGGCTTGTCGTCCTTGCAATCAAAGTAAAGGAAACCAAGAAATTGAACAGT
>NZ_JACSWA010000200.1 GCF_016888125.1 Spirulina sp. CCY15215
ACTTCTCCAAAGCGCATTACTGTAGGACTATGTTGCGTTCCATCCCCCGTGCGAATTAACGTTGCATCGTCCGGTTGAATGGGATTAACTGCTGCTAAATTGACATTTTCTCCTCGAACTTCTCCCGCAATAATCAAATCTCCCTCATTGGCAGTATTTAGCGTCGCATTTTCAGTCCCAGAAGCGGTTAATAATTCGGGAATATCCAAAGCCGTAAAGGGT
>NZ_JACSWA010000201.1 GCF_016888125.1 Spirulina sp. CCY15215
ACAATCCTCCCCATTGGGGGTCAGATTGTATCGCATTCCTCCCACGCTTGATGCTTCACATACAAGCGGGGAATCCTGCGCTTTATTGGTGTTGAAACTATTTATGGCATGGGATATCGATTCAAAGCCGAATAAGCTCTTTCGCCGCAGTCGCGTGCAAATTGCCACTTGGTATACTGGGGTGATGGCGATTGTGCTGGGATTGAGTGGTTTGGGGGTATATGAAGCGATCGCCCACGCCCACCGAGTCACCGCCGATCGCGAACTCAAATCCGTGGCCGAAACCGTACATGATGCTCTAGAAGAAACCTTGAGTACTAACAAACGCCTCGAGAGCATTTCTCCCAACCTCCTGCCCAATCTTTGTGTTGCGGGGAAACAATGCGCGATCCCTTTTGAGCGATCGCGAGGTCATCGAGAGGATTCTCTTTATCGCGGTAGCTATTATATTCGGGTGCTGACTCCCACGGGAGAGTTAATCGCCACCGCAGGCATCACCCCCGAGGGTTTGGCGATCGCCTACAGCGAATCTTCTTGGCAAACCCTCTGGGATAAACAGGGCAACCAATACCGCCAGATTGCCCTACCTCTCAGAGTTCCCAACCATCGCACCTCTCTGGGAATCCTGCTGGTCGGTCGTTCTTTTAAAGACTTTGCCGCTTATCTGAGATCAATTCGCTGGATTATCTTGCTCAGTTTCCCCGTAACTATGGGGCTAATTGCCACCGCCAGTTGGTGGCTGACAGGATTGGCCATGCAGCCTGTACAAGCATCCTATCGCAAAATTCAGCAGTTTACCGCCGATGCAGCCCACGAATTACGAACCCCCCTAACCGCCGTACAGGCCACCGCAGAATCGATAATGCGCCTGCCCAAGATTTCGGATGCTGACACTCGCGAGATGTTGCAGGTCATCACTCGGCAAAATCAGCGTTTGAGTCATCTTGTTAGCGATCTGTTGCTTCTTTCTCACTTGGATAGCCAAAGCCCCGCACCCATGATTCCCTGTTGCTTGCAAGATTTACTCGGGGATATTGACGAGGAATTAGCAGCGTTAGCGATCGCCAAAAATATTCACTTAAAACTCGACCAACCCGACACCCCTGCTATGGTCGTGATGGGAAATGAGGAACACCTCTATCGATTGGTGCTGAATGTGGTGAGTAATGCCCTTCAGCATACTCCCTCCGGGGGAACGGCGATCGTGCGCTTGCGGCGGGTGGAACGACGGGGATTAATTACAGTAGAGGATACGGGAATTGGCCTTTCTCCTGAAGATTGCGATCGCATTTTCGATCGCTTTTATCGCGTGGAGAAAGATCGCTCTCGTCAAAGTGGAGGCTCGGGTTTGGGATTGTCCATTGCAAAGGCGATCGCGCAATCCCACGATGGTGATATTCAAGTGCAGAGTCAGTTAGGCAAAGGGAGTATATTTATAATTAACCTACCCGCCCTAGTGGTCTGTCATACCAAAAATGGACGCATTGCGATCGCCTAATGTCAAAACCTAAAGCTAGAGAGTGAGGGTTAGCCATTGATTTTAATCAATGGACATCGAACGCAACGGGTTTTAACCCGTCTTGCGTTACAATACTT
>NZ_JACSWA010000202.1 GCF_016888125.1 Spirulina sp. CCY15215
ACAGTAATTGTCCTGTTAAAAGTGCAATACAAAAGCACCCTAATTAAACAATTCCAAGGCGGTAGCGAAACTAATATAAAGCCGTCCTATAAGAACGCAGGGATTATTCATCGGAGAGAGAAAAAAATTAACCCCCAACGTGCCAGCCCCCTAGCCCAAGTTTGGGGGACTTTGACTCCGGTTCCCCCCAGATTTGGGGGGCTAGGGGGGCGCATAATTGACGACAAGTCAGACATTGTAGTATTTTCCTTTTTCAACGAATAATCCCTGCTATAAGAACGGGGTTTCTACCCAATTTTTCGATGAATGGATTTTGGTGTGGGCGATCGATTTTTGTTACGGGTTGTACGGGATTACTAGGAAGTTGGTTGGTGCAAGAACTCTGCGATCGCGGTGGGACGGTTATCGGTTTAATTCGCGATCGCGTCCCTCAGTCTCGCTTTTTTCAAGAGGGACTCGATCGCCATTTGGTTAGCATTACGGGATCGGTTGAGAATTTAAGTCTTCTCGAACGCAGTTTGAATGAATATGAGATCGATACCGTCTTTCATCTTGCTGCACAAACGATTGTTGGTATTGCTAATCGCAATCCGATTTCTACTTTTGAAACCAATATTAAAGGAACGTGGAATTTATTAGAAGCCTGTCGCAGAGTTCCAACAGTTAAATGTATTATTATTGCTTCTAGTGATAAGGCTTACGGAATCCAGTCTCATCTCCCTTATACTGAAGAGAGTCCCTTACAAGGTCAACATCCTTATGATGTTTCTAAAAGTTGTGCGGATTTAATTGCTAATACTTATTACCATACTTACAATCTACCGATTTGTATTACTCGTTGTAGTAATTTATATGGAGGAGGAGATTTGAATTTTAGTCGCCTCATTCCGGGAACAATTCGCTCAGTTTTGTATAACAAACGTCCAATTATCCGCAGCAATGGTCAATTTATTCGCGATTATTTTTATATTAAAGATGCTGTTTTTGCCTATCTCGAACTTGCTGAAAAAATGCGAAAAATAGATATTGTTGGTAAATCCTTTAATTTTAGCATGGAGAGGAAATATACTGTTTTAGAAATAGTGAAAACAATTTTAAGAATAATGGAAAAATCAGATTTATCATCTCTCGTTCTTAATGAAGCAAACCATGAAATCCTCTATCAATATTTATCGTCACAACGTGCCAGAGAACTTTTAGACTGGACTCCAAAATATAAATTAGAATTGGGTTTGCAAGAAACAATAAAATGGTATCAAGACTATTTTAAAAAAAGTTTGCAAGAGGTATAATTTATGACAATTGAAGGAATTCAAATTCATCCTCTACAACGTATTCCCGACGAACGAGGAACAATTTTAAAGATGTTGCGATCGGATGCACCACATTTTCAAAAATTTGGTGAGATTTATTTTTCTACTGTGTATCCTGGGGCGATCAAAGGTTGGCATCTTCATACTAAAATCACTTTAAATTATGCTGTTATTTTGGGTACGATTAAATTAGTTTTATATGACGATCGCGAAACGTCTAAAACTCAAGGAGAAGTCCAAGAACTCTTTTTAGGTGAAGACAATTATTGTTTAGTCACTATTCCACCGTTAATTTGGAATGGATTTAAAGGCATTGGGACGACAAAAGCAATGGTTGCTAATTGCGCGACAATTCCCCACGATCCCGAAGAAATACAGCGATGCAATCCCTTTACTGCTTCTATTCCCTATGATTGGTCATTAAAACATCACTAATCGATGA
>NZ_JACSWA010000203.1 GCF_016888125.1 Spirulina sp. CCY15215
CTTTCAAGGTCAATGGTTGGAGTCGAATACGGACTTTTACCATTTCCGAGCAAGGTACTATGACCCAGAAACGGGGCGTTTTGTCAGTCGCGATCCGATTGATGTTATTGAATATGAGCCGGAGAGTAGCAATCCTTATCAGTTTGTTTACAATAATCCTCATGTTTATAGCGATCCTACAGGGATGTTTACATTAGTTGAATTGCAATCTGGCTTTGCTACAGAAAAAGCCTTAAGTAAAGCTCAACTAGCAGCTACAAATGCGATGAGAGACTATCTGATCGATAAAGCAAAGGGAGTTGTTACTGAGATAGTAATGGGTTTAGCAAAACGTATTACAGATAACCTCGCAGTGCTTAGTCCAACATTAGCAAAAGCATTAGAAGTTGCCCTTTCTACAAAGGAAAAAAATAAATTAGGATCGGAATGGGAAAGGATTCTTAAAGGCGAATTCCAAGAACTTATAAAGACCTCTTTTCCCGGCTCGTCTTATTTAGAATCGATTTGGTTTGAAGCAGAGATACAACCAGATGGAACACCTAACAGTAATGGTATTAATTTAGCAGGTCTATCTGCTGATGTTCCGAAAAATCTCAGTAATCCGGATTTTATTATCAAACCAGATGGCGGACCAAAGGCTACAGATTACGCTAAAGGAAAAGCCCACATTCCGCACTTTAAAATGTAGCACAAGAGGCTACAGAATCGAAAAACCAAAAGTCAGTAAAAATACTTAGTCCAAAAACTGAGTCCAAATGGGATAATTAGAGAAACTTATCAAAAGGAAAAATAGAAAATGGAAGAAATAGAAATCAAAAATATAGATCATTTAGGGATCATTGCAGGGATAGTAGATGAACTAGAAATCGTCAAAAAAGTCAACGAAAAACTCAAAATAGATTGCCGAGAAAAGATAACATCTGGACAGGTGGTAAAGGCAATAATTCTCAATGGATTGGGATTTATATCTCGACCATTATATTTATTTAGTCAATTTTTCCAAGATAAAGAGGTAGAAAAATTGTTAGGAAAAGGAGTCAAAAGTAGTTATCTGAATGATGATAAAATAGGCAGAGTAATGGACGCATTATATAAATATGGATTAAGTAATATATTTCTAGAAATTGCTTCATTAGCGGTCAAGAAGTTTAGAATAGAAACGCAATATTCACACTTGGATTCCACTTCATTCCATTTACATGGAAAATATGAAAGTGAAAAACCTCAAGAAGAAGAAATGAAAAAAGATAGACCGATATATATAAGTAAAGGATATTCCCGCGATCACAGACCAGATTTAAAACAATGTGTATTAGATTTAATAACAACTCAAGATGGAGAAATGCCATTATTTATAAGAGTAGGAGATGGAAATGAATCTGATAAAGCCGTATTTGGAAAAATCGCAGTGCAGTTCAAAAAGCAAATAGATTTTGAAAGTGTTTTAGTAAGTGATAGTGCCTTATATAGTCAAGAAAATTTGAAATTAGTGAAAGAAATGAAATGGATAACACGAGTGCCATTAACACTTAAAAAAGCAAAAGAATTAGTGCAAACGGTAGAAGTTGAAGAGAATGAAAAAGAAATAAAGGGATATAAATGGAAAGAAGAAATAGTAAAATATGCAGGAATTACTCAAAGATGGATAGTATTTGAAAGTGAACAAAGAAGAGAAAGTGATATAAAGAAATTAGAAAAAATGATAGAAAAAGAGAAAATTAAAGAAAAACTCAAAACTGAAGAAATAAAGAAAAGACAAAAACAAGCAGGAAGATTTATCTTAGCCACGAATTTAGTAGAATCTGAAAATCAGAAAACCCCAGTAGAAATTCTGGAAATATATAAAAAGCAACAATCTTGCGAAAGAGGATTTGGTTTCCTTAAAGATCCTTTATTCTTTGCGGATAGTTTATTTGTTAAAAAACCAGAAAGGCTTGAAACAACACTCTTTTTAATGTCTTTATGTTTATTGGTTTATAATTTGGGGCAAAGACAACTCAGAAACAACTTAAAAGAATCTGAAAACAAACTGAAAAATCAAGTTGGTAAATTGACCAATACTCCTAGCTTAAGATGGATATTTCAATGCTTTCAAGGGATTCATCTATTGACTTTAAATGGTGACAAAAAAATTGTCAATTTAACAGAAGAACGCAAGTTTATTCTAGAATTTTTGCCTTCATCTTGTTACAGATATTATCTATCTTCTGCATCTTAATAAATACCAAAGCAAACATCAGAAAATCTTATTCTTTGACTTTAGAGAGCTATTGCTTCTCTACTTTGTGCTGCTCATTTTTCTTCTTTATCCTCTTACACCGTCAGATAAAGACTTGAAGATTCTTTCTCTATTTTCTTCAACTAGTTTTGGAGCAGTTTTTCTCTTTTTTGTTTATGTAATTTTCCGTACTTCAGAATGAAGTGCGGAATGTGGGGAAAAGGAGACAAATCGTATCTAATTGGTGATTTTAAATTTAGTTGGCGAAGAGTTGAAGACGATCGGAAAAAATCTCAATTTACAGCAATGATGAACTATGCTAGTTTACCTAATCAACATCAAGTAGTACCTATTGCTCTTTACGTAACTATGATTGGTGGAAAAAGTACATTAGGATTACATAAAGTTAGCAAAAAAGCTATTGAAGAGCATGGTGTCTATCCTCAGTTTTTAACCTTATTCCCTAAAGTTACAGGCTTGAAATGAACATGAAAGTACCTTTAAAATATTACTTAAATCTAGCCAAAGGAGATATTGTAGAAGCATTATTTCATGCAATTCAACATGAAGACTGGGAAGCATTTTCATTTTTATTACCTCTTCAAGGCGATATAAATGCAAGAGATGAGTGTCAAGATTGGACTATTTTAATGCGCGCAGTTGATGTAGAATCTCTAGATATGGTAAAAACGTTAATTGAAGCTGGAGCAGATGTCAATCTGAGAGGTTGTTTTGAGCCAGATGAATGTCCCTTGACTTTAGCCGCCTACGCTTGCCAAGATTCTTTGAATCGGGAACACGATTATGCTCGTAACAAAAAGATTTTTGACTATTTATATCCACTAACATCACCCGAGCTACGAGAAATAGCGGACAAAATATTACATTCTTGAGAAAAAATGAATAAATTTGAACTCAATCACAAAACTTATCATTTAGAAGATGGCATGGGTTCGATTGTGGGTTTGGCGAACAATTCAGGGGTTGAGGTGGCAGAGTTTGAATATGATAGTTTTGGCAATTTGCGGAATAGTGCGACGGGAATGCCGAATGAGTTAGGAGGAGATTTCCGCTTTCAAGGTCAATGGTTGGAGTCGAATACGGACTTTTACCATTTCCGAGCAAGGTACTATGACC
>NZ_JACSWA010000204.1 GCF_016888125.1 Spirulina sp. CCY15215
CTTGACCCCTATAGGATCGGGGTGCTACAATCTAGTCACGGTGCGGGTTCTAGATCGGCACTCTTTCGGCTTCTTTGGAAGTCAAACGTATGGAAACTTTCCATCACTCTGGAAAGAAATCTTGGCAATCAGGTCTTTCGGCTTCTTTGGAAGTCAAACGTATGGAAACAATCCGAGCTGCTCGATTTGCATCTTATATGCAGCTTTCGGCTTCTTTGGAAGTCAAACGTATGGAAACTAACCCAGCGTAGCCAAGTCCCATCAACGAGTTTACTTTCGGCTTCTTTGGAAGTCAAACGTATGGAAACAGTTTCCTGGATTTTCGTTCCAGGCCTCAATGGCCGCTTTCGGCTTCTTTGGAAGTCAAACGTATGGAAACTTTTTCGTACCGGTGACCCCCCTCATTTAAAGCTTTCGGCTTCTTTGGAAGTCAAACGTATGGAAACCTGAACCTGAATTTGTTCCCGGGTCGGAACGCTTGAACCTTTCGGCTTCTTTGGAAGTCAAACGTATGGAAACGTGAAGCCGAGGCTCGAGAGCTCCGGGCGCATTCTTTCGGCTTCTTTGGAAGTCAAACGTATGGAAACTGTTACGGTTGCGCTAGTTGGCACAATCGTGCTCTTTCGGCTTCTTTGGAAGTCAAACGTATGGAAACCTTCAATTCTATACTTAACCGGATTTTCCGGCATACCTTTCGGCTTCTTTGGAAGTCAAACGTATGGAAACCTGCGGCGTAAACGTTCAGCAAGGAAGGCATCACGATGCTTTCGGCTTCTTTGGAAGTCAAACGTATGGAAACTTTATTTCTCCATTTTGTTGTTCAATGACCATTTTCTTTCGGCTTCTTTGGAAGTCAAACGTATGGAAACTTGTAGCTACGTACTTCCCCGTGAGCATCGACTTTCGGCTTCTTTGGAAGTCAAACGTATGGAAACCGGAGGGTTTGGGTTTGGGTTTGGGTTTGTCGCTTTCGGCTTCTTTGGAAGTCAAACGTATGGAAACTCGGCGGCGTAGACGTTCAAAAGGGACGGCATGATCGTCTTTCGGCTTCTTTGGAAGTCAAACGTATGGAAACATTAGACTCACCATCGTAGCGGGTGCCAACGGTACCCCGATCAGCTTTCGGCTTCTTTGGAAGTCAAACGTATGGAAACGAGCCGAATGTCGGACATGGTGTCCTCAATCAAGCTACTTTCGGCTTCTTTGGAAGTCAAACGTATGGAAACATACCGAGAGCAACGAGAGCGAGACCAGTTTTTTGACTTTCGGCTTCTTTGGAAGTCAAACGTATGGAAACGTTGGGTGGGCATTACTCCCCCCGTCACGGTTGCCGCTTTCGGCTTCTTTGGAAGTCAAACGTATGGAAACTCGAACCCTGAAGGCATAGGCGTTGTAGAAATAAGAACTTTCGGCTTCTTTGGAAGTCAAACGTATGGAAACTGGTGGTGGCACCGGTGGTGGCAAGGATAACTCTTTCGGCTTCTTTGGAAGTCAAACGTATGGAAACTTGACAGAACCAACGGCAACCTGTGCGGAGACCGGAACTTTCGGCTTCTTTGGAAGTCAAACGTATGGAAACTTGGGCAGAAGGGGTTGTACCTTCAGCTTGAACGCTTCTTTCGGCTTCTTTGGAAGTCAAACGTATGGAAACGAAAATTACGGAGCTGGAGCTGGGGATTGGGCAGAAACTTTCGGCTTCTTTGGAAGTCAAACGTATGGAAACGAGAATCGGAGTCGCAACTTGTCCTGCAAAGACTTTCGGCTTCTTTGGAAGTCAAACGTATGGAAACCTGAGCTGCAGGAGCAGCAAGACCGAGACCGGCAATACTTTCGGCTTCTTTGGAAGTCAAACGTATGGAAACCTGAGCTCCGGCCGGGGGTGCCCCGGCCGGCTTTCGGCTTCTTTGGAAGTCAAACGTATGGAAACCTCGACGGCACCAGCGTGGGTCTGATCCGAAACAACCCTTTCGGCTTCTTTGGAAGTCAAACGTATGGAAACCGGTGCCAGCGGATTGAGTATTAGACGAAGCACCTTTCGGCTTCTTTGGAAGTCAAACGTATGGAAACCGGATTCGGCAGAGCCTGTAACAACAGTCCTGTTTCTTTCGGCTTCTTTGGAAGTCAAACGTATGGAAACCATAACCTCACTATTTTGGCATTGGTCACCCACCCCTTTCGGCTTCTTTGGAAGTCAAACGTATGGAAACCAGTAAAGGTGATCCCATCCACAACAAGACTCGCACTTTCGGCTTCTTTGGAAGTCAAACGTATGGAAACTCATTATATTGAGGACAGGCGTCGAAATCAAGGCCTTTCGGCTTCTTTGGAAGTCAAACGTATGGAAACTAGTATTCGTGTTATTCTGCATGCTGCTGAAAACTTTCGGCTTCTTTGGAAGTCAAACGTATGGAAACGGGAGTTGTAAATGAACTTACCATCGATACCATCTTTCGGCTTCTTTGGAAGTCAAACGTATGGAAACCCTAATTGTTCCCACATCGGGGAGTTGTAAATGCTTTCGGCTTCTTTGGAAGTCAAACGTATGGAAACCCTTTAATTAAGGTCACCATGTAACTGTTTGGGGCCATAACTTTCGGCTTCTTTGGAAGTCAAACGTATGGAAACAACTGAACCGGATTATAATCCGGTCGGAGGAAGTCTTTCGGCTTCTTTGGAAGTCAAACGTATGGAAACTTGATTGGGATTCGGTAAGAGCCGAATCTTTTTTCTTTCGACTTCTTTAACTACCTAGTATTTGTTGTCGAAGTTCTTGACATTCATCTGCTAGAGAAATGTCTAACTTTTTAGCTAAAACATAGGCACAATCGCAATAGTTTAGAGCAGATTCATTGTCATTTAATCGCCAATAAAGTACCGATAAATCCGCAAGGGTTTGAGCCTCTTCACTGCGGCTTTCAACCTCTTGGAAAATTTGGAGTGCCAGTTGTAATTTCTCCAACGCCCGAGATAATTGAGACTGCTCTAGCAACGCCACACCCAACGAATGAAGTGCAGCACCTTCTCCTCTGCGATCGCCAATTTGTTGTGAAAGTGCTAAATGTTTTTGAGCATAATGAGCAGAGAGATCGTAATCTTCTAATGTCTCGTAAAGATCGGCTAAATTCCCCATAGCATAGGCTTCCTCACGCAAATCTCCGATTTCACGAGCGATGGTAATTTGTTTTTCGTGAACCTCAAGAGCCTGTTGAAAATCCCCCGTAGCACAATAAATCATGCCTAACAAGTTTAAGGCTTCAGCTTCACCGGAAGAATGTCCGATTTCTCGAGCAAGTGTTAATCCTTGTTGACCCAATGTGAGTCCTCGTTCATAATCTTCTAAAATGTAATAGTCTCTTCCTAAACTGATTAAAGTTGTTGCTTCGCCTTGGCGATCGCCTAAGATGCGGAATAAGCTCAGACTCTGCTCATTACAATCTAGTGACTCTTTATTTCGATCTAAGTTATAATAACTCATAGCTAGATTTGATAAGATTCTAGCTTTGAGAACAAGATACTCCGTTTTTAAATCGCAAAGTTTGATGTCTTGATTGAGAGCTTCTTGATAGTATGCAGCAGATTCGCGATACTTCCCTTGATAGTTAAGAACCAGTCCAAGGCACAATAAACAGGTGATTTGCATCTCTGAATCATTAATGGTGTGGGATAAATCCAGTCCTTGTTGGTAGACTTTCCAAGCCTTTTCATAATCGCCGAGGTCGATATATCCATCCCCCATTACGATTAGACATTCTAAATCAACTTGAGGTGAAATTTTGTTTAATAATTGTTCGCCAAGAGAAATTTCTTTTTCATAATATCCCCAAATATCCAACTGTAATGTTAAGTGATTGTCATCAAAACTTTCCAGAGGCAAAAACATAATTTTATAAGCTAAATCCCAATCGCTGACGGCACAGAGATGATGAAACGATTCGAGATATCGTGTCACTTTATCGAGATTTTGAGCATTAGCATGGGGTTGATTTTCAGCCGTCAAAAAATAGTGAACTGCCGTGTAGCTGGCAAGATGTTCAAAAGGGATATCATCTAATTTTACCCCTAACGCTTGAAATAATAATTCACCCGATGCTTTCCAATTTTTTATCATGCTCATAAAATTTTAATTCGGTTGATTTAGCGTAATTCTGCCTTTTCAATTTCCTTCCAAAGAGAGCGCAAAGAACCGTAGCGATCGCGTAGTAAATTGATATAATTCAGCCACGTTTGTTCGTCACAAATTGCTTTGTACTCTTGAAGATAACGTGCAGCTTGACGATAATAACGACGATGGCGCTTGTTAATTTCCTTCTCGATGGCGGCAGGGTAATCGGAAAGAGCAATAGTTTTCTTATGGGTGAACGCTGTCTTTTTCTCCAACAACTTGAATATCGCATTATGGGTCTGGCGATCGTCCAAGTTTGCTACAACGTCTTCTAATTGTTCTGAGTCGATCGCCAACAATACAGCCTCGACCCCATAAGCATATTCGCCACCATCAATATTTCTTCGGTAGGCTTCAATCAGCGCACCGATCCAGAGTTGTTGCAGCGTTTTTGGAATGTTTGAATTGACCAAACACTCTCGTAAACTCGTTACCAAAACTGATGACAGAGCGCACAATTCACCGTTATAGTCTAATGATTCGCGTTCCGCATCGTAGCTTTGTGTGAGTTCCGACAGCAGCAAACAGTACAGCGACCCAGCATCAAGAATATTACCCGCATCAAAGTAGCGCCGTGCCAGTTCGATAAACGGCTGCAATGCCTCGACAATAGCGCGGGCGGTGGGTAATTCGAGAGTAGCGTTGATGCGAGGGAGTAGCGGTGCGACCCCGGCGAGGTTTCCTCGCCTAGGGAACGCGCACCAAGACAGGGAATTGGGAGTAGGGAGTAGGGAGTCGTTGATGAGCGAAAGCAACATGGGTTCTTGCGTTACCATTGCCTCCACGAGTTCGATCAGTTCGACTTTGCTGCGTTTGGCTAAAGTCTCTTGCAGCGTCGGCACGTTCTGAAATGCTTCGGGTTCTTTGCACCACGTTAATAACAACGCCACGCCGTGCTTGCAGAGTCCGCCGTAGCGGTAAGGACAACTGCATTGCGCGTTGGAGATTTCGTTTTCATCGAAAGCAATGGTTACATGGTACAGTGCCGTGCCGATGCAGAATGCCGAGAGAACGTTGCCTTGCCGCGTCGGTTGCAGGATGGCATGGCGTTGGTAATAATCTTGTCCTCGGTCGTAGCTGTTGGGCGTGGCGAGGCGTTGAATCTGAGTTTCGCTTAATGAGAACATTTGTTATATTGGAGGAGATGCGATCGCGTTCAAAGTCTTATGCCTGCTAAAGATGTTTATCATCAACCCGTCAAAAATGCGCTGATTCGAGATGGCTGGAGACGTAATAATTAACGAAAAAGCTCAAAATATCTGGTAAAATATGATAATATATCACCAGAAAGTTTTCAGTAGGTATGAAACGCTATGTCTC
>NZ_JACSWA010000205.1 GCF_016888125.1 Spirulina sp. CCY15215
CCGCTTTTAATTACTGCCAAAGGACACGGAACAAGGCAAATGTGCAGAACCAATAAGTATGGTTTTCCGACTCGTTACGTTCCTCGTCAAAAGCAAGTTAAAGGCTTTCAAACAGGTGACATCGTTAAAGCAATTGTTACTAAAGGAAAGAAGGTTGGAACTTACTCTGGGCGAGTCGCGGTTCGCTCTACGGGAAGTTTCAATATTTCGACAAAAACTGGATTGATTCAAGGAATCAGTCACAAATATTGTAGTCCAATTCATCACAAGGATGGTTATG
>NZ_JACSWA010000206.1 GCF_016888125.1 Spirulina sp. CCY15215
ACAGACTCCTACATCCCTTGGCTAAAAAATAGCTGTGGACTTACATGGAAGTATTGTAACGCAAGACGGGTTAAAACCCGTTGCGTTCGATGTCCATGAGGATTGTTGGTTGCAAGTGACCATCGCCGATAACGGTTCAGGTATTCCCGATGAAGTTCGCGATCGCCTCTTCGAGCCATTTTTTACGACGAAAGAGGTAGGGAAAGGAACGGGACTAGGGCTTTCCATCAGCCGGCAAATTATCGTCGAAAAGCATGGGGGGACCATTGATGTTGCCTCAACTATGGGAGAAGGAACCACCTTTACGATCAAAATTCCCTTGCAGGCGACTCCAGCAACCTGACATTGCGGGTAAATTCCCGCTCGTTGGTCTTGTTTTATGCCTAAACTATTGATTATTGATCATTAATAAAGACACATGGAAATTAAAGCGGTTGATACGACGCAATGGGATTGGAATGGCGATGCACTGGCGATCGGTCTATTTGAAGGTGCGGTTGAGATCGCGGGAGATTTAGCGGCATTGAACGATAAACTGGACGGGACGATCGCGGAGTTAATCGCTGAAACGGAATTTACGGGGGGTGCGGGGAGTTCTGCGGTGACTCGAGTTGGGGGGAAAAGTCCCATTCGCAAAATTATTTTAGTGGGGTTAGGGAAAGAGGAAGATTTCAAGCTAAATGGCATCAGAAACAGTACGGCGACGATCGCCCGCATTGCTAAGGCTGAAAGGGTGAAAACTCTCGGTATTGGGCTACCTGTGTCTGGGGATGGGGCTTTGAGCGCCCAGGCGATCGCGGAAGGATTACTGCTCACTTTACACCTGGATAATCGCTTTAAGTCGGAAATCGAAGATAAAGGAGATTGCCTCGAAACCGTCGAACTCTTGGGGCTGGGCAACCAAGATACGACGATTCAAACGGCTCGGGCGATCGCCTCGGGGGTGATTCTGGCGCGGGAATTGGTCAATGCTCCCGCGAATGCTGTAACCCCCACAACTCTCGCGGAAACGGCTCGGGATCTTGCGTTTAATTATGGTTTGGAGTTGACTATTCTCGAAAAAGAAGACTGTGAAAAGTTGGGCATGGGGTCTTATTTGGGAGTTTCTCAAGCCTCAGACTTGCCTCCCAAGTTTATTCATCTCACTTATAAGCCAAAAGGAACACCGCGCCGCAAGGTGGCGATCGTGGGTAAGGGGGTAACTTTTGATTCCGGTGGACTCAATTTAAAGGTGGGTAAGGGCATTGAAACTATGAAAATGGATATGGGGGGTGCTGGGGCAACTTTGGGGGCTGCTAAGGCGATCGGGCAACTGAAACCGGATGTTGAGGTGCATTTTATCAGTGCGGCGGCGGAAAATATGGTCAGTGGCAAGGCGATGCACCCTGGGGACATTCTCACGGCTTCTAATGGCAAAACCATTGAGGTGAATAATACTGATGCAGAGGGGCGTTTAACCTTAGCTGATGCCTTGGTATTTGCTGAGAAATTAGAGGTTGATGCCATTATTGATTTAGCGACTTTAACGGGGGCTTGCGTGATTGCTTTGGGGGAAGAGATTGGCGGTTTGTGGAGTACCGATGATAGTCTCGCCCGAGAACTACAAGAAGCGGCAGAATTGGGAGGAGAAAAGTTCTGGCAAATGCCTTTAGAGGAGAAGTATTTTGAGGGGCTAAAATCTCCAATTGCTGATATGAAAAATACGGGTCCGCGTTATGCTGGATCGATTACGGCGGCTTTGTTTTTAAAGCAATTTGTTGAGTCAACGCCTTGGGCGCATTTGGATATTGCGGGACCGGTTTGGGCGGATAAGGAAGGGGGTGTGAATAATATTGGCGCAACGGGTTATCCGGTGCGAACTTTGGTGAATTGGGTTGTGGCTTAATTTTTGGCTTAATTTGCTTGAGGCTGCGCGATCGCGCAGCCTTATTTGTAAAAAAATAATTAGCGAGAGCCTTGGTGTGACGGTTTCAATCCCTCATAGGGATTAGTTGTTATTGAAACAAAAAAAACGATCGCGCAGTGCGATCGCCAAATCAACAACAGTTAGGGGATTAATCCCGATCCATCTCTCGCCTGAGCCGTTCGAGTTCGTCGTCAACTGTCCCGCCAGAGGGAGAAGGAGGAGGAGAAACCCGCTTCCGTTGTTGTTCCCAGCGAAACTCATTAAACTCGCGATCCGAATCATCAATCGGCGTAACCTGGCGTTTAGCACGAGGTAACTGAGACTGATTAACCCGCTTATTCTTCCGTTTCTGGCGATTTTGCCACCATTGCACCACCAAAAAACGCCCCTGATAAACGTAAGCAAGCCCAATTGTAAACACCACAGACATCCAAACTCGTGTTTCTGGACTGCGGCACTTATACCGAGAATCGCAAACAAACAAAGCAAAAATAACAGCTACGAGGAAAGCAACACCCAACGTAACAACATAAGCAAAAATCCCATCCAACCAGCTTTTTAGCCTAGGGATAAAAAGCTCTCCCGCCTTGGGACGATTCCAAACAAAGCGATCGATAAAACTCAACGTAACAACAGGGAGAACAAAACCAATTAACAAAAAATAAGCCACCAATAAAGGATTACTAGCATCTTCTTTACTCGCGTCTAGCATCGATCCAGTCATTCCTACAGGCATGGCAGTGACAATAAAAGCCAACATCGAAGCCAAAACAACAGCCATAGAAGATAGATCGAGAACAATTGCCCTAACCCAGCAACTCGGATAAGGAAACCACTTCGGATAACGCATAACTACATCCATAGTTTCAATCCCCCATAGGGATTAGTTGTTATTGAAACAGGCGATCCGCGATCCAGCGAGACTTTTAAAACCTGTTTCAATCCCTCATAGGGATTAGTTGTTATTGAAACGCAGCAGCAGCACCAATACTGATAATTTTGCCAGTTTCAATCCCTCATAGGGATTAGTTGTTATTGAAACTCTAGTTTTATCCTTTTTCGGTATTGAATGGAAAACGGTAGTTTCAATCCCTCATAGGGATTAGTTGTTATTGAAACCCTCTCTCACAAAACGAGGCGCTCCAACAATTCGTGTTTCAATCCCTCATAGGGATTAGTTGTTATTGAAACAGGGGGATTTTTAGAAAAGCGATCGCATCTTTCGTTTCAATCCCTCATAGGGATTAGTTGTTATTGAAACTGTTGATTTGATTTTAGGATTACTTCCCGTTCCTGTTTCAATCCCTCATAGGGATTAGTTGTTATTGAAACCGTCTTTTGATGAATTCTTGTCAGAAAATAAATCGTTTCAATCCCTCATAGGGATTAGTTGTTATTGAAACGAAAAAGCCACTCATACCGTGCTTGGCGCTTCCGAAGTTTCAATCCCTCATAGGGATTAGTTGTTATTGAAACTTGCTATCGATCCCTTCAGAGAAAATCAAAAAACCATGTTTCAATCCCTCATAGGGATTAGTTGTTATTGAAACTCGAGAAGATCGATCTCCTCATTGGAGGTTAGCTCGGCGTAATAGTTTCAATCCCTCATAGGGATTAGTTGTTATTGAAACTATACCGTGTTGCACTAGGTAAGTCAAGAGGAAAGTTTCAATCCCTCATAGGGATTAGTTGTTATTGAAACAAGGAAGAAATAAAAGCCGAATCTTGCTCGGAAAGTTTCAATCCCTCATAGGGATTAGTTGTTATTGAAACTCGGGTGGCGCAGGAACTCCAACGTGGCGATCGCTTGTCATTGTTTCAATCCCTCATAGGGATTAGTTGTTATTGAAACCTTGCGATCGCTTCCCAATATACAGAAGGAGATATTCGTATGTTTCAATCCCTCATAGGGATTAGTTGTTATTGAAACACCGTTTCGGAAGGAACGGCTAACGGAGATAAAGTTTCAATCCCTCATAGGGATTAGTTGTTATTGAAACCCGCCGATTTCATCAAAGAGAACGCAAGAGTTGGGAAATTTGGTTTCAATCCCTCATAGGGATTAGTTGTTATTGAAACGACCCCCAGTAAAAGAAGCAATAGAATCACCAAGTTGTTTCAATCCCTCATAGGGATTAGTTGTTATTGAAACTGCTTGGCTTTCTGCCGATCCTCGGCGGTTTTCCGTTTCAATCCCTCATAGGGATTAGTTGTTATTGAAACCATTAACTGATATTCCCCCATTAGAAATATTTTTGTTTCAATCCCTCATAGGGATTAGTTGTTATTGAAACAAGCATCAGAGATTGACCCAAACTAACAGATTCGTTTCAATCCCTCATAGGGATTAGTTGTTATTGAAACCAAAAAAAAGGAATAAAGAGATCGCCAATGTGTTAAGTTTCAATCCCTCATAGGGATTAGTTGTTATTGAAACCTAATACCTCTCCTCACGAAGAGATTCATGTATGTGTTTCAATCCCTCATAGGGATTAGTTGTTATTGAAACTTTTAGTCTAGAGAGAAATACTCTCTACGGTGAGTTTCAATCCCTCATAGGGATTAGTTGTTATTGAAACTGGTGAGTATTATATTGGATTAGATGGATCATTAGTTTCAATCCCTCATAGGGATTAGTTGTTATTGAAACTAAGGCGATCGCGTCGGTTTATCGCGATTTTCCCGTTTCAATCCCTCATAGGGATTAGTTGTTATTGAAACCCTCGTAAAGATTCCCAATCCTATCTGTATGAAGTTTCAATCCCTCATAGGGATTAGTTGTTATTGAAACCCAACATCATTGAGCTTGTTATGGTCTTGCAGCCGTTTCAATCCCTCATAGGGATTAGTTGTTATTGAAACCAATCTTCCAACGTTCGGGCTATTGGGATGGAAGGAGTTTCAATCCCTCATAGGGATTAGTTGTTATTGAAACAGTTCTCGCTGTTGTTTTTCTTGCCAACATAGGGGCTGTTTCAATCCCTCATAGGGATTAGTTGTTATTGAAACGAATACTTGCCACAGCTATATCAAGAAATACGAGTTTCAATCCCTCATAGGGATTAGTTGTTATTGAAACCTACTGCCTGCCCTGTTGCGTTGGTCGTGAGTAGCGTTTCAATCCCTCATAGGGATTAGTTGTTATTGAAACGGGCATTGTAGACAATCCTCAAAAAAACTTTCTAAAAACCCTTGTTTCAATCCCTCATAGGGATTAGTTGTTATTGAAACAATTATATGGCAGATAATTTACGTTCCTGCATCGGGTTTCAATCCCTCATAGGGATTAGTTGTTATTGAAACCACGGATTTTGGTGTATCCAACCGAGTTGCTAGTGTTTCAATCCCTCATAGGGATTAGTTGTTATTGAAACCAGTTAGGTGCTTGGGTGCAACTCCCACCGCTTCCGTTTCAATCCCTCATAGGGATTAGTTGTTATTGAAACGTTGTTTTATTGGATGAGGCGGGCGTATTTCTCGTTTCAATCCCTCATAGGGATTAGTTGTTATTGAAACCATCCAATCAGCCGCACATTCTTCGGGTAGCCTATGTTTCAATCCCTCATAGGGATTAGTTGTTATTGAAACCAATCCCAACCGGGGGCGCAAAATTTCATCCTTGTTTCAATCCCTCATAGGGATTAGTTGTTATTGAAACCTTCTCTAACTCGCATTTAAAAGATATGTCTAGGTTTCAATCCCTCATAGGGATTAGTTGTTATTGAAACAGGAGAACTCTTGTTACAGTGTGATTTATACAAAAGTTTCAATCCCTCATAGGGATTAGTTGTTATTGAAACTTTGTATAGAAGGATTGATCCCTTGCCTCACCAGTTTCAATCCCTCATAGGGATTAGTTGTTATTGAAACATCGGAATCCCCTCTCTGGGAGAGGACGAATGGGATGAAGTTTCAATCCCTCATAGGGATTAGTTGTTATTGAAACAAGTGTTTTCTACAGAAGAAGTCACTTATATAGATGTTTCAATCCCTCATAGGGATTAGTTGTTATTGAAACACTCTAATTTTGCCAGATAAGCGAATCTGGCGAGTCTGTTTCAATCCCTCATAGGGATTAGTTGTTATTGAAACTGGCTGGGTATAGTTGATTGGGTGTAAGCAGTTTGTTTCAATCCCTCATAGGGATTAGTTGTTATTGAAACTTAGTAAAACATTTTTACCTCCTATAGTTGTAGGTTTCAATCCCTCATAGGGATTAGTTGTTATTGAAACAATTTTGGCGATCTCGATTGAGAGTGCGACATACCTGTTTCAATCCCTCATAGGGATTAGTTGTTATTGAAACACCTTTTTATCCCATCTGATAATGTATCATCTCTGTTTCAATCCCTCATAGGGATTAGTTGTTATTGAAACAAGGAGCGAGACGATCTCTTAGAGATAGGTCGGTTAAGTTTCAATCCCTCATAGGGATTAGTTGTTATTGAAACAAATCGAGGTAAGATTAGTTACTGCTATAGCTGTTTCAATCCCTCATAGGGATTAGTTGTTATTGAAACCAACAGATAAGGGGATAGTGATAGTAAAAAATGAGTTTCAATCCCTCATAGGGATTAGTTGTTATTGAAACATAGTCAGGGCGCGGCGATCGCCAATTAGGAAAACGTTTCAATCCCTCATAGGGATTAGTTGTTATTGAAACCTATATTCAAGAAACTGTCTAGAGTCTCCAAAGGCGTTTCAATCCCTCATAGGGATTAGTTGTTATTGAAACACTCTTATCCATTCTGGGCATCTCCACGGTCGAGCGTTTCAATCCCTCATAGGGATTAGTTGTTATTGAAACCTATTTGCAAGGATATCGAGAAAACGCGATCGCATTTGTTTCAATCCCTCATAGGGATTAGTTGTTATTGAAACAATGGGTATTTTATCTGCATTATCGCTACAAAAGTTTCAATCCCTCATAGGGATTAGTTGTTATTGAAACGAAACAAAAACAATTCATCAAACCGCCCTTTTCGCATTGTTTCAATCCCTCATAGGGATTAGTTGTTATTGAAACATTGAAACGTACCTGTTAAAGCTGGTCTATCTAAATCTTGTGTTTCAATCCCTCATAGGGATTAGTTGTTATTGAAACCGCCCAGAGTTGAAACCCTTACCGTATTTAGTTTTCAAGGTTCGTTTGCGGATACCGAGAGTTACTATAGCATTTCAGCCATCGCTTCCGCAAGGCCT
>NZ_JACSWA010000207.1 GCF_016888125.1 Spirulina sp. CCY15215
ACTATCAACTATCAACTATCAACTATCAACTATCAACTATCAACTATCAACTATCAACTATCAACTATCAACTATCAACTATCAACTATCAACTACTAGACGGGTATTGGGTTTGCACGGCTTCTAACTTCATTAAAATCTTGGGTTTTAACTTCTCAAATTCTTGTTTGAGTAGGTTTTTGCTCATGGTGGACTGACCTGCATCGCGCAATCCCTTACTGGTATTAGCCCAATGCAATAGGCGCTTGCACTGTTCGGGATCGATGGTAGAACTCATAACGTGTTGACACTTAGAGGCATTTTCCATGGCAAAAAAGAGCATTCGATATTCTCCTGATTCTCCCAGTAGGCGCGTCGTGTTTTGACCCATAGGAGTTTTCAAGTCTAGATAGCAAGGCAACCAACGCGGACCGTGCTGGGGACTGTAAAGTACCGTGATCCATAACAGCATGGGATGGGGAATCGTAGAAAAGAGAAATTGATTGTAGCGGGTACTCAAACGACGATTAAAAATATCTTGCTGTTCGATCATAATCCAGAGAGTTGAAATCACTCCTTTGGGGGTGCGAATGAAGCGAGGAAAAACAATTTTTTGCTGAGGCATTGTTTTGGGCCAAGCCATTTGCAGGCACAAGTCTTCGAGGGATGATTCTGTGGGGGTTTGCTGGCGATCGCCCTGGGTGTCTTTTTCGATTTTACCCGGATGGCGATCGCGATCGTAGCGTTCGGCGAGGGGGGAAATAACCTTAAGAATTTCCTCCATATTCTCTGGGCGATCGTTGGGCTTTTTCGCCAGACACTGCATAATCAGGGTATTGAGTTCGGGAGGAATATTAAATTCAGATTTGAGAGGCAGAGGTTTAAAATCGTGGTGTGCTTTATACCAACCCCCAAAAGAGTTATTTTCCGGCAACAGGGGCATTTCATTGGCCAGCATCTCGTACATCATCACCCCCAAACTGTAAATATCGGAGCGACGATCTAATTCTTTTCCCTCCATTTGTTCTGGGGAACAATAAGCGAGAGTTCCCATAAAGGAGTGAGTTTGTTCGCGATTTTCTTCAATCAGTTTAGCGATCCCAAAATCGAGAATTTTCACTAATTCTCCCAAGGTGGCATCTTCCATCAAAAGAAGATTACTGGGTTTAATATCGCGATGAATAATTTGATTTTTTTCGCCTTTAAAAATAATCCCCGCGTGGGCGCATTGCAGCCCGAGACAGGCTTGACGGATAACTCTTAAGAAGCGAGAAAGAGAAATATCCCGCTTGCGAATCAATTCGCTGAGACTTTCTCCTTCGAGAAATTCCATCACGTAATAGGGGACTTCTTGGGAATCAACCCCGTAATCTCGAACTCGGACGATATGAATGGTTTTTTCTGCTAATAAAGCACAAATTGTCGCTTCCCGCTCGAAGCGATCGCGCATTCTTTTATTGAGCAGAGTTTGAGAGAGAAATTTGACCGCGACAATTACACCTCCAAGCAGAGTATCTTCGGCGCGGTACACTCTTCCCATCGCTCCTTTGCCAGCGAGTTCGAGGAGATGATAGCGGTTGGCCAATATGCGATCGGTATAGGGGTCTTTTGTCATAATCGGACTCCAATCCTATCAGAGAGGAGGTGGGTTCGCATAAATACTAATGACACGTTAAAGATTAACGAATAACCAATAATCAATAACCAATTAGGTTGCGATTTAGATGCGTTCTAAGCTGGCTTCCATAATTGTAGTTAAGGAATGACCTGTGAGAATCCCGCTCGAGAGATGATAGGTATTATCATCTAATCGGTAGAGGGTTTCAAAGCCACTCTGTCGCTGGCGTTCATCGTCGCTAATAACCATATAGCGCTGAACAATGGATTCAGGGGCGATCCAGCCCTCCCCTTCAACTCGACCTAACAAACTATGTTGAAGAACGAAATTATACTGACGCTCTCCCGATTCCAGACGACCCCGATATTGCAATGAAATGGCTGCGCGATCGCTTTGGGGAAATTCCAGTTTAGTCACCCATGTAAACCAATTTTGTTGTCCCCAAGCGATGATGGTTCTGCCTTTAACGGCAACGGGCAGTTCATTCCGTTCTAACCAGTTGCCTTGCAGAATCCAACGTCCTTCCTCCAATAAAAAGGTATGAGCCACAATAACATCCTTTCGATATTCCTCTCTCAGTATACCCTTCCTCAGAAGAAAGGATGAATGTCTCCAAGGGGTAAGGGTTGGCTTGCTCCGGTGACTTGGGGTAAATTGCCAGGGCGATCGCCGATGCGCCAGTAGGCTAGGAGGGCAAAGGCGATCGCTTCTTTGAAGTCGGAGTTAACTCCCATTTCATCGACGGTGAGGACTGTGGCGGGGGAGAGGTGTTGAGCCAAACGCTGTTTGAGATAAGCATTACGGTTTCCTCCTCCCCCTAGGAGAACTTCTTTGGGGAAGTGGGGGAGAAAATTGCGGTAACTGCGGGCAATGGATGCGGCAGTCAGTTCGGTGAGGGTAGCCAGCCAGTCTGCTTGGCTCAAGTCTTCTTCGGTATCCTCTAGGCATTGTTCTAGGTATTCTCTCCCAAAGAGTTCCCGTCCGGTGGATTTGGGGGGCGGGAGGCGGAAAAAATCCTGTTGCAGCCAGCGTTCGACGAGTTTGTGATGGGGAGTTCCTTGGGCTGCCCAATCTCCGTTGCGATCGTAGGTTTCTCCCCCATCGGTGAAGCGTTCGACGGCAAGATCGATGAGGACGTTGGCGGGCCCGGTATCCCAGCCGATGACTTCCCTTTCTCTTTGCAGGAGGCGGGGGGGTAGGTAGGTGACGTTACCAATGCCGCCGAGGTTCTGCACGCAGCGATATTCTTTGGGATGGCTCAGAAGTGCCAGATCGAGGCGGGAAACGAGGGGTGCGCCGTGACCTCCGGCGGCAATATCGGCAACGCGAAAGTTACTGACGGTGCGGGTTTTGGTTATTTTGGCGATGAGGTCGCCTCGTCCCAGTTGCAGGGTATAACCGATCGCGTTTTCCTTGGGGGGACGGTGAAAGACGGTTTGACCGTGGGAGCCAATTAAGGTGGCGGAGGGTTGGTTTTGCTGGATATCGAGGGACGCGATCGCAAATTGTCGGGCGATCGCGTCATCGAGTTTTGCTAGTTCTTCTAGGGAAATGCGATCGCCGCCGCAAACTCCGAGGATCTGCGATCGCAGTTCTTCGGGATAAGCATAAGTTTCCCCGGCCAGCAAGTTGACGCTGATATCGAGGTCATCTCCGGTAATTTCGGTTAGCACTGCATCAATTCCGTCTACGGAAGTGCCGCTAATTAAGCCAACAACTATCATTAAATACAACAAGGAACAATTTTGATTATCGGCGATGGGCGGGCTTTCGGACAAAGTCAAGAACCGCTATTGACGCAAAGCGTCCAATAGCGGCTTGGAAGAATCAGTTTCCAACACAAGTCTTGTCTACCGCTACGAGTCGTTATCTGGCACGGACTTCCAGATATTTCCCTAGTCTGGACAAACTCCAAGCTCTCTGATTAGAGCGCTCTA
>NZ_JACSWA010000208.1 GCF_016888125.1 Spirulina sp. CCY15215
AAATCCCATCATCTTGAGCATTAACAGAGCGATCGCGGATATTCACTAAAGGCAAAGTGAGATCGAGGCGCAAGGTTAAATCTTCAATAGGAGAATAAAGTAATCCTACCCCCGCACCCGCCAAAAAATGCTCATTCGTAATTTGGTCGGGGTTGCTGGGATTATTCCAAACCATCCCCATATCTAAAAAGGGAATCACCTGCAACAAATAAATATTATCTTGCTCCTGCACTAAAGTGATGCGATCTTCGATAGAAATGCGCCAGCCAT
>NZ_JACSWA010000209.1 GCF_016888125.1 Spirulina sp. CCY15215
TCGATCGATAATATTCAAACTTATCTCCGCGATCGTAATTCTGAGTTGATTTGGATAAAACTTCGACCATTAACATCGGATTCATAACCGTTGTTTTACCTTTACCCATATAAACAGGTTCCCCTTGAATAACCATTATATCGGGATAAGTATATTGACGATAGGAAGGAATCCAAAGTTTGACATCTCCCATATAGACGCGATAGGGTTTCTTTCTCAGCGCTAATTTAAGATAAGCGGCAAAATTCAAGGAAATCTCATTATGATTGGTTGTTCCACCTGTCATGGGGACAATTTCTCCATCTCGATATTCGCTTTTAAATTCCGCTTGTTCTTCCAATTCTAAATACTCTTCTGGAGTATAGTAGCGCGTTTTAATTGCTGTTACCATGAGTTGCTTTCCCAGCTAATGCGATCGCTTTAACATCACCTAATAATATTATAAAGTAAATCTATTTTTCTTGCGCTTTTTTCGTTCTCATAATTGCCAGAAAATGCGATCGCAAACAAAAATTTTAGCTGTCTAACTAACCGCGATCGCCTTCTTCTGCATCAGTGAAATCAACTCCTTCATAAAGATCGCTAAAAGCAATCTCAAACTCGATTGAATTTAAGGCGATCGCGCTTTCTTTCCCTGTATATTCACTTAAAACCCATTGATCCGCATCATTTTTCACATATTGCATGGCATAAAATCGTTTTTGGTCAATTAAAATATATTCCTTCATCTCTGGGATCGATCGATAATATTCAAACTTATCTCCGCGATCGTAATTCTGAGTTGATTTGGAT
>NZ_JACSWA010000021.1 GCF_016888125.1 Spirulina sp. CCY15215
TACTTGGTTGGATATGCTGAGGAAACCTCAGCATCCCCCAAGCGCTTTAGCTTCGCTGTGGGCGACTTTGGATTGACAAGAAGCTAGAAAAATAGGATAATAACCTATAGCCCTTATCTAATCTTGTTGATAATTGATAATTGATAATTGAGGTCAAGGGGTAGCGAATCCCATTCGCAATATCCCATCGATCCTTTGATAATTGGTCAGAAACCTCAGCCTAAAGGCGTGAGGCTTGAAAGAGAAATCTAACAAGCCCTAATAAGCGGTCAGACCCCGCGTCGCCGAAGGGCGCAAGGGAATGCTGACCAAGAGAGGGAATGCTGACCAAGAGAGTCGAAGCTAACATTACCCTAGAAAT
>NZ_JACSWA010000210.1 GCF_016888125.1 Spirulina sp. CCY15215
CATGACCAACTCTCTCATCAAGTCGTTTGATTTCTCCTTTAACTTCAGTAAAACCAACTTCAACTTTTGTTGCTAAAGAATCAATCTTTTTTTCGAGGGTATTTGCTAAAGAATCTATTCTTTTTTCCTGTTTTAAATCTAAGGTGAGGATTAATTGTCTCAATTCTTCAATCTCTGTTTCCGCTTTACTCGCCATTTTGATATCACCTCAAACATAATTTGGGATAATTTATCAGGAGAGG
>NZ_JACSWA010000211.1 GCF_016888125.1 Spirulina sp. CCY15215
TTTTGAAAGAGAATCCAAAAAATACCGCTTTGGCAGAGCCAAGACTGCCCTACACGCCTTGGTTAGATCGAAACCTAACTGTACGCTTACCTTTCTGATTATATTAGCTGAACCATTACAATCAGCATTAATCAAACTCCCATCAGAAGAGCGATATAAACCTCTTCTAACCCGCTTCCCTGATGCCTTCCACCCTTCAGGTTTTTCGCCGAATGTAGGTAGAAAATCATCATCTAGAAAACTGGCTTTCGAGGTATAACTCTCTTCTGTCTCGATAAAGTTAATTCCGTACTGTTGACAAAGTTGAGATATTCTATCTTTCAACTTTGCTGTGGGAATTTGCACGAATTCTTGATTGTTCTTTTT
>NZ_JACSWA010000212.1 GCF_016888125.1 Spirulina sp. CCY15215
CTTGGTCTGAATAAACGTGCCGCCCAGCCGGAACCCGGATCGTCTCTAGATTCAGAACAAGCTGGTAGTTTGTTTTCTGACCATCATGTGATTCAACTCGGATCGAGTAATCTTTCCCTGCTTGGAGATTAGAACTATAGACTGCGGATGGATCAATGGAATTGATGGTTTTGATCGGATTGTAGCCCTCGTATAAAACGACCTTCACTCCTCCATCAAGAGCGATCGCCTGACCATTTTCATTCCGTACAGCAAACTGGAGTGTTGTATGGTCTGCATCTGTTGTGAAATTGTAAGCATCCCGATCGCCGAACGCCTCGCTCACAAAGTCATTGAGTACCTTACGCTGACCAGCAATATTT
>NZ_JACSWA010000213.1 GCF_016888125.1 Spirulina sp. CCY15215
CAGTGGAACGCTGGAGCAACTCCACTTTGGATGCAGTGAACTGTCCGAGGCGTTTCCAGTTGATATCGGAAACCGAAACGGCTTTGGCTGTATCTCCCGAACACCAACCAACATAGGACTTTCCGGCTTCTCTTGGTGCGCGTTCCCTTGCGTCTTTCGCCGACGCGGGGTCGCACCGCTTCTCTGCTCTTACTAAATCCCCTTTACGAAACCCATGACGGGTAACAGTACCGCCATATTTGCGCCGCTTTCCCCCTTGAGCGGGAACGCACAAGTGAAGTTGACGACGAGAAATGGGCGGTCTTCTGA
>NZ_JACSWA010000214.1 GCF_016888125.1 Spirulina sp. CCY15215
TCCCGGGAGGTTCGTACAAAGTTGCCAGAACCTTGACAATTGAATAGTTTCAGACTTTGTTTCGGTAAAGTTTCGGGTGAAATCAGCCGCGATCGTGGTTCGATTTCAAGGCAAAATTTCAGGTTCGTACAAAACGGTCTGAGAATGCTTGCCCTGTAAGGGTTCTATCGCCCGGACTTTCATCTCACCAATCCCCGCCAAGGGGACTGAAACGTCTATCGACCAGAGGATAATGAGATCACCGTCCTCCTTTCATCTCACCAATCCCCGCCAAGGGGACTGAAACATTAACTAATAGCTCCTTATATATGTTTATTTTCTCACTTTCATCTCACCAATCCCCGCCAAGGGGACTGAAACGCAAATGCAGCGTTCGCAATGGGGTACGCGCGGACTTTCATCTCACCAATCCCCGCCAAGGGGACTGAAACTCTCCTTGACCCATTATCGACTCCCCTTCGAGCTTTCATCTCACCAATCCCCGCCAAGGGGACTGAAACTTGTTTTTACCTCCAATAAAGATTGGCTATTTAGAACTTTCATCTCACCAATCCCCGCCAAGGGGACTGAAACTTGCGGCTGTTCAGGGCGCTGAAATTCTCCCCTTAACTTTCATCTCACCAATCCCCGCCAAGGGGACTGAAACTTCTTATCAAAATCCTCTCTCCACGCACTTTGCCGCTTTCATCTCACCAATCCCCGCCAAGGGGACTGAAACTAATTTGCACTCCCAGCCAGCGATTGGCAGTCCACTTTCATCTCACCAATCCCCGCCAAGGGGACTGAAACCCATCGCTCATCAACCCGATCCCCTGTAATTTACCTTTCATCTCACCAATCCCCGCCAAGGGGACTGAAACGGGTGCTTTCCCATTAAGCTACACTTGCAAGAAACCTCATCTTTCATCTCACCAATCCCCGCCAAGGGGACTGAAACAAGCAAAGTGCAATACGAATGCTTTATATAGGTCTCTTTCATCTCACCAATCCCCGCCAAGGGGACTGAAACTATAATTTCTATTGATTTACCCGTGATCGAGGCACGCTTTCATCTCACCAATCCCCGCCAAGGGGACTGAAACAGCTAGATATCGGAATTCATTCAGATATCGGTTTTACTTTCATCTCACCAATCCCCGCCAAGGGGACTGAAACCTCGATCGCATTATCGAGATGGGGTTAGCAGAAGACTTTCATCTCACCAATCCCCGCCAAGGGGACTGAAACAAACTCTGTCTCTTTGAAGTAGGGCATTTTTTTATTAGCTTTCATCTCACCAATCCCCGCCAAGGGGACTGAAACATCGCGTTCAGATTTCCCTTCTGATACAGTTCGTAGACTTTCATCTCACCAATCCCCGCCAAGGGGACTGAAACTTGGCAGAGATTGCTTTTTTTATTCCTGCCGTTCGACTTTCATCTCACCAATCCCCGCCAAGGGGACTGAAACAAAAACGAGAATGAGGATTGCCGTCGGTGCTACGGTCTTTCATCTCACCAATCCCCGCCAAGGGGACTGAAACGGATAGCGCAACTATTACCGAATTGCCACGCACCTCTTTCATCTCACCAATCCCCGCCAAGGGGACTGAAACGTTGCAACGTTGCAATATCGCGATGGCATCCCCCACTTTCATCTCACCAATCCCCGCCAAGGGGACTGAAACAACTTCAGGCACATGGTGCGGTTCATCATCCAGCTTTCATCTCACCAATCCCCGCCAAGGGGACTGAAACTTTTTAATGGGAACTCTATAACACAAGAGTTTAGACTTTCATCTCACCAATCCCCGCCAAGGGGACTGAAACCGATAACCACAAACTACTAGTCCACCACAATGATAATGACAGGCGAGTAAAAATATGAGAAACTGAAAAAAATCGTCTGGAGAAATTATGGTAGTCAAATACATTGTCAATCTATCGGAAGAAGAACGTCAGGAACTGCATCAAATGACTTCAAAGGGGAGCATAAGTGCGAGAAAACTGAAAAGAGCCCAAATTTTAATGTTGGCAGATGAAGGATATCGAGACAAGACAATAGCGACGATGTTAAAAGTGGGAGAATCAACAGTACATCGAACAAGACAAAAGTGTGTAGAAGAAGGAATAGAAAAAGCATTACAAGAACGTTTGCGTCCGGGAAGAGCCAGAAAATTAGATGGAAAAGGAGAAGCCTTTTTAGTGGCAACAGCTTGTAGTAATCCGCCGGAAGGAAGAGTGTGTTGGACAATGCAGTTATTGTCAGAGCGTTTAATAGAATTGAAATTGGTAGAGAATATAAGTGACGAAACGGTGCGGCGGACTTTAAAAAAAACGAAACCAAACCTTGGTTGAAAGAACAATGGTGTATTCCCACGGTAGGAGCAGACTTTGTTTGGAGAATGGAGGATGTTTTAGAAACCTACGAAAAACCTTACGAGCCAAAGATTCCAATGGTTTGCTTTGATGAAAGACCTTGCCAGTTAATCAGTGAAACACGACATTCCTTACCACCTGAACCCGGACAACCAGAACGTTACGACTACGAATATCAAAGAGAAGGAACGTGCAACATATTTGCTTTTTTTCAACCTCATGCAGGATGGAGACACATGAAAGTAACAGAGCGAAGAACGGCTCAAGATTTTGCTTATTGTATGAAGGATTTAGTCGATATTTTCTTTCCTTTTGCCCTCCTCATTCGTGTAGTTCTTGACAATCTCAACACCCATACTCCAGCAGCACTATATCAAACATTTCCCCCAGAAGAGGCACGCAGAATTCTCTCGAAATTGGAGTTTCACTACACCCCCAAACATGGAAGTTGGCTAAATATGGTAGAAATTGAATTATCAGTATTATCTCGTCAATGTCTTAATCGGCGTATTCCTGATCTAGAGACAATGAAGCGAGAAACAGCATCTTGGGAGCGAGAACGAAATCAACAAGAAGCTACCGTGAACTGGCGTTTTACCAATCAAGATGCACGGGTCAAATTGGAGCGGTTATACCCACAACTTGACCTGTCATAATTTATGTGGTGGACTACTACGTTAATAACCATTTTTCCACTTTCATCTCACCAATCCCCGCCAAGGGGACTGAAACCTCGCAAATCTTCCAGAGTCGATTGCATTAACAATGTCTTTCATCTCACCAATCCCCGCCAAGGGGACTGAAACAGTTCCAAATATTGTCATTCGGAACAATTGACTTGACTTTCATCTCACCAATCCCCGCCAAGGGGACTGAAACTTGAGATCAACTCGATCGCGAACGTTTTGGCACAGCCTTTCATCTCACCAATCCCCGCCAAGGGGACTGAAACCCTTCTCTTTTTTATATTCTAGCGTTGGCTCATTTTCTTTCATCTCACCAATCCCCGCCAAGGGGACTGAAACATCATGTCTCCTGTTTCTTGCAGGATTTTTACACTTTCATCTCAACAAATAGATGAGCTTATTTGTCCTCACCCAAAAAGCCAAGGAAGATGTTCTCTCCATTGGACAGATGGATATTGAGCAGCATTCATAAAAAAAGTCAGACTCTTTATCTCTCAATCTTCACTTTCAAGGAATCGACTCAAACGAGAGATAATCTCAGCAAACTCCTCAATCCTCACACTGATGCCCCATTCTTGATAAACCGCCAACAATTCTTGATAAAACCAAAGGATATCCTCCGAAGGCTGGTGAAAATGCCGCCAAACCGAACTTCCCTGACGTTGTAACTGGAACAAAAGAGATCGCCCGTTGTGGAGTTTATCTGCAAGAGAAACCCGCACCACCGAAGGGCTACCGTTACGGATATTCTGCAAATAGCGAAGTTTGCGATCGCGCCAAGGGGGTTTCGGCATTTGGTTGGACTCCGTACACCCCTCCACAATTGCCGTCACCTCCTCCCCAAAACGCCCTAAAATCCTTTGGCGAGTCGCTTCCCCCCCTTGGTCTTCGATGGCATCATGGAGTAAAGCCGCGATCGCCTCGGTTTCACTTCCTCCATCCTCCAAAACCAACGCCGCAACGCTGAGTAAATGGGCAATATAGGGCGTTTCGTCTGCCTTACGGGTTTGCTGACAGTGGAGCGTACAAGCGTAAGTCAAAGCATCAGTAAATCGTTTGGTTAAAATCATAAGTCTTCAGGGTCGGAATAGTAAAAGGCTTCTTGGTTGGCTTCATTTCGCATTTGTTCTCGCAATTTCGGCGGCCACAGAACTTCACTCAGAGGTCGCCACGATCGCAAGCGATGCCAAATATTGACATCATCGACACGATACTCAGCACGGTAATAAGCATCATAAGGAGAGCGATCGGTCAAAATTCTGTCGTAGTATTGTTGCTGGGCGCGATCGCGACAATTTTCGAGAATATACTTATAGACTTCTCGATACAAGAGCTTTTGAAACGTATCGTGGCGATTGCTATTAGCAATGTAATTGTCGTGAAATTGCCTCTCGAAGCGCAAAATCAGGGTGGCTGCTGGCTTGTAAAAATAAAATCCCCACGCTTTGGCAAATTCTATCTCGATATCGTTTGGAGTCGGCAGCGTATCGTTCAGATATGCCTCCCATAAGATTGTGGGTAAATTTGCATTTTGCCATGTCAGGGGCGCAATTCGGGACACTCGATCCAAGCGCCAATGACACCAGCGATCGCTCAACCCACTCGTTTCACCATAGGCACAGAGGTACAAAGCGCGATGAGTATAGTAGAGACAAACGGGATAAACAATCGGCTTAACTATCTTTTGGAGGATAGCACTCCTGTAACTCAAGCGAATGGGAGGAACGGGGTTTTGATGCCAAAGCCTTTTGAGTTCCTCGCAGCGATCGTCAACACGATCGAGATCGTCTCGTCCTACCACATAATCCAGATGGAGGAAAAAACGCGAAGTTTGACCTTCCGTTGGTGCTAAACTCGTGGCAATCGCGTCGAGATCCTCGTTAGCCAAAGGGAGAGAATGGGACAGCAAAGCAGGTATTTCCTTCAATACTGGAAACTGCGGCCAATCTGCAACTAAGGAAAAATATTGCTTATTGCGCTGCAACCACCCCAATTCATGGAGAATCGCAAGATCGTTTTGCAAAGAACGGCGCGTGACCGCAAATAAAGGGCGATCGAGAACTGCTTCGAGGCGATCGCAGGGAATTCTCACTTGTTTTAGCAAGGATTCTTGCCACTCCACCAGATCGAAATCGGTCGTTTCCCATTGCAACCATTCTCGCCCCGAACGATAACAGGGACAATCGGGAGAATGTGCCGCGATCGCGGATTCAGATTTGGGATGGTCGGAGGCAAAGAAAGCATCTCGCCAATCGGGAAAGCGAAAAGGATCGGGTAAATTTAAGCGCGTATTGGCTTCCCCGTACAACACCCTTAACCATACCCAAAATCGCAAAGTAAGAGAGATATGCTGTTTGAGAGAACCCCTTGCCAGCCATTGCAAAAACTCGATTGATGGTGAAATTGTTAAAACTTCCCGATCATTCACGATAACCTCGATCGCTACTCCCCTATATTAATCGCTATTGGAAGTTAACCATTCCAACTCTCGCTCTGAGTCATCGGGGTAAACGATTCAGAGCAACCTCTCGATGTTTTGCATTTTGTATTGCTATTGAATCGAAATCGGCAAAATTGGAAGTGACCGTTTCCAACGCCTGTTATTCTGAACTCAACTCAATTTCAATTCATCATGACCAACAATCATAAGGTCTTAAACCTCCCGCTTGCTTCGGTCAGAACTGATAACTGATAACTGATAACTGAAATGACTGCAGTTCGACTTCATCTCATTCCCCATCAAACTCAATGCGGACTGTCCTATCAACACCTGCATTTCGAGCTTGCTACCCCCAATGGCATTATCACACCAGAGGATCTTAAAACCCTCAAACTTCCCACCGCGATCGACTATTCCCAAGGTATTGTTCTCGAAGGCAAAGGACCCATTTGGCTCTATGGCTATCTCGTTCATGAAAGCCATCCAGCCGCATGGACCGGATGTTACGATCCTCGACTGGGGGCGATCGTCATTGCCACTCACAGTCCTAATCTTCACGTCGGTCAAATTTTTAAGATCGCGTTGCCGGATGAAGTTCTATCCCGCGATTTATAGAGGAGAATGATGTCAAATGCTACTGTCATGACCGCAAAAAATCAAATTGAATTGCAAGTCGTGGAACTGTTGGGAGAGAATGGAACAACTTATCAAACCGCGATCATTTTCCTACAAGTTCCCAAGATCGATATTGACCTACTCCCACAGGTCAAATTGCCCGATGGACTCGATCGCGATCGCGGTGTCATTCTCTTTGGACAAGCTCCAATTTGGCTGTATGCTCGTCTGAGCGTTCTCTCCCGCAATTTTCCTTGGGTGGCTCATTACGGTATTCGAGAGAAACAAGCCATTGTCATTAGTAGTCGTGTGGCAGATTATCAACCCGGAGACGAGATCGCCTTGCAATTCAATCACGAACCCTGTGCAACGATCGTTGTTGGCGGTCCTGCCGATAGCGGCAAAAGTCACTTATCTTATGCCTTGATACAAATGTTCGAGGCATATCGTCCCGATTTGCCGTTGTATCTCCATCGCGCCAATTGGGACGGAGAAGGGATTCATACTTACGAAACTCCCGATCCCGAACTCGCCAAAAAATTGGTCAATGCCAACACTTATCGATTGCACCAACACGAGGATAGCGATCGCTTGATTCCCAAATATTTTCAATATCATGCTGATGCGATCGCGAATATCCGCAGCGTCCGCAATTTAGCCTTAGTGGATGTTGGAGGCTGGCCGCAACCAGAAAAACGCCCTGTGGTGGAACAATGCACCCATTCCATTATTATCAGCCGCTACCCCGAAAAAATCCCCGCTTGGCAGGAACTCTTTGCACCATTACAACCCTTAGCAGTCATTCACAGCATTTTGGAAGAGCGTTGCGAGATTGTACGCACGAAGCCTTATCTCGAAATCATCGCGGGGAAATGGCAGTTGGGGTGTAGCGTACCGGACGTGCTGCGCGATCGGGTTTTGAGCGTGGTGGGTTGAGCCTTTTTTACTAATTCTTATTGAGGTTTACTATTATGGCAAATTTAGAAAAATATCAAGTCGATCATCTCTTTTTACTAATTGGAGAAAATCCTCTACCTAATTATGTAGCAGCAAAATTATTACTCAACAAAGGTGGATTTCTCTATCTCGTTCATACGAGTGGAACTAACGCACAAGCGATACGATTACGGAAGATTTTAGATCGCGAAATAGAAGACTATCAACCTTCTCAATTGGTATCTCTTGAAGACTATGACTCTGATGCTTACCGAATTCAACGTAAGATTCTAGAACAAGTTGAGAGTTTGAAAGATGGCAAGGTCGGCATGAACTACACGGGGGGGACAAAAGCAATGGCAGTTCATGCTTACCGTGCCATGTTACAGGCAACTCAAAACAAAGGACAAGAGGCTGTTTTTAGTTATCTCGATCCTCGACGACTGGAGATGTGTATAGATCGCGAAGATGGCGATCGCATTCGCATCAAAATCGAGCCAAAAACTTTATCCGTAGATCTCAAAATTGTTTTTGAGTTACACGCTTGGTCTTTGGTTTCAAAACCTTCTGAAACTCCAATACACCCCAGTGCGGCTGAAAAATTTGCAAAATTTCACGCTCGAGAAGATTACGGAAAACATTGGAGAAAGTGGTGCGATAACACTCTAAGAGATTTGACTAAAAGTAAAAAAGGTGGCTGGCCTGCTAGTGAACAAGAATTAAAACAAGTTGAACCACTAGAGTTGGATTCATTAGAATCATATTCAGATATAAAATCTGCATTATCTTGTTTGGGAGTCACGGAAAATACACTATCTATTCAGTCTCTTAATGGACAAGAATTCAAAAAATTGAAACATATTTGTAAATGGCTTGATGGCGAATGGCTCGAACATTATGTTCTTCATAAAATCAAAGAAATTTCAAATGAAAAAGAAATCCATGACAGTGCAGTATCATTTAATATGGCTGTTGCGGGAAGCAAAGAAAACAAGTTTGAATTTGATGTTGCATTTATGAGAGGATATCAGCTTTTTGCAATATCCTGTACGGCAGATAGCACAAAACACCTCTGTAAACAAAAATTATTTGAGGCTTATATTAGAGCAAGACAGTTAGGAGGTGATGAAGCGCGAGTTGCATTAGTTTGTTGTGCTAGCCAAAAAGATATTTTGAAGTTAAGAACGGAAATCACCAATGTTTTACAGTCCAGTCCTAGCATGAGTAGTCACAGAGATAGCAAAATTGTCGTTTTGGGAAGAGAAGATTTACTCGATCTCCCTAATAAAATTTCCGAGTGGATTGATGAAAATGACTGGGAGGTAAATCAATGAAACTGACAGTAACAATTCTCGATACAACAGGAATTCAACACTACATCTTTAGTAGTAATCGCCTGCGTGAAAATATTGGAGCATCCTATCTACTTTCACAAGCAACAGATACTTGGGTAAAAGAGATATTAAAAGAAATAGGAGTTTCCAATCCAAAAACTCCAATTGAGAGTTCTAGCCAGAATGCAGAACTTGTTTATGCAGGAGGAGGGAATACTGTTTTACTGTTTAAGTCTCAGAACTTAGCCATTCAGTTTACACAAAAGTTGAGCTTAAAAATATTAAAAGAAGCCCCCGGCATCAATTTGGTTGTAGCTCATCAAGAGATTGACTGGGACAAAGACTTACTCTATAAAACCATACAAGATATGATGGCAAATGATTTGGATAAGAAAAAGCGATCGCGTATTCCTTCTTCACCATTACTGGGTCTTGGAGTAACTCAAGCCTGTAATTCTACTCAATTGGTTGCCGTTGACACCAGTAAATCTCATAGTTCTCCCACTGATTATCCAGTTTCTAGAGAGATTGTAGCAAAATTGGATGCCGTCAAATCAGCTAATACGCATCTAGAGAAAACCATCTTTGATGTTACAAAACCGAATACATGGAAAATTCCGCTCGACTTTGATGATTTTGGGCGATCGCGAGGAGAAAGCAGCTATCTTGCTATCGTTCATATTGATGGGAATAGTATGGGAAATCGCTTTGAAGAACATGGAAAAAATAAAAGCGATCGAAACTATATTACTGCGATACGAGAATTATCTGAAAGCGTTCGAGAAGCTGGTGAGAATGCCTTACAACAAATTACCCAAGACTTGATTGTATCTTGGGACTATCTGGAAGAAAAACTTGATTTACCAGATTGGCAATTACCATTTCGTCCTCTAGTATATGGTGGAGATGATGTTACCTTTGTTTGTGATGGTCGTTTGGGTTTAACGCTTGCGGCTCGTTACTTACAAGTATTTG
>NZ_JACSWA010000215.1 GCF_016888125.1 Spirulina sp. CCY15215
TCTCGATAAAGTTAATTCCGTACTGTTGACAAAGTTGAGATATTCTATCTTTCAACTTTGCTGTGGGAATTTGCACGAATTCTTGATTGTTCTTTTTCCCAATATTAATCCCATCTTTATTGAATTGATTCCAACCAAAGACGACATTGCTAATATTATTACTGAGACACCAATTAATAATGAATCTTGCGGCTTTATTAATATTGTCTCTCATTTGCGGTGCGACCCCGGCGAATCGCATTCGCCTAGGGAACGCGCACCAAGACAGACGGTTACGTTTTTCGGTTAACTCGGCGAGTTCTTCATCCCAGTATCCTTGTGGCTTTCCTGTCTTGATTTTAGCGATTTGCTTGTTATACCACTGATTCTGAGATTTGACCTTTTTCCCGTCAATAATGAATGACTTTCCTGTATTGGATACTCCCGTAATCCAATTATTTAATCCGGGGTCTATACCGAGAACATTACTGTTCGGCTTAATTGGTTTAATATCTGACTGTTGGCAAACAAACTCAATATAAAAACAGCCATTTCTGGGAAGTATTCGATACTCTTTGATTGATTTATAATCCAGATTTGAAGGCATGGGGAGCAGAAAATGGTCAATTCCAAACCATACTTTAACCTGATTGCCTAAAGTAAATTTTAAATTTCCATTGGACAACTTAACCCATCGAGAGGGATAACTAACAACTGCCATGCCTCCTTTCTTTCGGTAAGATGGTGGTTTGGGTCTAAAGTGTAATTTCTTCTCCTTGTACAACTTTGATAATTTCCCGTAGG
>NZ_JACSWA010000216.1 GCF_016888125.1 Spirulina sp. CCY15215
TTGGCGGTATCTAGTTTTACGGCTACGACGATTATGACGTAATGCTCTCCGTGAATCTAAACTGGATTTGATAGCCAAACCACGGTGAACAATTTCAACGCCAAAGATAACTTTATCTCCTTGGACTAACGCTATTCCTGTTGTTTTAGAACCGGGGTCAATTTTTAATTGTATTGGTTCAGTTGCTACATTGGTTGCTTCCTTTTTCAAGATGATAGTAAACGGATATTTTCTAAAAATTGCCGCTTTATTGGTTTTTAGCAACTTTCTTGCTACCGAGGGGTGACAAGGATTTAGCGGCTGTTTGTTAGTATCGATTACTAATACATAATTTGGCATTTCTGCCTCTCCGTAAACGGGTAATGTTAGCTTCGACTCTCTTGGTCAGCATTCCCTAGGTGAGGAAACCTCACCGGGGTCTGACCGCAATGTT
>NZ_JACSWA010000217.1 GCF_016888125.1 Spirulina sp. CCY15215
CAAGAGAGTAACAACTATATCATCTGAATCTAATTCATCGTCACCAAATGTTTGGACTTCTTGCCAATCAAGATCGTTGTGAATTTCATAAGAAAGCTGTGTATGTCCATAACCAGCACTGCGAGAACCTCCTAACCATAAATCTGATTGAATCAATAATTTTTCAAATAGGGACAGATCGTTTTCCTCACAGAGAATAATAGATTGAAAAACTTGCCCTGCATCCAGAGCATCATATCGAAAAATTTCTCCTTCGCTCTCAGGTTTCTCCTCTCTTTTAGCAGAGCGACCCTTACGCCGATCGCGTTTATTGTGAACATTAATTCGGCGATCGGGTTGATAAAATCGCATATATCCTTGCTCAAAAATACAGAACTGTCCGCTTACAGATTTGAGTGGTTTCGGTTCATCATCTTGTTCATCATCTTGTTCAATACTCAAATCATAAATGGAAATTGATTGCTCTCCTATAAACTCAGCACCTTTTTCTTTGTACCAAGATTGAGGACTTGGTAAGGTACGATACTTTCCTTTTTTACTCCTTAGATAAGCATTAAGATAACGAGTTTTGTTTGAGTCAAAAAATAGGCGCTTGATCTCTTCTTTGGTTAAATCTAATTCTGATGCTCCATAATTCTTTAGATATCGACCAATTAAAGCACCACGAATCATGCTACCGGGAATATAATCATAGGAGACATCACTGTTTGGATCGCCTTGAAAAGAAGTTGCGAGGAGAGGTTGTAATGTTTTTAAATTGAGTGATATGACAGGCATAATTATTTCTCCAGTGGTGAAAAAAAGTGGCTAAGATTGATTGTTAAAGGATTATTTTGACGATCGCTTAGAGTACAACGCACGTGACCCAGACCGCGATTGCGTCCGCTTCCTAAATGCCTAAGAGCTTTTGTTCCAACAGAAAGCAATGCCAGTAAATCTTCTGATGGTTGCTTTGCAAAGTTCAGATCGGCAGTAAAAGTTAGATCGCGTAATATAACACGAGATGTTCGTAAACTTCCCCGATCGGGTACTCCTGTTTCTGAGTGAATAGAAGTTTGCCGACGAATAGTGGTAAGAGAGTCTAAAATTTCAGCCCGAGTAAAGTTATTATTTTTAATCTGGTAGGCAACTGCTTGACGCAGATCGTCTGGCAAACAAGCATCTCCAAAATGAACGGCTGCAATTGTATCGATGGTACTCCCCGGCCTACCAAATAAATCACCTGCAATGCGTTGCCAATAAGAGCGATCGTGTGGCAAAGTAGCAATCAAATTGTCACACTCTTCGCTGATTAAACCTTTAAGAGTGCGTCCTCGCAGGTAAGGGAAACCATGCGAGTCATGTTCCACTTCGCGATCGAGCAATCCGGCAACACCATCACCGCGACCAAATGCCGTATCACTGAGTAAGTGAATCTGAAGTTTATAATAGGTCATCAGTTTCCTCCCAGTGGTAAATAGAAGTCAATCGCTTCGATCGCGTCAAAGTAGCCACAAACATCATTTAACCAACCTTGTTCAGCTAAGTCTATGCGCGTATTTTCACTTACAGACTCAGGAAACTCGGGCAGTTTGTCCAACCGATAAGCTGTCAGAAACTCTTTGGTAGCATCCGATCCGCGTCGCAGCACTTCTCGCAATGCTTTGACTTTATTACGCCGATTTTTCCACTCATCCTTTGTAAATTCATTGATGATATGTGAAAAACTTTCCCAAGTTTGCCAATCAGAGGGATCGGATTTGAGTAATAATGGTCGCATTTCTAAAGGTTGGTTACTTGTACTCCGATATTCTCGCTCGCGAATTTCAGAAA
>NZ_JACSWA010000218.1 GCF_016888125.1 Spirulina sp. CCY15215
CAGGAGGATTGAATCGATTGAGTAATGTAATCCTTAACAAAAAAGCCAAAAATAGTTCAATTTTTCCTTGACAGGATTGACTTGACAATGATATTCTTACAGAGTGGGAATCTGTGCGTTCCTGTGAACCCGTTTTTAAGGGGAAAAATAAGAGATCGCGGTGCAATTTAGAGATTTATCTTCGTCGGAAAAGATTGCGGATGATTCGGTAAAGAGCAATCAGAATAATCCAAATGAGGGCAAAGGGAAAGGCAACAATACCTAAAATAAAACAGAGAATGAGATTAAACTTACTGCGTTGGGCAAATTTAGCAACAGCTTTCACCCACTTGGGAAGAGGATAAGCATTAAGAGGTAAATCTAAGGCTTGATAAATTTCTTGTGCTTGATATGCTGCTGCATATCCATCTTGAATTCTGCCAACTTTTTGATACAAACTACCAAGATTTTGTAAAGACCTAGCTTCTCCCCCTCTGTCCCCAATTTGGCGTTTAATTTCCAGAGATTGCTGATAGAGTGCGATCGCCTGTGGGTAGTCTCCCAACGAAGCGTGACGGGAACGGTTATCGGAACGGAGAAATATTGGCCTCCAGAACAAGCAATGGGTAAGGCTACGTTTAGCAGCGATTTATTTGACTGAAGCGGGGAATAGTCCCTTTGAAGATTGGTTGAACTCTTTGCGAGATGTCAAAGCAAGACGAAAAATAAAATTGAGACTCGATCGCGTCAGTTTGGGAAATTTAGGAGATTATAAATCAGTGAGTGAAGGGGTTTGCGAATTGAGAATCGATTATGGTGGTGGTTATCGGATTTATTTTGGACAAGTGGGTTCTACAATTATTATACTTTTATGTGGAGGCGACAAAAGCACGCAACAAAAAGATATTCGTCAAGCACAAAAATACTGGAAAGACTATGCAAACCGTCAAAACCCCAACAACTAAAAGCTATCAATCTTATTTAATTGAATCTTTGAAATCTCCTGAAGAAGCCGCAGGATATTTAGAAGCACTTTTTGAGGAAGAAAACCCCGAACCCGAATTGTTACACAGAGTATTAAACAATATTTTAGAAGCGTTAGGAGATATTTATCTAACTCCAGAACAGATCGAAGACCATCGCCAAAAACTCAACAATCTTTTATCCGAAAAAGGCAATTTTGCCATCTACCATTTGAGCAACTGGCTTGAAGTTTTAGGATTAAAGATAATTATTCAAACCATTCCCAAATCTTCTGGCTATGGGGAAAACAATAATGCAACTCAATAACAAAGCTAAAATTGCCACAAATAATCCAACTTTAAATTAACATATCGTTGAACTGGGTGAAGAATGCCAAAATGCGATCGCACTGACGAATCAACTACAATTATCCGATTTGACGGATAAACAAAAAGAAAAAGGGTGCAAGCATTGCACCCCTACGAGATAACGGTAAAATTTGGGGGTTTTAGTAGGGGCGTATTGCATACGCCCATTCCCTATTCGCATACGCCCATTCCCTATTCGCATACGCCCATTCCCTATTCGCATACGCCCATTCCCTATTCGCATACGCCCATTATTTCCCAAAAGCAACTAAAAGTTTCCGCAATCCTACAACGTCATCTACGGTTTTGCCTCTACGGGGATTCTCCTGTAAACTTTCACCAGTAGAGACAATCTTTTGGACTGCACGTACCGCAGCATCAGCATCGTTGATTTTGAGAAACTCGTAATGGCGATTGAGATCGTCAACTGCACCTTCAGTCCAAACTATTTTGGACATGGTTTTTCCCCTTCTGTTCCTAAACTATCAGCCCATTCGCGTATAGAATAATGGGTAATACCAATACCTTTACGATAGTAAGATTCGAGGGCAAGTTTACTTTGTTGAACCATTTCATCTTCAGTAAGGGCTTGAAAATTTAAGTCTGAGTCGATCGCACCGTACTCAAGACAATTTTCTGCTGTTTGAGTCGTCTGATTGGTCAAAAATTGCTCAAAGTCTTCTAAGTCTCCAGAAGAATTGATTAGCCATGTTAAAAGAAGCGTTTTAACTTGTTCCCCTGGTAATGTATTAATATGTTCCCATATCATTTTTTTCGTTTGGCTGACTGTCATAACTGTTTTGGTTGAGTTAGAGTTTTGTCATAGTCTGATTTTACTACATCAGGAAACAACGATCGCACTAGCGATAGGAAAAGAATTGCCAAACAGGACAATCAACCATGACATTTCTCAACAACAGCGATCGCCAAACTTTAAAAGAACTCATCAAGGAAAGTATCCGAGAAGTTCTCAAAGAAGAACAATGGAATTTGTACACCGCTTCAATTCCTTATGTTGACGATGAAGAACAAAACGAGATCGATCGCCCGTGTATGCCGACAGATAATGCAGAAGAATTTGTTAAACTGAAGAAGATTTTTGCCCCGAATCTTTTGCGATCAAACATAAATGTCGGGAGCCGTTCCTCCAGAACTTGCTACACTACTGTTGTCATTAAATATCGAGTTCGTGAATGGGAATTTGTTTCCCGACCTGCAAAAGTTCAAGCAAACTGCTGACAGTCTATTGAGGAGGCCGTCGCATGAGTCACATTGAACCGAAAAGCGATCTGGAGGTTTCCAGACAAAAGCAAACATTGCCACGACTTGCCCTCATTTGGAAAAATTGAACGCACTGCGTTCCAAATTGAAAAAGAAACCTAAAAGCGATCGCATCTCTGGCAATAATGGAAAATAAACCATACGCGAACCCATGCTAATTGATAAAATCCTTCAAGAACTCCAAGAAATTCCCGAAGAAAAACTCGCAGAAATTTACGATCTGATTTACTACTTTCGCTTAGGATTGGGTCGAGAATCCCCTCAACCCCGCACCCCCGGACTTTTAACCGGAAAACTCAGCGATACTTTTTTTGACCCCCTACCTGAAGAAGAACTCCAGCGATGGGAATAAAATATCTTCTCGATACTCATATTTTCTTGTGGTGGCTTTTCGACGATTCTAAGCTCGATATGGTTTGCCGAGACATCATTCGCAACTCAAAACATCAGATTTTTGTCAGCAGTGCTTCTGCTTGGGAAATTGCCACAAAATACCGCATCGGTAAACTGCCTGAAGCCAAACCCATTGTCGAACGATATTCACAGATATTAATTCAAGCAAAATTCCTTGAACTTGGCATTACCTCAGCCCATGCCATCAGAGCAGGTAGTTTGCCGATCGCTCATCGAGATCCTTTCGATCGCATGATTATGGCACAAGCAGAACTCGAAAAAATACCTGTTATCACTTACGATAAAGCATTTCAAACGGGATTAATTGAGATTATTCCCGATCGCGGAACATCTCCAGATTCTCATTAAATCGGCATTATCAAACCGATCCTCGAGGAGGAATCAAATTGAACGAAGCAGAAACGAGAGCAGAACTCATCGATCCCGCCCTTCGTACTGCGAGATATGAATCGCGAGTTCCGTTAAAAACGAAAAGTGAGCCTCAATGTGCCGACTAAAACATCGGGATTGCGGGCGGATTGGTTGGGGGCGGTTAACCAAATCATTCCGGGGGTTAAAAAGATATTGTCCGTGACTTTATAGCGGTAAAATGCCTCGATATGCCAAGGAATAGCGTTGCCCGGAATCAGATCGGTAAAATCTTCCCCTAAATCCGAACCCAAAAACCAATTGCCTCCTGTTTGGAACGGTTGGGGGACTGGCGATCGCGTCGTAAATTAAGCAAGACGATCAAGTCCACCTTCAAGAAGATTTTTAACTGTGTCTCCAAAATCAGCACCTTCCTTTGCTTTGGCAAGTTCATCAAAAATATCTCCTTCGGGAGGTTGCTGAGTTAGAACCTCACGCTGTAAAGTGTAAAAGTGTGTGTAGATTCCTTCAGTTTCCAACTCAGCGGTTACAAGACAGAAACCTTGAGCACCTAAGTAGTTTAAAAATTCATGTATAGTCTTCACTTTGGGTTTAAGACGCTTCCCGTTCACATAAAGATTCATAATTTCATTGGTCATTCCACGCCCTAGCAGTTGAACACGAATCTGAATAACTTGGTAAGCCTTTCTCATTGTTGTAGAAGTTGAAACAGTCATGAGTAAGTAGCACTCCTTAGATTTTAAAGATTTGATTAATTGCCTAATTTGGCTAGAAACAGACAACCTTAACGAACTTATCGGTTTCGGCATAACTATGAATTATACGGATTGAATTATACGGATTTTTTCCATCTAATCACCCCCTATACAGATTTTATTAAGATTTCATCCGCATAACACTCTGCATAGGGATGTTATACGGAAATTTTCTGTATAATTCCCTTAGAGCGCGTTTTATACGAATTTGTTTGTCCCTATGACTGCCCCCCCACCGCCAAAGAAGCTGCTGGACGTGCTTCGAGAAGTGATCCGCCTCAAACACTACTCCTACCGTACTGAGCAAACTTACATCGATTGGATCAAGCGGTACTTGCGCGTCCGGCTGGAGAGTTGCACCTTGTCGAAGCTACCCAAGCGGGTACAGTCCAACGGATTGAAGTGAAAGAAAATCAGCAGGTGAAGGCCGGAGAGACGATCGCTCGATTGGATGATACCCGCTTAAATGTGCAAAAAATCCAATTGCAAGGCGCGATCGCCCACCTACAGCAACAAATCCAACAAATTCAGGCTCAGATTGTTGTCCTCGATCGCCAGATCGCAGCCGAAACTCAAGAGAATCAAAGTGCAATCGCATCTGCCCGAGCCGAATTAGCCGGCCATCGTCGAGAGTACCGCGATCGCGCTCTGAATAGCCAAAAAGATGTCGCAGCAGCCGAAGCCGAATTAAGACAGATCGGCGCGGAATCGATCGCCGCAGAAGCCAACCTGAGATCCATAGAAGCCTCACTAAAAACCACGCGAGAAAAATTAGACCGCTACCGTCCCCTCGCCCGAGAAGGGGGAATCTCCCAAGACCAATTGGCAGAAGTTCAGTTAGCCGCGATCCAACAAGAACAAGACCGCTTAGGAGCCATCCAAGAACTGAAAATGCGTGCGGCTGCCGTTGAAGCCGCAAAAGCGCGGCTCGAAAAAGCCAAAACTGCCCTCGATCCCAGTCCCGCAGAAGTCGCGATCGCCCGAGAACAAATTCGCCGAGAACAGGCCACCGGAACCGTCAGAATCGCTACTTTAAAACGGGAACGAGAATCTTTAATCCAACAACAGATAGAATTAGAACAACAAGGCGATCGCCAATGTACCCTACAAGCCGGGATGGAAGGGAGAGCCGATATTCTGGCTCACCAAGAGACGGTATTACAGTTCATTTTGCGAAGGGCTAGACTGATAAGCAGTCTCTAAACTGCAACGACTTTGGCCAAGGTGCGATACGAGAAAAGAGCGGGGAGGGTCAGCGCGACCTGAAAAGATGGGGAATCGACAAGGGAATAATCTTTTGACAAGAGGATTTTCAGTCCAAATTGCACGGAACTCCTTTCTATGACATGATCCCCAATAGCAATTTTTTGGGGTGATTTTGTTGCGTTTACCCTGAATAGATTGGAAATAACCTGAATCAAACAAGCTTAGTGAACAGTCCCTCAAACTCTTCCAACCGTTTACAACGCCACCTGAGCCGTTATTCTACGGCAGGGGTCTTTTGCGTCAGTTTAGTGGTGGCATTGGTCAGTGTCATTCCCCTCTACAACAAGCTTAAAATAGCTCAGGAGCAAGACCTCCAGGCTAAACTGAGCAACCGAACATTGGCGGCTGAACAGGTGCAGCAAAGCAGTATTGAAGTTGCTGAACAAGTCACCAGTCGTACCTTTGCCCGCAAGATACTTTCTGACTACGTTCAGGGCAAGGCCAGCTTGACTGAGTTGCAGGAACTGAGTTTGTTCGATCTAGAGGATGCGATCGATCAAAACGATTCACTGGTGGGGGTCAGTCGCTTCGATCGCACCGACCAACTCCTGGTTCATGTCGGAGTTGACTCGACCCTGGATCTCTCAGACATTCTCCAAGGGGAGACGGGCGAGATGCTCTTGGCCCAAGAGCAAGGGGACACCTTGGCGTTGTTCTTTCCGTTGCGAAACGGGTCACAGGTGCTGCCGGAACACTTGGCTTCTTTACTCCACGGTGCGATCGCCCACGATCCAACAGAAATTGAACATTACGACAATCAGATCATTGCCTTTGGGACCTTGCCGCATACTGACTGGATCATTGCGGTGCAGATGGATCGTCAGGAACTGTATGGTGCAGTGAACCGAGATTTGTTTTTTGTCGGTCTGGCAGTATTTGGGGTCAGCACGATCGCCACCGTTGGTTTGGTTTTTGTGTTGCGTCCCTTAATTAAACGGGTTACGGATGCGGATGAGCTAGAGAAAGAGGTGCTTGCCAAAACAACAGCCTTTGAGGAACTCAAGCAAACTCAAATCCAGTTATTTCAAGCTGAAAAAATGTCAAGCCTGGGTCAATTAGTGGCAGGCATTGCCCATGAGATCAATAACCCAGTGGGGTTTCTAAAAGGGAATATTCAACCTGCCCAGAACTATATAAAGGATCTACTCGGACTGATTGATTTGTATCAAGAAAAAATGCCTAACCCTGATGCAGATATTGAAGATGAAATTAAAGAGATTGACTTGGAATTTATCCGCGAAGACTTGCCCAATATTATCAACTCGATGAATTCAGGAGTGGATCGCATTCGCAATATCAGTGATGGTTTGCGTATCTTCTCTCGTCAGGATCGAGATTATAAGACAGCATTTAATATCCATGAGGGCATTGAGAGTACAATACTAATCCTTAAGCATCGAACCAAGAGCAATGAACAGCGGCCAGCAGTTGAAGTTGTCAAGAACTATGGCGATCTACCGGAAGTGCAATGTTTTCCAGGTCAGTTAAATCAGGTGTTTATGAACATCTTGGCCAATGCCTTTGATGCCTTTGAGGAGGCGAATCAAGGCAAAACTTTCGAGGAGATTAAAGCCGATCCCAATATAATTACGATTACCACTTCAGTGGTTGATAAGCAGGTGCAAATTCAGATCCAAGACAATGCCTGTGGAATGAAACGGGAAACGATTGAACGAATTTTTGAGCAGGGATTTACCACCAAAGAGGTTGGCAAAGGAACTGGTTTGGGGATGGCGATCGCGCATCAAATCATCACGGAGAAGCATGGTGGCTCAATCGAATGCAGTTCAGAGTTTGGCAAGGGAACAATCTTCACGATCGCATTATCCATTGTCTAGACATCACCATCCTCAACGCAACAGCAGAGAATCCTCGTGTCTCGTTGGCAACAGATACAAGAAGCACGGAATGGGGGGTCGATGACTCCCGAGGTAGCCATTGTTTCTTATGGGAGGTTATGCCGCATTGCAAGTGGGTCCGGTCGCGCGAAATTTAGCAGGAGGGCGGTTGGCTTGCGATCGCATTGTTCCCGCGATCGTCTCGCTCCCTAGCTTTTTAATTCATAGTATTCATGCGGATTTGATATTATGGGGAGACGATCGCATCCTTTGTCAGATTACCAGTCAAACCATTTACGATTCCTATGCGATCGCATTAGA
>NZ_JACSWA010000219.1 GCF_016888125.1 Spirulina sp. CCY15215
AGAGGAGAAAGGAGTTCGCTGAGATATTGTTTGGCGAATTGGTCGTGGATAAAACGAGTCACGGGCGAATGAATAATTATTCAATGCTCATAGCATAACAGAGAAAATGCGATCGCTTTTCTCTTTTTCTCCTTTTGCGATCGCGACTCCTTGAAAAATCCTTGAGAAAGCGATCGCTCTAAAGTATTATGCTCCTTCTTCTTGGACACTGAAGCGATCGATTAATTCTTCACGAGACAATTGTAAAAGCAAAGGAGTAAATTCATCAGAATGCAGTCTCATAATAGG
>NZ_JACSWA010000022.1 GCF_016888125.1 Spirulina sp. CCY15215
TCAACTTCCTCAACTTCAATCTCAAAGTGGAATATAGTTCCTTTTCCGACTTGGGAACTCACGCTCATTTCGCCTCCCATCAACTGCACGAATTTGCGACTAATGGAGAGTCCTAAACCCGTTCCTTCTTGGGATTGTTTGCCACTTTCAGTTTGAGTAAAGGCTTCAAAGAGTTTGTCTAGTTCTTCTGGGGCGATACCCGCACCTGTATCTTCGATTTCAAAGGCAATTTTTGAGGCTTCTAGGCTTTGACTCCTGACAGAAATACCTCCCGCAGAGGTAAACTTGAGAGCATTATTAATCAAGTTAATCAGAATTTGGCGAAGTTTGACTTCATCAGTGC
>NZ_JACSWA010000220.1 GCF_016888125.1 Spirulina sp. CCY15215
TTGGGATAAAATAATGCTAATTCTCCCTCTATCCTACTAAACTTTATTCCTAAACGCGGACTTTCCCAGCCCTCCATTTGCGAAATAACTTCTAATTTCTTCCCTTTTCTCAACCATCCTTGCAAGCGATTCTTCTTCGGATCGTACAAGTAATATTCTTCAATTCCATGTTGTTGATAAAAATTGAATTTTGTCTCCATATCTTTTTTCTTGTTCCCAGGAGATAGGATTTCAAATGCGACTTGTGGGGCGATATTTTCCTCTTCCCATTG
>NZ_JACSWA010000221.1 GCF_016888125.1 Spirulina sp. CCY15215
CGACAGAGCGGGGAACTAGCTTCGCATTCCCAGGTGTCGTGACCCAAATAACGTAGTACGCGGGGTACTGAGTCTGGTCAGAATGGCTTGTTAGATTTCTCTTTCAAGCCTCACGCCTTTAGGTTGAGGTTCCTGACACGTTAATTCGCTGGGGAAATGACCTGTAAATATCGTTTTTGCACCGCTTTTGTCTTCGATCCGAATGATTTGAGATTTGTTCCGAAGAATTTATACATTTAGCGGATGTTTGTAGCAGAATTTCGGCAAAAAAGCAAGCCCACAATCGTTTCTTCAAGACCCGCTACAATATAAAAATACTCTAACCTGTCCGGACGATGACTATCCCAACTCCTGTAAACTTCCAAGACGAATTCGACATCATTGTTATTGGTGCCGGACATTCTGGATGTGAAGCTGCCCTCGCTGCGGCGCGTTTGGGATGTCGAACCCTCATGTTAACCTTAAACCTCGATCGCATTGCTTGGCAACCCTGCAATCCGGCGGTAGGCGGTCCTGCGAAGTCCCAACTCACCCACGAGGTGGACGCATTGGGGGGGGAAATTGGCAAAATGGCCGATCGCACCTATTTGCAAAAGCGGGTTCTCAATATCTCCAGAGGTCCTGCGGTATGGGCGTTACGCGCTCAAACTGACAAGCGGGAATATGCCAAGGTGATGAAGGAAATTGTCGAAAATCAGGAAAATTTGGTCATTCGAGAAGGAATGGCCACGGATTTAGTATTGGGTAAAAATGATGAGGTTATTGGGGTACAAACTTATTTTGGCTCTGGTTTTGCAGCGAAGGCGGTAATTCTCACTACAGGCACTTTTCTCGGCGGTCGCATTTGGGTGGGTGATAAGTCCATGTCTGCGGGACGGGCAGGGGAATTTGCAGCAGTCGGATTGACGGATACTCTTAACCAGTTGGGGTTTGAGACGGGACGCTTAAAAACTGGGACTCCTGCGCGGGTGGATAAGCGATCGGTGGACTATTCCAAAATGGAGCCTCAACCTCCCGATGAAAAGGTACGTTGGTTTAGTTTTGACCCGGAAGTGTGGGTAGAACGGGAACAGATGAATTGTTATCTCACCCGCACAACTCTAGAAACCCATCGTTTAATTCAGGAAAATTTGCACTTATCTCCGGTTTATGGTGGCTTTATTGATGCCAAGGGACCCCGTTATTGTCCTAGTATTGAAGATAAAATCGTGCGTTTTGCTCACAAAGATTCTCACCAGATTTTTATCGAACCGGAAGGGCGAGAAATTCCTGAATTGTACATTCAAGGCTTTTCGACGGGATTACCGGAAACGCTGCAATTGCAGATGTTACGGACGTTACCAGGGTTGGAAAACTGCACGATGTTGCGTGCCGCTTATGCGGTGGAATACGACTATTTGCCCGCGACGCAATGCTATCCCACTTTGATGACGAAGAACATTGAGGGGTTATTTTCGGCGGGACAAATTAACGGGACGACGGGATATGAAGAGGCTGCGGCACAAGGTCTTGTGGCGGGTATTAATGCAGTAAAATTTGTTAAAGGAGAGGAAATGTTGGTATTTTCTCGAGAACAAAGTTACATCGGTACATTGATTGACGATTTGTGTACTAAGGATTTAAGAGAACCTTATCGAATGCTCACTTCTCGTTCTGAATATCGCTTGCTTTTGCGTTCCGATAATGCCGATCGCCGTCTCACTCCTTTGGGTCGAGAAATTGGCTTAATTGGCGATCGCCGTTGGCAATTATTTCAAGACAAATACGCCAATATTGAGGCCGAAAAAGAGCGATTGGATAACACGCGGGTCAAAGAAGGTGACGCGATCGGCAAGCAAATTCTGGCAGATACCCAGCAGAGAATTAAGGGATCGATTACCTTAGCGGATTTGTTGCGGCGATCGGGTTTTCATTATCTCGATTTAGAGCGTTATCAATTGGGCAATTCTGAGTTAAATCTCATTGAAAAAGAAGATGCGGAAATTGAGATTAAATATTCAGGATACATCAAACGCCAACAAAATCAAATCGAACAAATTAGCCGCAATACTAATCGAAAATTACCTCCCGATTTGGACTACATGAAAGTGGAAACATTGTCAATGGAATCGCGAGAAAAATTAACAAAAGTTCGCCCTTTGACCATTGGCCAAGCCTCGCGCATTGGGGGAGTTAACCCTGCGGATATTAACGCACTTTTGGTTTATTTGGAAGTGCGGAGTCGTAAACAAGCGGTGGGAGTTGGCACATAAAAAGCGATCGCCTGAATCCAAATTAACTATAATTTTGTTCAGGCGATCGCCTTTAATTATTTCCTCAACATAAGTTAAATCACTGTATTATCAGGAATAACCGCATTTTTCAACACCACCACAATACCACTGCGAATGAAAAAGCCCTCATCTTCGCGATTAGCTTCTTCAACCCGATCTTTATTGAGGATTAAAACTTTCTTACCAATGCGGGCATTTTTATCAACAATTGCCCGGCGAATGGTCGAACCCTCACCAATTCCCAGAGGAACTTTCGTCATTTCTAAATTGGATTGACGTTCAGCAAAAGGTTCATAATAATCGGCACCCATCACTAGGGTATCCTCAATTTTACAATCAGATTCAATGCGAGAACGAATTCCCAATACTGAATGACCAATCTCGCAATTTTTGAGAATGCAGCCTTCACCAATAATCGATTCACTCACCTTACAGTTTAACAGTTTGGTAGGAGGAAGATAGCGAGAACGAGTATAAATAGGCGCTTGTTCGTCATAAAAACTGAAAGCAGGTTTCGGCTGTACCGTTAAGGCCAAATTTGCTTCAAAGAATGATTCTATCGTTCCAATATCTTCCCAGTAATCGTCAAAAAGATACGCCTGAATATTATAATCCTGGGCGGCTCCTGGAATGATTTCTTTACCAAAATCTGTTTGTTCTGTATTCTTCTTCAGCAGTTCGATCAAAGCATTTTTCTTGAAGACATAAATCCCCATTGAAGCAATATAAGGCTTTTGTTTTGCCTCTTCTGGCGTTAAACCTAAAGCCCTGGTATCTACCTGCATGGCTTTAAGTTCACTTCCTTTGGGTTTTTCGCTAAAATCAATAACCCTGCCCGCATTATCAATCTTCATCAAGCCAAAACTAGAAGCGCGTCTTTCGTCAATGGGAATCACCGAAAGGGTAATATCGGCATTCGTTTCCCGGTGGCGATCGATGAATAAACCGTAGTCCATGCGATAAAGATGATCTCCTGAGAGGATAATCACTTCATCCATATCCCATTCATCAAATAACCACAAATACTGACGAACCGCATCGGCAGTTCCTTGAAACCAGTCTGGGCGATCGCGGGTTTGTTGTGCCGCAAGCACTTCTACAAAACCATCACTCAAACCGCCAAAATTATAAGCGCGGGTTAAGTGACGGTTAAGAGAAGCTGAATTAAATTGCGTCAGAACGTAAATTTTATTAATGCCTGAATTAATACAATTACTAACAGGAATATCGATTAAACGGTATTTGCCTGCTAGGGGAACTGCCGGTTTTGCCCGTAGTTTCGTTAGTGGGTAAAGACGGGTGCCGGCACCTCCACCCAGAATGATTCCTAATACTCTTTTCACGAAAAACCTCTAAATTGCCAATTATTATCTCTCCATGACAAGTTTAGGACGGGAGGGGACATCTGGGAATAGTTGATAGTTGATAGTTGATAGTTATTTGTTAGACCATTGCTGAAATTTTTCTTTGCGCCATTGGGCATCTGCGCCGCGATGGGTGGGGATTTCGATCGCTCTGATTCCCTCCTCGGGGAGAGGATTTAAGAGGGGTTCTAGGCGCTTCCAAGCAGTAATGCAGTGATATTCGATGCGGTATGCAGCACAGAGTTCGGCAAAATCGATCGCCTGGGGAGTCGCAAAAAATTCTTCAAAGGGGGGGTTAAATTGGGCAATGGGTAAGTTCTCGAAAATGCCGCCACCATTATTATTAATCAGGATAATGGTGAGATGCCCCCAAAATTTGTTGGTTTGCAACAAACCATTAATATCATGGAGAAGGGCGAGATCTCCGGTTAGAAGCACGCTACTGCGGTTGCGGTGGGCGATACCGAGGGCGGTGGAGAGGGTGCCGTCAATGCCATTCGCACCTCGGTTGAAGTAGGGTTGAATGCGATGGTGATTGGGTCGCCAAAAGGTTTCGACATCCCGAATGGGCATACTATTGGCGATAAATAAGGGGGTTCCTGGGGGTAGCATTTGGGATAATAACCAGGGAATTTTACCTTCAAATAGTTCTTTGGTTGCGGTGAGATCGCGATCGCAGATTTCTCGCATTTGGGTTTCTTTGGCTTGCCATTGTTTTAAATAGGGGGATGGCGATCGCGCGGAAGTTTTGGGAAGGGTTAACTGTTCGATCGCGGTTCTTAAATGCAGGGTTTTCCCGTGGAGAGGATCGAGATTTTCTTCTCTGGGATCGACGATCCATCGTTGCGGTTGCGTATTTTGCAACCACGATCGCAGGATTTTACTGGTGGGTAATTCGCCGATTTGAATTACAATTTCGGGGATTAATTCTTGAGCTAATTCAAGATTACGAAGGAGGAGATCGTAGGTACAAATCAGGTTAGGATTTAGATCGGCATAGTTGCGGACGGGAGAGAGTCCTTCTGCTAAAACGGGAAATTGTAGAGTTTGGGAAAGTTCCGCGATCGCGCTGCAATAAGCACTTGGTTTTTGAGGGCAACAAATTCCTGCAATAATAATTCCTTTTTTTCGGTTTTGCCATTGAGAAGGCATTTCAATCATTGCCTGTTGTCTGCCTATTCCCGGTTGTCTATTCCCCAGAAATGCAAAAAATTCTTCCTCATCAATTTGCGATGCTAAGGCTTTAATTTCTAGTTGTTCGATGGGGGCTAGGGGTTTGCGGAAGGGGAAATTTAGATGCACAACTCCAGCATGAGGGAAGCGCGATCGCGTCCAGGCTTGAATCGTATTTTGTCGCCAATAATGCAGGATTTCTAGGCGATTTTCTGGTAGCGGAAATTGTGCTTGCCAGTTGGGATATTGTCCATAAATTTTAAGTTGATCGATGGTTTGTCCGGCGCGACAATGTTGCAATTCTGCTGGGCGATCGGCGGTTAAAACGAGCAAGGATACATTGCTCAGACTGGCTTCTATAATTGCAGGATAAAAGTTAGCTGCGGCGGTGCCAGATGTACAGACAAGGACGACGGGTAAGCGGGATTTTTTGGCAATTCCCAGGGCAAAGAAACTGGCAGAACGTTCGTCTAAAATGGAAATAGCTTCAATGCGATCGTGTTGGGCAAATGCAACAGTTAGAGGAGTAGAACGAGAGCCTGGACAGAGAATTGCAGTAGTCAAACCGAGACGAGAAAAAGTCTCGACTAGGATAGAACTACAGAGGGTATTGATGTTACGAAAGTCAAGAGGCATTCAAAAAATATTTAACTTTTTTAATAAATTTTTCGGGGTTCTCTAAATGAATATTATGACCGCAATTTTCAACAATTTGCAATTGTATGAGAGGGGAAAGAGTTTGCATTTGGGTTGCGATCGCAGTAAATTTTGCATCTAGTTCTCCAACCAGTAATAATAAAGGATTTTGTAAGGTTTTTAGTTCATCCCATAAAGAGGGTTGTTGTCCTGTTCCCATATATCGCAGAGATTTTGCTAATAATAGGGGATCGTTTTGCCTTCTCCTCTGTATCATTATCTCAAATTTAGTCTCAAATTTAGCCTGACTTTGCAAAGAAGAAAAAAGCGGATTTTGATACCAATCTTTGAGAAAGTTTTCCAGCGATCGCGTTTCTAAGTTGCTGGCTAATTGTGCATCTTTTTCGCGCCGCTTTTCCTGTTCGAGTGGGGTCTTTAATCCAGGAGATGCGGATTCTAGAATAATTTTAGGGAATTTTTGCGGAAAATGCAAGGCAAGATAAAGCGCTAATCTTCCTCCCATCGAATAACCTAGTAAATAACACTGGAGGAGATTAAGATTGTCGAGGAATTCGGCGATCGCATTCCCTGTCTGTTCCATTTTATAACAATCATCTCTACCATTAATTTCCGTTTTACCATGTCCTGGAAGATCGATCGCCAAACAATAAAAATCCTCAGCAAATTGAGAGATTATCGTTTGAAAATCATCTCCATTCCCCATAAATCCATGCAAAAAAAGGAGAGGAGTATTTTTGCTATTTCCTCGAGTCTCAATGTGAAAATCATAATCATTCATTTTCAATTTTACTGCGATGGTTATAAAATAACTAACAGCCAACCTCCGCATTAAGCAAGGGGGATTATTCTATTGTTGGGTGCATCTCAGTTTTGTAAAAATGTAAAAACAGCGAGCAAGATGTTTGTCCTTTGGACACGCTATACGGACGCACTACCCCCATTATGTCAGTTTTTTAAAAATAGCGA
>NZ_JACSWA010000222.1 GCF_016888125.1 Spirulina sp. CCY15215
ACTATCTCAGTGACCTTAAGATTGTTTAACTACTAACGACAGAGCGGGGAACTAGCTTCGCATTCCAAGGTGTCGTGACCCAAATAACGTAGTACGCAAGGTACTGAGTCTGGTCAGAATGGCTTGTTAGATTTCTCTTTCAAGCCTCACGCCTTTAGGCTGAGGTTCCTGACTTGCTCTAGCTAAAATTCAGTGTATTATAAATGTAACACTAAATGCAAAAATAATTAATCGCAATATGGTAGAAAATTGCTGGGAGATTAGCCAAAAATTTTGGGGAATGTTTAGGAAAATTAGTAGATAATGAGGACAATAGATTTTGAGGTTTAGGAGATTTTGTTTGCAATGCCATCTTTTTCTAGCCAACAAAAAATACCCCTTTATGTGGTTTTCACAGTCCAACTGGCCTTGCAAGTTATCGGTATTACGAGTTTAGTGGCTTATCTGTCCTATCGCACTGGGCAAAATGCGATCGCACAATTAGCCAATGAATTGATGACAGAACAAGGAGAACGCATCGATCGCCACCTTAATGATTATTTGGGCAGAGGTCAAGCCATTAACTCGGCAAATTTGGCGGCATTTCAGGCCGGAATTTTAGATATTAACGATTTTGATGCCCTTGGTCGATATTTTTATCGGCAGATACTATTGTTTGATTTTGCTGCTATTGGTTTTGGGGGAGCGGATGGTTCCTTTCGTGCCAATGCTTACTTATCAGAAGATAACCTTGTAACTGGAGAAATCCCTCGGTCTAATCTGAGGACTGTGACTCGATATAAAGTGGACGAGAAGGGAAATAAGGGAGATGTGCTGAAGGTGCTGGAAAATACAGAAAGAAACGATTTGGCTTGGTATACCGATGCCGTCGAAGCCGGAGGACCAGTTTGGAGTGCGGTTTATACTTGGGATGGTTTCCCCGATCGCATTAGTATCTCTGCCAGTACCCCTATTTATAACGAGCAAAAGCAATTGTTAGGAGTTTTTGGAATTGATATCGAACTCCATCAACTCGGTCAATTTTTGCAAGAACTAAAAGGCGATCGCGCAGGCAATATTTTTATTATGGAGCAATCGGGGTTGATCGTGGCTACTTCTGCCGATGAATCCCCTGTCCCCCTCATCAATGGGAAAGAAATAAGACTCAATGCCAAGGATTCACAAGATCCCTTTACCCGCAATGTTGCGCGCTATTTAATGCAACACTATGGAAATTTGTCCGAGATCGCAGAAGAGTCATTATTGCGCCCGGATCTCCCTCACCACCCTTTTGTTAAAGTGAGTCCCTATCGCGATGAATACGGACTGGACTGGCTGATCGTCACAGTTATACCAGAGTCGGAATTTTTGGGAGAAATTCATGCCAGTATTCGTCGCACTGTCGTTTTATGCGGATTAGCCTTAATAGTGGCGATCGCCAGCGGCCTGTGGACATCGAGGCGAATTTCGCGATCGCTGCTTCAACTCACTCAAGCAACCCAAGATTTTGCCAACGGCAACCTCGATCGCTCCCTGAAATCTACCCGAATTCGCGAGGTAGAAACCCTGTCGGAATCCTTTCGTCAGATGGCGCAATCCCTCCGGGAGGCGGAAAAATTGCGCCAAAACTATCAGCAAGATTTAGAGCGGCAAGTTGCGGAAAAGACTGGTAGCCTACAATCTACTTTAAAAGAACTCACTATTGCCAAGGATAAAGCAGAAGTGGCGAACCGAGCCAAAAGCACCTTTCTTGCTAATATGAGCCACGAATTACGCTCTCCTTTAAATGCGGTATTGGGATTTTCTCAACTGATGCTGCGATCGCAGAAATTATCTTCAGAAGAGCAAGAAAATATCAGTATTATTAATCGTAGTGGTGAATATCTTTTAACCTTGATTAATAATGTTTTAGATTTATCCAAAATAGAAGCGGGAAAGATATCCCTCAATCCTCAAAATTTCGACCTCTATAGACTCTTAAACGAGATTGAAGATATTTTCTCTCTCAGAGCCGAAAGCAAACAGTTACAACTACTATTTGAATGGGATCGCAATACCCCACAATACATTGCCACAGACCCTATAAAATTGCGTCAAGTCTTGATTAATCTGCTCAATAATGCTTTAAAATTCACCTCCGAGGGTGGAGTTTCCTTAAGAATTACTGCAACAAATCCCAAACAATTATCCGTGGTTAATGGGAACACAATTGATACTCATAAAAACAACAATAATCAACAACAAACAACAATAAAATTTGAGATTGAAGATACAGGAGAGGGCATTGCGAAAGAGGAACTCGATCTACTTTTTGAAGCCTTCGGGCAAACCCAAACTGGAAAAAATGCTCAAGAAGGAACTGGTTTAGGCTTACCCATTAGTCGTAAATTTGTTCAGTTGATGGGAGGCGATATTACCGTGAGTTCTCAGGTAGGAATAGGGACAATATTTGCCTTTGATATTCAAGTGCAAATTGTCACGGCAAAAGATATCGAAAATAGAGAAGAAAAATCTCGCGTCATTGGTCTTAAATCTAATGATTCTCCTTGTAAAATATTAGTTGTTGATGATAAAGAAGTTAATCGTAAATTATTAATCAAATTGTTGCAACCATTAGGATTTGAGCTACAAGAAGCGCGTAATGGCAAAGAAGCAATTGCCATTTGGGAAAACTGGCAGCCCCATTTAATTTGGATGGATATAAGGATGCCTGTAATGGATGGCTATGAAACTGTGCAATATATTAAAAGCACAACGAGAGGACAAGCAACCGCAGTAATTGCCTTAACTGCTAGTGTTTTAGAAGAAGAAAAAATTATCACGCTTTCAGCCGGATGTGATGATTTTGTCAGAAAACCTTTTCGAGAATCAACAATTTTTGAAATAATGGCAAAACATTTAGAAATTAGCTATCTATATGCAGAAAATTCATTATCAGAGGAAACTAAACCTACTTCTCCATTAACAACTGAGAGTTTAGAAGTAATGTCTGTTGATTGGTTAACTCGCGTCTATCAAGCGGCTCTCAAACTTGAAGATTATTTAGTACTTAGTTTAATTGCCGAAATTCCCGAACAACATCGCTCTTTAGGAGACGCATTAACTGATTTAGTCAATCAATTTCGTTGCGATGCGATCGCCAGTTTAATTAAACCGTTATTGAAGTGAAGGCGATCGCCAATGAGAATTATTTCCCCCCAGTTTGACAGAGTAGAGGCGTTTACTTAAAACACCTCTACTATTTTAATTTTATTCCTCTTCCTTCATCGCCGATGCCTTCGATTTGCGTCCTCGCTTAGAAGTCCCAGAATTACTCATTCCCACCATGATCGCATCCAAATTATTATTATCTTGATCTTCATTCTCCTTCTCTTCCTCTGCCTTTTTCTTCGCCTCAGCCGCAGCAGCAGCAGCCACAGAATTCGCCGAAACCGTCGCCCCAGCCATCAGTTTTTCCCGCACCTGTTGAGAGACTTCCTTCGCCATCTCCAGGTTAGCCTCCAGATACTTGACTGCATTATCGCGACCTTGGGCAATATTATCCCCTTTGTAGCTGTACCATGCGCCTTTGCGTACCACCACATCGGTTTGTTCCGCTAAATCCAAAACACAGCCCCAACTAGAAATTCCACTCCCAAAAATAATATCAAATTCAGCAATGCGGAAAGGAGGAGCAATTTTATTTTTAGCCACCTTGACTTTAGCGCGAATGCCATATTCTCCCTCACTGCCTCGTTTTAGGGTTTGAATGCGGCGAATATCCAAACGCACTGAAGCATAAAACTTAAGGGCATTTCCCCCCGTTGTGACTTCCGGACTACCATAAGTGACCCCGATTTTTTGTCGTAACTGGTTGAGAAAAATAATCGTTGCTTCTGATTTGCCCACATTCCCAGCAATTTTCCGCAACGCTTTACTCATCAGCCGCGCTTGCAAACCCACCTGTATATCTCCCATTTCCCCCTCAATTTCGGCTCGAGGGACGAGGGCGGCTACGGAGTCAATGACAACAATATCAACAGCAGCCGATCGCACTAACTGATCCACGATTTCTAAGCCCGATTCCCCGGTATCCGGTTGCGCCACGAGGAGGTTCTCGATATCCACTCCCAAAGCCGCAGAATAGGCGGGATCGAGGGCGTGTTCCGCATCTATGAAGGCCGCAACACCCCCTGATTTTTGTACCTCCGCGATCGCGTGCAGTGCTAAAGTAGTTTTACCGGAACTTTCTGGACCATAAATCTCAACAATTCGACCTTTGGGTAGTCCTCCCCCCAAGGCCAAATCTAAGGTTAATGCCCCAGTAGGGATGGTTTCCACCCGCATTCGGGTCGCATCCCCCAAACGCACGATCGCGCCTTTACCAAAATTGCGCTCGATTTGGTTGAGAACTAATTTAAGTGCCTTTTCTTTTTCGGGATTTTGAGAGAGAGTTTCCATAGAATGCCTCAACGCTATAATTTCTAAAACTTTCGTTCGGGTTCAACAAATCGGATTGCGTTCATTTTAAACACAAATCCAGTTTAGTACATCAGTTATATTCTACCGATGCTGGGTTTGTTGAATTTTTAATCATAATAACCTAGTTTTTGCAAAAAACCTAATGATGAAATAATGATAGAACTGCATTGCAATCGGAGTTGCCCATGAGACTGCGTTCTCTCTTCCTCGTTTTAATCGCTGTTACTGTTGTTTGCCTGTCTTTGGCGGGAGGTGGCATCTATTGGGTATTGGCGCAAAGTCCCCTCAGTTTGAAGGATGGCGGTACGAAATTGATGCCAGAAGGGGCGATGTTTGTTCCTGCCCAGGCTCCGGCGATGGTATCGTTGTTGGTAAATCCCGATCGCCTGGAAGCGTTATTACAACTGGAAACCCCTCTTTCTCAGAGAAGGCGATCGCGCAAAGAACTGGATGAAATTAAAGCGGGGTTGCTGGCAAAAACGAATTTGAATTATTACGCCGATGTGAAAGGCTGGTTGGGGGACGAAATAACCGTGGCGATGACTTCCCTCGACTACGATCGCAATCCCGAAAATGGGCGCAAAGCGGGCTATTTATTGGTGGTTTCGGCGAAAGATGGAGAATATGCGAAAGAATTTTTACAATTGTTTTTCTCCCGCAGCGCGATCGCGGGAGATGCGGATCTGGTTTTTGAACCCTATCAGGGGGTGAATTTAATTTACACGCGATCGCGCCAAACCGAAGAGACTTCCCTCGCGAGTGCAGTGGTGGGCGATCGCTATGTCCTTTTTGCCAATCATCCGAAAGTGCTGCGGGATGCCATTAATAATGTACAGGCTGCCAGCATCAATCTGGCCCATTCAGAGAACTATAAAGCAGCACTGGCAACCATTAAAACGCCTCGTATTAGCATTGCTTATGCGAATCTCCTCGCGTTAACTAAAGACTTGGAAGGGGAACCCACGGAACCCACTCCTACTTTAACCCTTGCCTTTGCCCTCGATCGCCAAGGATTGCTGGCTCAAAGCGCTCTTTCTGGGGTGGTAAAATCGGAAACACCTCAACCTCTCCTCTCGGAACCGATCGCGGCTTTAAGCTATCTTCCCTCGCAAACCATATTAACGGCGGCTGGGGTAGATTTACAGGGATTTTGGCAACAAATATTAACGGGTTTTGGGGAAAATAGCCCCATTTCCGATCTTTTGGTGGGAGCATTAAATCAATGGCAAGATCCTTGGGGATTAAATTTACCTGAAGATATTTTTAGTTGGGTCCGAGGAGAATATGCTCTTTCTCTGTTACCGAATGAAAACCCAGGGAAAACCCGTTGGTTATTTGTCAGCCAGCGTAATGAGGAAGATCGGGACAAGATCGAGGCTAATTTGGCACATTTGGACGATTTGGCCAAAGAACAAGGATTGAATATTGGTAATGTAACATTAGGGGAACAACCGGTTAAAATCTGGGCGGAATTTATAGCCAGTGGGGGTAAAATTGATGCAGATGTACGCGGAGTTCGCACGGTGGTGGATGATTACCAACTCATTTCCAACTCTTTAGATGCGATCGCCAAAGCGACTAATCCTAATTTTGAATCTTTGGCTGAAAGCGCAACTTTTCAAGAGGCGATCGCGCCTTTACCTTCGGAAAATAATGGCTATTTGTACATCAATTGGCGCAAAGTTCGCCCCATTTTCGAGGCAAAATTTCCAGGGTTGCGCTTGTTAGAACTTGCTGGACAACCTTTATTCGATCGCTTAGATTCTCTAACTTTAACCAGTATTGGCAATCAAGAGGGGGTGAGTCGTGCCACCATGTTGTTAAAAATGGGACTCAAAGATCGCTAAACCTGGGTGCATCTCAGCTTTGTAAAAATGTAAAAACAGCGAGCAAGATGCTCGCACTACCTCAATTATCATGTATTTCAGCTTTGTAAAAATGTAAAAACAGCGAGCAAGATGCTCGCACTACCTCAATTATCATGTATTGTAGTGGGAGCGTCTCGCTCCCTAGCTCTAATTATCCGGAGCAATGTTGTAAATTTG
>NZ_JACSWA010000223.1 GCF_016888125.1 Spirulina sp. CCY15215
CTTCATCTTCTGTACCTGGAGAAGCCAATTCTACTACTAAAAAAGGATTGACTTCCTCTTGCCAAATTACATAACTCAAGCGCAACTCTTGCAAATTTGTACTGCGTCTTGCACCTAGAACCAAAAACCAATCTGGTCGTTTATACCACTGGGTATGTTGGCGATCGTAGTAGAGATTGATATCCTTGGCAATAAAATAATCCTCCCGAAGATGGTGTGGAGATTGACAAGTTTGGGTTAGCAAATTCGGTTGAAAATCATGAAATTCATCGGGCAAACCAGGTTCCTCCGGATCTTCGCTAGGCAAATCGTACATAGTGGGCAGAGATTTCTGCTTGAGGTAGGAAGGTTGAAGTTGAACCATGAGAAAAAGGTCAAGACACTTTAAAAACAAGTATACTTTAAAGATAAAGAAAAATCGATAGAAATAGTACAATTTCCCGTTAAGCCGATGAATTCAGATATTGCTCTCGGATCGGTGATTCAAGGTTCCTTGAGTCAAGGTTTAGAAGTGCGTTTGCATCCCGATATTTCCGTGGAGGATATGCGCGTTGGGAAATTCTTAGTTGTAGAAGGGACGCGATCGCGCTTTTTCTGTTTGTTAACGGATGTTACCTTGGGAACCTCTACCCCGAGAATTTTTAGCAATCCTCCTTCCCCTCAAGATAGCTTTTTACGGGAAGTTTTAGCGGGAAGCGGCACTTATGGCATGGTGACATTATCTCCCATGCTCATGTTTACCCCAGAAAGTCAGGGAATTGTTGATGTAGAAAATACTTCTCTTTCCTCTTTTCAAACCAATAGTAACAGCGATGCGGTACTGCTTCCTGTTAAAACAATTCCTAACCATTTTAGCCAAGTTTTTGATGCCAGCGAACGAGATTTTCGCATTGTTTTCGGCTGGGAAGATGACCCGCAACGTAAGAATTTTTCCGTCGGTCAACCTCTCGATATGGATGTTCCGGTTTGTATTAATTTAGACCGTTTTGTAGAACGCAGTAACGGCATTTTTGGCAAATCTGGAACGGGGAAATCTTTTTTAACCCGCTTGTTACTTTCAGGGATAATTCGCAAGCAAGCCGCAGTTAATTTGATGTTTGATATGCACTCAGAATATGGCTGGTATGCGATGAAAGAAGGTAAGAATGTCAGTACGGTTAAAGGGTTAGCACAACTCTTTCCAGGACAGGTTGAAATATATACTCTAGATAGTCAAGGCACTAAACGTCGAGGTGTTTCTAGCGCCCAGGATCTCTTCCTCAGTTACGATCAAATTGAAATGGAAGATTTGCGTTTAGTGGCCTTTGAATTGGGGCTTTCTGATGCTAGTATTGATAATGCCAATATCCTCGCCTCAGAATTTGGTAAGTCATGGATAGTACAATTATTAAATATGACCAATGAAGATATTAAAGAATTATGTGAAACTAAGCAAGGTCATCCTGGTTCAATTATGGCATTACAACGGAAGTTAATGCGTTTTGATAATTTAAAATATATGCGTCCCGTTTGCGCCCATAATTATATCGATCGCCTTCTAGAATCCCTCAACGCAGGTAAGCACGTTATTATTGAATTTGGCTCTCATTCTAATATGCTTTCTTATATGTTGGTGACGAATATGATCACTCGTCGCATTCATAGTAGTTATGTTAAAAAAGCTGATAACTTTTTGCGAACGAGAAACCCTCAAGATCGTCCTCAACCTTTAGTTATTACCATTGAAGAAGCACATCGTTTTCTCGATTCGGCGATCGTTCATCAAACTATTTTTGGTACGATCGCCAGGGAAATGCGGAAATATTTTGTCACCTTATTAGTAGTCGATCAGCGTCCTTCTGGAATCGATCCTGAAGTCATGTCTCAAGTAGGAACTCGCGTCACTTGTTTGTTAAACGATGAGAAAGATATTAACGCTATTTTTACAGGAGTTTCTGGAGGTCAAGGACTGCGATCGGTTTTAGCTAAATTGGATTCTAAACAACAGGCTTTAATTTTAGGTCATGCAGTACCCATGCCTGTTGTTGTGAGGACTCGTCCCTATGATAGCGATTTTTATCGGGAAGTTGGCGATACAGATTGGAAAGAAAAAACAAATGAGGAGGTATTAGTTGCAGCAGAAAATGGAAAGGCAGATTTGGGTTACTAATACTAAATGGACGTTGCCAGCAACGGGGTGCATCTCAGTTTTGTAAAAATAGCGAGCAAGATGCTCGCACTACCCCCCCCATTATGGTTTATTGTAGTGGGAGCGTCTCGCTCCCTAGCTCTAATTATTCGCTCCCTAGCTCTAATTATTCGCTCCCTAGCTCTAATTATTCGCTCCCTAGCTCTAATTATTCGCTCCCTAGCT
>NZ_JACSWA010000224.1 GCF_016888125.1 Spirulina sp. CCY15215
CCCCGGTGAATCGAATTCACCTAGGGAACGCGCTCGTCATCTCACCGTTAACCCTTTGGGTCTAACGGGAGTCCTCTTTTTGCATTTTTGGATAGGATTGAATCCCTTCCATATACTGTACTCGTTCAAAGGCGCTCTTTTCAGGACAATTACGCTGGCTCATACTACCTTGTAGTTGTTGGATCGAAGTATATTCATTTTCCTCGAGCCAATGACACATTTCTGCTTCCATAATCTTTAAGTAGGAAATCCCGTGGCGCAATAAAGTAGAACAGACTTGAGTGATGCTTGCTCCGGCCATGAGAATTTTCAGGGCATCTTTTCCCGACTGAATGCCACTGGTGGCAGCAAAATCTACCTCAACTCGACCGTATAAAATGGCGATCCAGCGTAGGGGTAGGCGCAGGGCTTGGGGGGTACTTAAGAGAATATTGGGATGCACGATTAACTCATCTATGTCAATATCCGGCTGATAAAAGCGATTAAATAACACTAAGCCATCGGCTCCCGTATCAGCGAACTGTTGCGCCATATTCGCCAAATTGCTATAAAAGGGACTAATTTTCAGGGCGATGGGCATCTCTACGACCCCACGGACGGCTCGCAGAATCTCTAAGTGATTGGCTTCAATTTGTGAGCCTGTGGTGTGAATATCTGTGGGAATGCTATAAATGTTTAACTCGAGGGCATCGGCTCCTGCCGACTGGATTTGCTGGGCGAAATTCGTCCAACCTCCCAAGGTAGAACCGTTTAAGCTGGCAATAATGGGGATACCGATCGTTTCTTTGGCTTTGCGAATATGGTTGAGATATTCTTCGGGTCCGACGTGGAAGGTTTCTGGTTCGGGGAAATAAGTAAGAGATTCGGCAAAACTTTCTGTACCGCGAATTAAGTGATGATGAAGTTCAATCTCATCTTGAGTGAGTTGTTCTTCAAAGATGCTATGCAGGACGATCGCCCCTGCGCCGTTATCCTCCATGCGTTTGAGGTTATCAATATTTTCCGTGAGGGGGGCGGCGGCACTGGGGACAAGGGGCGATCGCAGGGGAATTCCTAGATAGGTGGTGGTGATATCCATAGGTCTTAAGAAGAGGGGGAGGGTGGGAGGTGGGAGGAGAGGGAGAAGCTATTCGCGATCGCCCAATTTACGTGCGGCTAAATATTGGTACATTTGCCAACGGGTATCGATGTCCTGTTGCGCTTCAGCCCATAATTTTTTAGCGGCTTCGGGTTGGGTTTTGGTTAACATTTTGAAGCGATTTTCGGCGTTAAAGCTGTCCTTAGCGGCTTTCTTGGGACTGCGAGAATCGAGTTGTAGGGGGTTTTCTCCAACTTCGGTGCGATCGGGGTGATAACGATACAATAACCAACGCCCGTTTTCTACCAGCGCCTTTTGGTGACTCATGGCGGTTTGCATATTGATGCCGTGGGCAATGCAGTGAGAGTAAGCAATAATTAGGGAGGGTCCGTCGTAGGCTTCCGCTTCTAGGAAGGCTTTGAGGGTATGTTCATCCCGCGCACCCATCGCGACGGAAGCCACGTAGATGTTACCGTAGGTCATGGCAATTAAGCCCAAATCTTTCTTAGCAGAGGGTTTACCTCCGGCGGCAAATTTGGCAACTGCGCCTCGGGGTGTGGCTTTGGAGGACTGTCCTCCGGTATTGGAGTAAACTTCAGTATCCATCACCAAGACGTTAACATTGTGACCACTGGCGAGGACGTGATCTAAGCCCCCAAAGCCGATATCGTAAGCCCAGCCGTCTCCTCCCACGATCCAGACGGATTTTTTCACTAGATAGTCGGCGAGGGTTCGCAATTGTGCGGCTGCGGCAGAATTAAGGCTTTGCAAGCGTTCTTTTAAGGCTACAACTCGTTCCCGTTGGGTATAAATGTCCGCCTCGGTTTTTTGTTCGGCGTTGAGAAGTTCACTCACAAAACTATCCCCGAGTTCTGGTGCTAATCTTGTCAATAATTCCGACGCATATTCGCTTTGTTTGTCGATGGAAACACGGAAACCTAGCCCAAATTCGGCGTTATCTTCAAAGAGAGAATTTGACCAAGCAGGTCCGCGATCGCTTTCGTTTTTGGCCCAAGGAGTTGTGGGCAAATTACCGCCGTAAATGGAGGAACAACCGGTAGCATTGGCAATAATCAGGCGATCGCCAAATAGTTGACTGACGAGTTTGAGATAGGGGGTTTCCCCGCAACCGGCACAGGCTCCGGAAAACTCAAACAAGGGTTGCTGCATCTGCTGTTGGCGAATTTGATTCAGTTTCAGTTGAGTGCGATCGGGGTTGGGTAAATTTAAGAAGAAGTCCCAATTTGCTTTTTCCGCTTCTCGCAGGGGTAATTGCGGCTGCATATTAATGGCGCGGAGGGAGGGCTGTGCTTTGTTTTTCACGGGGCAAACCTCGACGCAGATACCGCAACCTGTACAGTCTTCCGGGGCGACTTGGATGGTGAATTTCTGCCCCTGAAAGTCTTTATCTCGGGCGGCTGTGGCTTTAAAGCTCTCTGGGGCATTGGTGAGGGCGGTTTCGTCGTAGGCTTTGGCGCGAATGACGGCATGGGGGCAAACCATGACGCATTTACCACATTGCACGCAGATATCCGCATCCCAGACGGGGATAAATTCGGCAACGTTGCGTTTTTCCCATTGGGCGGTACCGGTGGGATAAGTACCATCGCAGGGTAAGGCACTCACGGGGAGTTCGTCTCCCATCCCCACGAGGATTTTACCCTCAACTTGACGCACAAAATCGGGAGCGGCGGGAGAAACGGGGGCGCTGCGATGTAGGCTGCTATTGGCTTCTTCTGCTTTCACCTCAAACAAGTTTTTGAGGGTATTGTCTACCGCTTGTAAATTCATCTGTACGATGTGATCGCCTTTCTTGCCGTAGGTTTTAATGATCGCCTGTTTGATGGCGGCGATCGCCTCTTCCCGAGGCAATACTCCTGCTAGGGCAAAGAAACAGGTTTGCATTACGGTATTAATGCGCTGTCCCATGCCACTATCTCGGGCGACTTTACTAGCATTAATAACGTAGAATTTGAGGTTTTTGCGAACAATTTGTTCTTGAATTTCGAGGGGAAGTTGTCCCCAAACTTCTTCCTGGGAATAAGGACTATTGAGTAAGAAGGTTGACCCAGTTGCTGCTGTTGCCAAAACGTCCAATTTTTCTAGGAAAAGCCACTGGTGACAGCCGATAAAATTGGCTTGGTTAATGAGATAAGTTGAGCGTATTTTATCAGGACCAAAGCGCAGGTGCGACACGGTAACGGCTCCGGATTTTTTCGAGTCGTAAACGAAGTAGCCTTGGGCGTAATTGTCGGTTTGACTGCCAATAATTTTAATGGAATTCTTGTTAGCACCCACGGTCCCATCGGAGCCTAAACCGTAGAAGAGGGCGCGAACAACGGTTTCTGGTTCTGTGGTAAAATTGGGATCGTACCTTAAAGAAGTGTGGGTCACATCGTCCTCAATGCCGATGGTAAAGTGATTTTGGGCGGTAGTCTCGTTGAGATTATCAAAAATTCCTTTAATCATGGCAGGATTAAACTCTTTGGAAGAGAGTCCGTAGCGCCCGCCCACAATGGTTTTCAGGTTTTGAGTTTTGGCTTTTAGGTCTATATTTTCCCCCCATTGCACCTCTTGCACGGCGGTGAGAATATCTTGATAGAGGGGTTCTCCCGCCGATCCTGGTTCTTTAGTGCGATCTAAAACTGCGATCGCGCGAACTGTCTCCGGTAAAGCAGCAATCAATTTTTCTGTGGCAAAGGGACGATATAAACGTACTTTTATCACCCCCACTTTTGCGCCATTTTGATTCAAATAAGCGACGGTTTCGTGAACCGCTTCGCAGCCGGAACCCATGAGAATTAAGACGCGATCGGCATCCGGTGCGCCGTAATATTCAAAAAGGCGATAGTGTCGTCCCGTCAGGTCGCCAAACTGTTCCATCACCTCCTGTACAATGTCCGGACAGGCGTTATAAAAGGGATTGACGCTTTCTCGTGCTTGGAAATAGACATCGGGGTTTTGAGCCGTGCCGCGCAATACTGGGCGATCGGGAGTGAGGGCGCGATCGCGGTGTTCGGCGATCTTTTCCTCATCTATGAGAGCATCCAACACGGAATCCTCTAGAAGTTCCACCTTTTGGATCTCGTGGGAAGTGCGGAAACCGTCAAAAAAGTGGAGAAAAGGAATGCGAGTTTTGAGAGTTGCGGCTTGGGCGATCGCCGCCAAATCCTGCGCTTCTTGTACTGAAGCCGAACATAAAAGAGCAAAACCCGTTCCTCGTGTTGCCATCACGTCGCTGTGATCTCCAAAAATCGAGAGAGCCTGTGCTGCCAGCGATCGCGCCGCTACGTGGATCGCGCAGGGGGTCAATTCTCCCGCAATTTTGTAGAGGTTGGGGATCATCAACAATAGCCCTTGAGAGGCGGTAAAAGTGGTAGTGAGAGATCCCGTTTGTAATGCGCCGTGTACTGCCCCTGCTGCCCCTCCTTCCGCCTGCATTTCCACGACATAAGGCACGGTTCCCCAAAGGTTAGGCTGTTCCCCCGTTGCCCAAACATCCGCCCATTCTCCCATCGGGGAAGCGGGAGTAATGGGATAAATGGCAATCACCTCATTAAGTTTGTAAGCGACCCGGGCAACTGCTTCATTCCCGTCAATTGTGGCAAAATTTTTAGTATTCATAGCGCGAGACCTCATTGTTTTAGTGATTGATTGTTGTTTACTCATCCCTACTCCCTACTCCCTCAAAAGCCCAGTATATTCCTCACGAAAATACTTCAAGGTACTCACAACCGGATTAGGAGCCGTCATGCCCAAACCGCAGAGACTCATCTCCTGTACCATCTGGCATAATTCCTCCAACTGAGCCAAATCTCGCGCCTTGCATTGGCGATCGAGTAACTTAGTTAATAACTCGTAAAGCTGCACCGTCCCGGCACGACAGGGGATGCACTTACCGCAACTTTCATCCCGACAAAACTCCATATAGAAGCGGGAAATTTCTACCATACTCGTCTCTTCGTCCATGACGATCGCCCCCCCAGAGCCCATAATTGTCCCGACTTGTTTTAGGGAGTCATAGTCTACGGGAGTATCCAGCAAATGTTCCGGGATACAACCCCCCGATGGTCCCCCGGTTTGCACGGCTTTGACTTTACCTCCTCCTGGTACTCCTCCTCCCATTACTTCTACAATGTCGCGCACGGAAGTCCCCATCGGGACTTCAATCAGGCCAGTGTTTTTCACCTTTCCTGTGAGGGCAAACACTTTAGTACCTTTGCTCTTTTCTGTACCAATATTGGCGTACCATGCTCCCCCCTCTCGCAGGATCGCCGTCACATTAGCGTAGGTTTCCACGTTGTTAATCAGGGTAGGATAGCCCCATAAACCGCTTTCGGCAGGATAGGGAGGGCGCGTCCTGGGGGTGCCTCGTTTCCCTTCTACCGAGGAGATCAGGGCGGTTTCTTCCCCACAGACAAAAGCACCGGCACCGACGCGAATATCCACTTTAAAATCAAAGGGAGAATCAAAAATTTTCGATCCCATCAGTCCCAAGCGTTTAGCTTGTTGAATTGCTTTTTGCAGGCGTTTGATGGCGAGGGGATATTCGGCGCGAATGTAGATATAGCCGCTATCTGCCCCCACTGCATAGGCGGCGATCGCCATACCTTCAATAACGCGATGGGGATCGCTTTCCAAAATCGCACGATCCATGAATGCCCCTGGATCTCCCTCATCGGCGTTGCAAACGACGTATTTCTGTTGACCTGGCATTTTCGCCACCGTCGCCCACTTTAACCCCGTAGGATAACCGCCTCCTCCGCGTCCTCGCAAACCACTGCGGGTAATTTCCTCAATTACCTCTGAGGGGTTCATTTCGATCAGGGCTTCATATAGGGCTTGATAGCCTCCCACTGCGATATATTCGTCAATTTTTTCTGGGTCAATTTGTCCGCTATTTTCGAGGACGATGGGCTGTTGGCGGGTAAAAAATGGCTGTTGGCGATCGCACTTAATTGGCAAGTTTTCCGGCTCTTCCTGACCGTTTAAAGCGGCAATCAGGGCAGATGCGCCATCGGGCTGCACTTGTTCGTAAAGGGCATCTTCCGTGGCAACTAGGGGACCTTGTCCGCATAACTTGAGACAACCAACGCTACAAACCGCGATCTGGTCTTCGAGTCCTTGGGTTTTCACGGCTGCTGCTAAACTCTCCTTTACGGCTACAGCCCCCGAGGAGAAACAACCGGCGGCGGTGCAACAGTGGAGACGTTTTTTCTGCTGCATTTGTGTTGTAGCGGCGGCCTGATAATTGAGGAGTTCTTCTCTATTCATAGTAGGGAAATTCTGGCTCTAGGGTGGGATAATAATGGGAGGGAGGGACGGCGATCGCAATTTCGCAATTAGGTTAAAGACTGCCAAGTTTTTACTGTTGCGAGGACATCGTTTTCGTCTTGTTTCCCGGCAACTTCGCCATCAAAAACCACTGCTGGGGCAATGCCACAGGCTCCCAAACAACGTGCAGACATGAGAGAAACTTCCCCATCGGCAGTAGTTTGCCCGACTTTAATTCCTAATTTTTGTTCTAATTCTGTTAAGATTTTGTCACTTCCCTTGACATAACAAGCGGTACCCATACAAATAACACAGGTATGTTTGCCATTGGGTTTGAGAGAGAAGAGGTGATAAAAGGTCGCAACGCCATAAACGCGGCTTAAGGGCAACTTTAGTCCTCGTGCCACAAATTCGAGGACTTCCAGTTCTAAAAAACCGAAGGATTCTTGCGCTTGATGAAGCACCTCAATTAATGCGTCTTGTTGATAATGATGGCGCTTCATGGTAGCATTCAGCACTTTAAAGCGTTTGTCTGAAGTGACGGTTTTGGGAGAAGTAGAACTTGCGATTTTCTCGGTTGTTGCTTCGGTTGTTGCTTCGGTTGTTGCTGAGGTCATTGATTTTTCCCTAGAATCAAAATGAATTTTAACAGTGCAAGGGAGACAAAGTATTGAGGGAAATAATTCCAAAACGCCAAGATTAGAGGCTAGGAAGGAGGCGATCGCCTCGGCTCTGAGATTAAGATTGTTTTTAGATTTCAGGTGTAGCGCGATCGCGTTTTTTTGGGAATTAGTTGTATTTAAACAACTATTTTGTTGCTTTAGTATAGGAAGTAACTTGGATAAAGCAATGCTAATAATTCTCCCAATTCCTGACCTAAACTTGACCTAAACTTGACCTAAACTTGAGTAGTGTACGTCTTAAATTTTTCCGTCTTTCTTGATTGTAAACAAGTTTATTTGCCAGGGATGAAATCTTGCCAAAAACTTAACAATCTGAGAGAAAATGTAAGTTATCGCCAGCAAGAAGGAAATATAACAACTAACCCCCTGTACCTCCCGCAAAACCAAAGTGATTGCTTTTGCCCAAATAATTAACTAGAGTAAAGAGAAAATAGAGCCACCTGCGATCGCGGTGTCACAATGATAGAGGACGAGCAAGAAACAGAACTACACCGAGAACTACAACGACTGCGACGACAGGTTGCCGAAATGGCCATGGAAAAAGCAGCCTTTGAAGTGCAACGCAAACTACTCGAAGGCTTTATCGCGATCGCCCGTTCTCCCTCTCACACTGAATTGCTGAATAATTTTCTCCGACAAACCCTAGAGACTTCCGCAGAAATGACTAGGGCAGAAAAAGGTAGTCTCTTTCTCCTCACCCCATCAGGAAAAATTCAAGATGCAATTTTAACCCGAGGAGATACAGATCCCGACGGACGATTTCGGATTTTTAATACTATTCTCGATAAAGGCTTGGCCGGCTGGGTTTGCAAAAATCGTAAAATTGGCTTAGTCACAGACACCCAGGAAGACGATCGCTGGTTGCAATTTCCCGAACAACCTTATCTCGTGCGATCGGCCCTAGGCATTCCCATTCTCAGAAGAGGGGAACTGTTTGGCCTGTTAACCCTCCTGCACTCCCAACCCAACCATTTTGGCTTTGATGAAATGAGCCTGATGCAAGCCATGGCCAACCAACTGGGCATAGTTCTCGAAAACGCCCAACTTTACGGCCAATTGCAACATTACAGCGCCACCTTAAACGCCGAATTGGAGAAAGGACGCAATATTCAAATTAACTTTCTCCCCGATCGCATCCCCCAATGGCCGGGCTGGGAAATTGCCGCCTTTTTTCAACCCGCGCGGCAAATGGCTGGAGATTTTTATGATATTTTTGCCTTATCGGGGGGTCAAGTTGGCTTGATTATTGCCGATGTTTGCGATAAGGGAGTCGGTGCGGCTTTATTTATGGGCTTATTCCGCAGCTTAATTCGCATCTTTTCGGGGCAGACCAATTTAGAAGGATTGAGCTTTCGTGCGGACTTAATGGCTAATTTATTTGTCGAACCCACAGAACTAGATGAGGATGGACTGCCCCTCTCGGGTCATTTTGGCGAACCCATTAATCTCACTCATATCAACGCCCTCAGAGCTATTCGTCTCACCAATGATTATATTGCTATCAATCACGGAGACTTAGGGATGTTTGCCACTCTCTTTTTTGGAATTTTAGACCCAGAACGGGGAATCCTAACTTATATTAATAGCGGTCACGAACCTCCCTTGCTCCTCGATCGCGATGGGAATGTTCGTGAAGAACTCAAAGGGACGGGGCCAGCTTTGGGTTTATTACCGGGAATGACCTATCGAGTTCGACAAACTTATTTAGATTTTGGGGATATCTTGCTGGGATATACCGATGGGATTACGGAATCTCGGGCCCTAGACGATAGTTTTTTTTCCTATGAAAAATTGCTATCGGTTTTGCAACCCGGCAGAGCCTCTGCACAGGTACTACTACAGGATATTGTCGCTCGAGTGATGGAACACGCTATCGATGCTGAACAGTTTGACGACATTACTGCGATCGCAGTACGTCGTAAGGAGAGAGACGAATGACAAGATTAACAGTAGCTGGAACATTGGAGGCATTAGAGGCGATCGCTCGCTATATTAAAGCGGTAGCAGACAGGGCGGGACTCGATCGCCAAACAGCGTATAATTTGCGCTTGGCGGTGGACGAAGTGACGACGAATATTATCCTGCACGGTTATCAGGAAGCTGGGATCGAGGGACAATTACACCTGTGTGCCTGCATTGAGGCAGATTACCTCACGATTTCCGTAGAAGATACGGGCATGGCCTACAATCCCCAACATAGCCAAGCCAAAGCCCTACAAGCGGTTCAGCAACCTCCCGAACTTCGTTCTATTGGCGGGTTGGGTATTTTTTTGGCGATCGCCAGCGTGGATCGCTTTACCTACGAACGGGTTAACGGATTCAATCGCACAATTTTGAGTGTGAATATTGCTTCATCCCCATAATATTTTGATTGAAGATTATCTCCAGTGCAAGGAACTTGGCATAACCAAATGGGTTTTATCGTTTCTTGACCGCCCCCACACCCCTTGCAGATGACCGGACTTGGGGAGAACCGATATACTCTATCGAACCCACGCCAGATGCAGTTGCGTCTAACTGTTCGCTCACATTGACTACAGCAGTCCCTACGCCTCTGTTCCGAACCGTAGCCTGCTTAGTCTTGAATTCCTCGCCATGAAAACTTCCGACCCCAGAAAGAGTAAGTTCCAGCACATCGACACTTCCGGTAATTGTCATGCTACCTACCCCATCAAGGGAAATTGACAACCTTTTACCTTGGATATCCTTAACTTCCAAACTACCGACACCTTTTATGTTCAAGATTTCTAAGTTCTTGACCTCCACAATAAACTGAATGGGCTTAGTTGGGTTGAAACTGGCATCTTTCACGATGGTGAGATACAGCACATTGTCAGCTACATAACTCTTTAAGAGGGGCAAAATGTTGTCCTCAGAGGTAATTTTGAGGGACTCTTTTCCCGTCTGCTGCACTATCACCTTACCAACAGTTTCACTAGAAATAGATGAAAATGCAGCCACTTCTCTAGTTTCGGTTTTGACGACTCCAGATCCTCTAACCCCGATACTGAAAAAGCAGCCTCCAAAGAGGCTTAAGGCGGCTAAACACGCAGCCAAATCGTATAGTTTAGATTTCTTTGAACCCCTTACTAATGCTACCTTATCTGATAGTTGAATATTCATGATTTTTGTTTTATTTAGTGTTATAAAATTTGAAGTCGGCTTAAATGTCCCGATATACATATAACCTGCATTTCCTAGGCTATTTTCTTATTTTTTATGTTTTCTTATTTTTTACTTTAACACAGATTTTTGAGCGGGAAGTGAGGTTTTATTTTAGATGAGTTCGTGGGAATGACTGAATTTCTGTGGATTTTTCGATTTCTGTATGGAATTTGAAAAATTTGGGAAGTATTTTGGGAATTGAGAAGACTCGATTTGTAGTTGACTCCGGTGTATTTATTACCAAGGAATTATTATGGGTGAATTACCGACTCATCATCCTACGGATAGATGAGTGGCTTCGGGATTCACAGGGAACTGCTTTTCATCAACATTGTTGATGACGAGTCTTACATCCCCTCCACCCGCAGAAGCGCTGATTCCCAGCGCCTGTATTTGTCTGATGCCTTCTGCTCTGATGGTTTTCGAGGCATTCTCATCGCGGTCATGGGTCGTACCGCATTTAGGACAAGTCCACTCCCTCACATCCAAGGGCATTTTGTCCATTTTGTAATTGCATTCAGAGCAGGTTTTAGAACTAGGAAACCATCGATCGATCTCGATTAATACTTTTCCTTCTTTGACAAGTTTGTAATCGAGAAAATTGATGAATGTTCCCCACCCGACATCAGAAATAGCTTTAGCGAGACAGTGATTTCTTGGTGCGCGTTCCCTAGGCGAATTCGATTCGCCGGGGTCGCACCGCTTTTTGACCATTCCCTTAACGTTGAGATTTTCCACAACGATGACTTGGTTTTCGTCTACCAATTTTCTTGACAGTTTATGCAGGAAATCTTGGCGGGAATTCCTAACTCGCTCGTGAACTCTGGCTACCAGTTTACGCGCTTTTTCTCTCGATTTAGAGCCTTTAACTTTGCGAGAAAGTTTTTGTTGTTTGCGCTTGAGGTTCTTTTCATGTTTGGCAATATGTCTAGGATTGGCATATTTT
>NZ_JACSWA010000225.1 GCF_016888125.1 Spirulina sp. CCY15215
TCTTAAAGGAGTCAGTAGCGGCGTTTTGACCACGCCTGTAAGAGTCCATTACTGGACTGCTTCCGAATCCCCGTCTCTTTAGAGCGGGGAGGGTCAAGATATATCTATCTGGATGCTGGCGAAAATAGCGAGGATAGTTTCTTCTTAAGTTCCTCTCGGCACTTCCACGATACGCTAATTAAAATTAAAATTATTGAGGTACTCCCCATAATTTCATTTCTTCATCGCTGGCACTAACGATATACCAACCGTCGGGGGTAACAGCAAGGGAATTAACAGCGAGTTGATGTGCCTTAATGGTGCGAATTGTTTCTCCTGTCTCTAGGCTGGTAATTGTTATCATGCCTCTTTCATCTCCACTAATAACGGCTTGACCATCTGGGGTTGCTACTAAAGAAGTTACACCAAATGATTGAATATTTAACGGTCCTAATAATTCTCCTGTTGCTAAATCCCAGTATTTGATATTGCTGTCGTGGGAACTGCTGAGGACGGTGGTTCCATCTGGTGTTATGGTAACGGCAGTTGCTCCTAAAGATTCGTCGTTGAGGGGTCCGAGTAATGCCCCCGAGGCATAATCCCAGAGTTTGAGATTGCTTTTTGCGGAACTACTAACGACGGTGCCTCCATCTGGGGCGATCGCTAATCCAGTAATGCCGAGGGAGCCTTCACTAAATGTTCCGATGAGTTCTCCAGTATTGATATCCCAGCATTTGAGATTCCCTTTTTCTGCTCCTGTGAGAACGATCGCCCCATCTGGTGTAATAGTGAGGCATTGCACCCCTTTAGAGTAGAGGCTAAATTGTGCTTCCTTGTTTAAGGCATATAAGTTCCAGCGATTCATATAAATATCACTGCCGCAAGTAACTAAAGTAACGCCGTCGGAGGCGATCGCAACCCCTTTTACACCTCGATACTGCACCTCGCTGTTAATATGCAACAATTCAAATTGTTCGTAGGGAATATTTGCATCGTAGTAGTTATTATTTTCTACAATTTCTAAGGCTTCGGGGGACATTTCTTCTATTTCTTCCATTTCTGCCAATGCGGGCATTTCTTCCATTTCTTCCATTTCTGCTAATGCGGGCATTTCTTCTACTTCTTCCATTTCTGCTAATGCGGGCATTTTCGCTTCTGTTTTAATCGGTGGAGACGATTCAGAAGTTTTAGAAGGTGAGTTAATTGAGATAAAAGGATTGAGAGGATCGACCGGAATATTTTGTGAGGAAACTGAAGCATCGGGAGAAACAAAAAAGGGATTATTGGGATCGATCGCGGGAGATTCTCTAGGAATACCTTCAGGGAGTGGGGCAAAAGGATCGATCGCATTGGGTTCTACTGTTACCGCAACCGAACTATCTGCTAGTTCCTCCCAATTGTCCGGAGCGACAAAGGGATTGATTTTTATATCATTATCTTCTGTAACATTTTCTGCAACATTTTCTGTAACATCTTCTACAACATTTTGATTGCCCAGATCGAGACTGGGAATTTCCTGTTTGCTAACTGGCGATCGCTTTTTAGTTTCTGGGGTAGGGGAAGGTGACGGAGGAACAACTATATCAGGTTGAGCTTGCGAGACTTCCTTCTCTTTTGGAGAAGTTAGTCGCTTAGGCATTGAGGGAGGTGGAGGCAGGGGAATACTTGCCACCTTCGGAGGAGGAGGGGGAGGAGGTGCGGGAATATTTACTACTGGAGGAGGAGGTGGAGGCAGGGGAATACTTGCCACCTTCGGAGGGGGAGGAGGTGCGGGAATACTTGCCACCTTCGGAGGGGGTGGGGGAGGAGGTGCTGGAATACTTGCC
>NZ_JACSWA010000226.1 GCF_016888125.1 Spirulina sp. CCY15215
TCAACTTCCTCAACTTCAATCTCAAAGTGGAATATAGTTCCTTTTCCGACTTGGGAACTCACGCTCATTTCGCCTCCCATCAACTGCACGAATTTGCTACTAATGGAGAGTCCTAAACCCGTTCCTTCTTGAGATTGTTTGCCACTTTCGGTTTGAGTAAAGGCTTCAAAGAGTTTGTCTAGGTCTTCTGGGGCGATACCCGCACCTGTATCTTCGACTTCAAAGGCAATTTTTGAGGCTTCTAGACTTTGACTCCTGACAGAAATACCTCCCGCAGAGGTAAACTTGAGAGCATTATTAATCAAGTTAATCAGAATTTGGCGAAGTTTGACTTCATCAGTGC
>NZ_JACSWA010000227.1 GCF_016888125.1 Spirulina sp. CCY15215
TTGTTCCTCCTAACGGCGATCCCGTCATTCGTCCTGTCCCCATCAACCGCGAATTAGCCTTGCGAGTTGCCGATCGCTTCCGCAACGCCGCCATTAATACCCGCCGTCCCACCTCCTTTATTGCACCCTCCCAAAAACTCTATGAATGGCTCATCGAACCGATAGCCAAAGATTTAGAAACCTTAGAAATCCAGCATCTCACCTTTCTCCTCGATTCAGGACTGCGTTCCATTCCCGTCGCCGCCCTTCACGATGGAGAACAATTTCTCATCGAACGCTATAGCCTCAGTTTAATGCCCAGCATGGCCTTAACCGACCTGAGTTACGCCGACGTGCGCGGAATGAGCCTCTTAGCGATGGGTGCAGAAACCTTTGACGACCAAAACCCCTTACCCGCAGCCGGAGTCGAAGTAGATTTACTCACTAATCAACTCTGGGAAGGGGATTCTTATTTAAACGAAGACTTTACTGCTGAGAAATTAGTGGAGGCTCGCCAGCAAACTCCCTTTCGCATGATTCACTTAGCGACTCACGGAAAATTCGAGTCAGGAAGTCCAGATGATTCTTTCATCTATTTAGGGGCGGGAAAATTACCTTTGAGTCAAATTCGAGAATTGGGACTGCACGATCCTCCCGTAGAATTGTTAGTGTTGAGTGCTTGCGAGACAGCATTGGGAGACGTGCAAGCAGAGTTAGGGTTTGCAGGTTTAGCGGTGATGGCGGGGGTTAAGTCTGCATTGGGAAGTTTATGGCAAGTGAGCGATTCGGGAACATTTGGATTAATGACTACTTTTTACGAACAATTAAAAGAGGCACCCATAAAAGCCGAAGCGTTAAGGCGATCGCAATTAGCAATGATTCGAGGAGAAACGAGATTAGGAGAGGGAGAAGTTATCACCCCCAGTGGCGCGATCGCTTTAACTCAAGAGTTAGAAGGAGGAGGCGATTTGAGCCATCCTTATTTTTGGAGTGCCTTCACCTTAATTGGTACTCCTTGGTAATTTCAATTCTCAATTCTCAATTCTCAATTCTCAATTCTCAATGAGCCAATCACCCGCTATGATAAAGAGACATAAATCGTGCATCAATCCCCCCTAGAGCCATGATTCTCTACCGTCTTTCTTCTTCCTTGCTTCCCTGGCCTTGTGGTTTGTCTCTTCTGACTTTATTCTGTACCGCGATCGCCCCCTCCTCAGCCAAAGCGGGAACGGTTTCCGGTGGGAATGACAGTACAGGAACAGTAATTTCTGTGCAGGGCAGTCAATTTGATATTACAGGAGGAACGGCGGCGGGGAATAACTTATTTCATAGTTTTCAGGAATTTGGACTCGATGCAGGACAAGTTGCTAATTTTCTTTCTGCCCCCAGCATTCACAATATTCTCAGTCGCGTTGTGGGTGGAGATCCTTCCCTTATTAATGGCTTGATTCAAGTAACTGGGGGAAATTCTCATTTATTTTTAATGAATCCAGCAGGAATTGTATTTGGGAGTAATGCGAGTTTAAATATACCAGGAGATTTTACCGCAACCACAGCGACAGGAATAGGTTTTGGCAATAATCAATGGTTTAATGCTTTTGGAGAAAACAATTACACAGAATTAACAGGAATCCCTTTTCAATTTGCCTTTGATGTTTCCCAAC
>NZ_JACSWA010000228.1 GCF_016888125.1 Spirulina sp. CCY15215
AACTCAACAGGAAGTTATCGAACAAGAAGAACCTCAAAGACAAGCTCCAGATGTGATGGTCGTGTTAGGACGACCGAAAGGCGATCGCGGTTCTTATCTGCAGTGGGAAGAGGATAATGTTGCCCCGCAAGTGGCTTTTGAAATCCTATCTCCGGGGAATAGGAAGAAAGATATGGAGACCAAGTTTAAGTTTTATCAAGAGCATGGAATTGAGGAGTATTACCTTTATAATCCCAAAAAGAATCGCTTACAAGGATGGTTGAGAAAGGGAAAGAAGTTGGAGGCGATATCAGTGATGGAAAATTGGAGAAGTCCACTTTTGGGGGTAAGATTTAGCACGAGTGAGGGAGATT
>NZ_JACSWA010000229.1 GCF_016888125.1 Spirulina sp. CCY15215
GTTCTGATGATTTCTTTCGATTTAGTTTTATTTTTGGCTTTTCGTCGGCTCATTGGCTCAAAAACTTTAGTCTTATTGCTTTTATTCTACTAAACTTCTAAACTTATTTTTAATCGAAATTTGTACAAAATCAGGAAAAACCTCTCTAGTCGGATGCTTCGCGATTTCCTTTGTTGGTCTCGCTAACCCTACCCAAATCAAAGATTATGGGTAGGGAC
>NZ_JACSWA010000023.1 GCF_016888125.1 Spirulina sp. CCY15215
AGGTAAAATAACTGGTTTTAAACCTTTCTAATCCTCCAATTTGAATATCGGTAATTGTCCCTTCTGTGACTTCAATAGTAGCGATGCCATTGGCGATGTTTTGTTCCTTTAAGACAGCGCGGGAGTTAATATACCCTTCATTAATATATAATTGAGTGAGGGTATTGGCAACATCTCTGAGTTGATTGAGGGTGACGTTTTGCC
>NZ_JACSWA010000230.1 GCF_016888125.1 Spirulina sp. CCY15215
ACCCAAATAACGTAGTACGCGGGGTACTTAGTCTGGTCAGAATGGCTTGTTAGATTTCTCTTTCAAGCCTCACGCCTTTAGGCTGAGGTTCCTGACACTTCCCATAATTGGTTAACGCGATTTAAATTAATAACACTTTACGCTTCCGATATCCCAGTTGCGATCGAATCTCGAGAATGGTCAAGTTCTCCTCATTAAACTGGATGGAGCGGTATTTTGGCAACTTGGTAGATGCAGGATAATCCCTTAATCATAACAATCTTGCGAGATTGTGGAAACTAAGAGGATAAAGGTGATGGCAAAAATGCAACAGGAGCAATTCTGTCAAGCCCGTGGAAATCTTGTCGTCTCGTTATGCCCTAAAATTGGAGGCAAGGATTCGCAGAGGGAGGGACAAAAATGGAGACTTATGATGTCATTGTCATTGGTGCGGGTCATAACGGTTTGGTCTGTGCTGCTTACTTGCTTGAAGCGGGTTACAGCGTTTTGCTCTTGGAGTCGCGATCGCTACCAGGAGGTGCTGCAACGACGGAAGAAGCCCTTCCCAAGGACGCACCAGGCTTTAAATTCGATCTTTGCGCGATCGATCACGAAGCGATTCATCTCGGTCCAGTGGTGGAAGAATTGGAATTAAGGAAATATGGGTTGGAATATTTGCCTTGCGATCCGGTGTTATTTTGTCCGCAACCTGATGGTACAAATTTTCTTGCTTGGCGATCGGTGGAGCGCACCCGCAAGGAAATTGCCCGTTACAGCGATCGCGATGCTCGTAAATATGTTGAATTTATCGACTATTGGCAGCATTTGAATGGTGCCCTCGCTCCGATTTTTAATGCTTCTCCGATGGCTCTTCTCGATATTGCGGGGAACTACGATCGCGAGAATTGGCAAGATTTATGGACGGTTTTTGGCTCTAGAAATAAAGTTCTCGATTTTGTTCATAATCTTGTTACTTCCCCGACTAATCTTCTCAGTGAATGGTTTGATAGCGAAACCGTAAAAGCCCCCCTCGCTTGTCTCGCGGCGCAAATTGGCGCACCTCCTTCTCAAAAAGGAATTGCGATCGGGGCGATGCGAATGGCGATGCGTCACGATCCGGGCTTATTTCGACCGCGAGGAGGGTCAGGAGCGCTGGTTGCAGCCCTGGTTCGACGCATTGAGGATAGGGGGGGTAAAATCCTGACGAAACAACGGGTAGAGCGCGTTTTAGTCAACAATGCGGGACGAGTGGAAGGGGTGCGGGTTGGTAATGGGACGGAATATCGCGCTAATACGGGGGTAATTTCTAATATTGATGCTCGTCGCTTATTTTTGGAGTTGTGCGATCGCGTCGATGTAGACTGTGCTGCACCGAAGTTAAGAGAAACATTAGAGCGACGTATTGTTAACAATAATGAAAGTGTACTTAAAATCGATTTGGCTCTCTCAGAAGCGCCGCAATTTATCGCCTACGATCGCCCAGATGAGGCACTGGTGGGATCGATTTTAATTGCTGATTCGGTTAATCATGTAGAAAAAGCACACGCTTTCTGTTCTTTTGGGGAAATTCCTTCAGATCCGGTTTTATATGTTGTTTGCCCGACTTTACTCGATCCGAGTTTAGCACCGGAAGGAAAGCATACTTTGTGGGTTGAATCTTTTGTCCCTTATCAAATTGCTCACCATGAAGGACTGGGGTTAAAAGGGACGGGATGGACTGAAGAATTAAAAGCAGAAGTGTGCGATCGCGTTTTGGATAAATTAGCAGCTTATGCCCCCAATATTAAGCGATCGATTATTGCTCGTCGCATCGAAAGTCCACCAGAATTAGAGCAGCGTTTGGGACTAGCAAAAGGAAGCCCCTATCAGATCGATATGACCTTAGATCGCATGATTTTCTTCCGTCCCTTAGCGGAATTAGCAGATTATAAAACTCCCATTGATGGGTTATTTTTAACAGGAGCAGGCACTCATCCAGGAGGAGGCATTTCTGGAATGCCAGGGCGCAATTGCGCTCGTGCTTTCATCCAAAACCAACAACCTTTTTTAGAAAA
>NZ_JACSWA010000231.1 GCF_016888125.1 Spirulina sp. CCY15215
TGATTCGCTTCGCTCAATTTCCTCTGTTGGCGGCGTTTCCGAGAACCGCTAACCCTGTCGGGTCTAACGGGAGTCCCCACGCCGCTTTTTTGATGGTTGAAAGATAAAATTTTCTTCCCTGGGCAAAATTGGGGAAAAATAGAGGGTGTTATCATGCGATCGCTGCCATGCCAGTCCAGATTGTTTTAAGGGTGTTAGAAGGTTCTCTCAAAGGACAAGAATTCGTTTTCGATCGACGCACCACTTGTTTGATCGGTCGTTCCTTTGAGTGTCAGATCCAACTTTCCAGCCAAGAAGAACTCAATACCATCTCTCGCTATCATTGCCTACTCGATATTAATCCGCCAGAAATCCGCATTCAAGATTTTGGCAGTTTAAACGGCACCTACGTCAATGGCAAAAAAATCGGGCAGCGTCCCGATCGCCTGCGAGGAGGGGGAAAACTAACGAACTTGCCAGAATACGAACTGCGCGACGGGGATAAAATTGGCATTGGGGATACCATTGTCGGGGTTAACGTTGAAGTGAGTTCCCTGGGAGATTCTCAGGACTTAAGTGGGGATTCTCTGGGTTATCGCGTACTTCCTCCCCAAGATGAAACCCGCTTACTTTTTGGAGGATACGGCAATCTTAAACTAATTGAGCAAAATGAGTTTAATAAGGTTTATTTAGCCTTCGATCGCGCGAATGGAGATTGGGTCATCCTCAAGACTCTGCAACCCAAAACCTTAAAAAGAAGGGCGATCGCGGCTTTTCTAGAGGCAATGGAACAGATCAAAACCCTCGATCATGCCAACATTGTCCGCTTGCGAAATTATGGCTATCACGACGGACGTTTCTTTTTTATCTGGAACTATGGGGAAGAAGGTAATGTGACCCAATTACTCGATAAGCGAGGGGGACGTTTATCTATAGATGAAGCACTGCCGATTGTTTTCGACATTCTCACAGGACTCGAATATGCTCACAATTCAGAAGTTCCTCAAGGCACCCAAGGGGATGATATGGTCACGGGGTTAGTACACGGCGATATTAAACCTGGGAATATTTTACTCGGTCGCAGCGATCGCACTTTAACGGCAAAATTGGGAGATTATGGTTTACTGAGGGCGTTCGATCGCGCGGGTTTAAGTCAAAAAACCTTTAATAAGCGAGATGCAACCATGTTAGGTTTTCTCCCCCGTCAGCAATTAATTGATTTTAATTACGATCGCCCCGATGCCGATATCTGGGCAGTTGCCGCGACTTTATATGCTATGCTGACGGGGAAATATCCTCGGCGTTTTGGCAAAAAAGACCCGTTACTTGTGGTATTGCGAAGCGATGCCATTCCCATTCGCAGACGGGAACCGATGCTACCGGAACCCCTTGCTAAGGCGATCGATTTTGCTTTGCAAGACCAACCGACGATCTATTTTAAAACCGCAGGAGAGTTTCGACAGGCTTTAGAAGCGGCAATTTAACGGGGAAAAGGTTTTAATTTTTTACAGCCAAAGTTAATCCATCAGCAATGGGAACGAGACTGAGAGTAATATTTTGATCTTGATGTAACTTTCGGTTAAAATCGCGAATGGATTGAGTGCGATTATCTGTAACCTCCGGATCTGCGACTCGTCCTGACCAGAGAACATTATCCACAGCAATTAATCCCCCCGATCGCACCAAAGCAAAAGCGCGATCGTAATAAGCACTATAATTGCTCTTATCAGCATCAATGAAAGCAAAATCAAAAGTTTCCCCCTCTCCCTCTGCCAGCAAGCGATCCAAAGTTTCCAAAGCTGGGGCAATGCAAAGGTTTATTTTGTGAGAAACTCCCGCTTTCTGCCAATAACGACGGGCGATCGCAGTATATTCTTCACTAACATCACAAGCGATAATTTGTCCATCTTCCGGTAAGGCGATCGCCACAGCCAGAGAACTATATCCCGTAAAAACTCCCACCTCCAAAGTTTTCTTAGCATTCATCAACTTAACCAGTAAAGCCATAAATTGACCTTGTTCTGGGGCAATTTGCATTTGTGCCATTGGGTGAGTTGCCGTTTCTTGGCGCAACTGTTGTAAAATTTCTGGTTCTCGTAGAGATAGCGATCGCAAATAATCAGTGAGGCGATCGTCCAGTCCATAAGTATTTCTTGCCATCACCGTTTTCCTCGTAAAAACCACCCGAAAATATTAATATCCCCCCGCATGGCTTCAAGTTCAGCTTGATGCTGTTGGGCAACCTCATAATACCATTGGCAATAGTCTTGAACTTGCTGGCGATATTCCCTTTCCCGGCGAAATTCCGAAGCCAGTTGATAGGGGGCAAAAATATCCGCCGTTGGTGGGAGTTGAGGAATGAGATAATGAAAATTTTGTAACATGATAACGGGATGGGAGATAAGATTTACGCAGCCAGGGAGCGAGACGCTCCCACTCCCGTGTTCTATTGTTATGGTAGTGCGGACATCTTGCCCGCTAATTCGTAAGTCCTATCTTAGCGAGGTTTTACTGGAACAGAAACTTTTTCTTCAGGGGTGACAATTTCCCGCGCAGCTTCCACAAAAGATTGAACGCGGATCGGATCGATCGGTTCTTCAATGCGTCCATTGCGCTTTAAAGAACTGGCGACGATAACCCCATCCGCAGCCTGCATTAAAGTGCCAATATTATCCCAATCTGCACCGCTTCCAATCAAAACTGGCGTTCCTTTAGCGGCATTTACAGCCAGTTCCAAATCTTCTAAACTGGGAGGGCTTCCAGTTGCCCAACCCGAAAGAATGACCGCATCAGCTAAACCGCGTTCGATGGTATCTTGTACCGCAACAGTCAGATTAGGTATTCCTAATGGTCTGGCGTGTTTGACCAAGACATCAGCAAAAATTGCCACATCGCTGCCCAACTCCCGACGATAGCGCAAAAGTTCCCAAGCATTCCCTTCAATCAGTCCTTGATCCGTCGCCATAACCCCCGTAAGGACATTGACGCGAATGAATTGACAGCCACAGGTTGAGGCGATCGCCATTGCGCTTCTGGCATCATTTCGCAGAACATTAATCCCCACAGGAAGCATGACCAGATTGAGAAGGCGTTGTATGATCGCCGTCATAGCGCTAACAATAGCCGGATCGACGCGATCCTTAGCGAAGGGGGCATCGAAAAAGTTTTCGATAATCATTCCATCCACCCCCCCAGCAGCGAGGGCGGTTGCTTCTTGTTCGGCGCGATCGATAACCTTGTTCAAATCTCCATTCCACCGAGGAGAAGTCGGCAGAGGCAACAGATGAACCACACCGATAATGGGGTTTGGCGTTGAGAATATTTTCTTTAAATCCACTCTATAATTTGCTCAATATTTTAGGAGCGCTTCGTTTCCATTATTCTATAAAAGGGGAAAGGATGAATGATGAATGATGAGTCATGAACTTTCCCCCCAAATCCAGACTCCAAAACCCAATCTCCAATCTCTATGCCAAAACCCAGTATTGCCATTTCTCACCTTGGTTGTGAAAAAAACCGCATCGACTCCGAACATATGCTCGGTTTGTTGGTAGAAGCGGGTTACGAGGTTGATTCTAATGAAGAATTGGCAGATTATGTTGTTGTCAATACCTGTAGTTTTATTCAAGCAGCACGGGAAGAGTCCGTGCGAACTTTGGTTGAATTGGCTGAAGCTGATAAAAAGATTATCATTGCTGGCTGTATGGCACAGCATTTTCAGGAACAATTATTAGAAGAATTACCCGAAGCGGTTGCTGTAGTTGGTAGTAGCGACTATCAAAAAATTGTCGATGTGATCGAACGAGTTGAACAGGGAGAACGAGTTAAGGAGATTTCCCCGGAACCTACTTATATTGCTGATGAAAATACACCGCGCTATCGCACGACAACAGAAGGCGTTGCTTATTTAAGGGTTGCAGAGGGTTGCGATTATCGTTGCGCTTTTTGTATTATTCCCCATTTGCGGGGCAATCAGCGATCGCGCTCCATCGAATCTATCGTGACAGAAGCGAAAATGCTGGCAGATCAAGGGGTCAAAGAATTAATTCTCATCTCCCAAATTACCACCAATTACGGTAAGGATATTTATGGCGAACCAAAGTTAGCGGAATTATTGCGGGAACTAGGAAAAGTTAATGTTCCTTGGATTCGGATGCACTATGCCTATCCTACCGGTTTAACCCCCGAAGTTGTGGCCGCTATCCAAGAAACTCCCAATGTTTTGCCTTATTTGGATTTACCCTTACAACATTCCCATCCTGAAGTCTTGCGATCGATGAATCGACCTTGGCAAGGAAGGGTCAATGATGACATTATCCAACGTTTAAAACGAGAAATTCCCGATGCTGTTCTGCGAACGACTCTCATTGTCGGTTTTCCAGGGGAAACCGACGCACATTTTGAACATTTAACAAATTTTATTCAGCGTCACGAATTCGATCACGTGGGTGTCTTTACTTTTTCCCCAGAAGAAGAAACTCCTGCTTATTCTTTACCAGAACAAGTTCCCCAAGCAATTATGAACGAACGTCGAGATAGGCTTATGGCCATTCAACAGCCGATCGCGGAACGAAAAAATCAAGGAGAAATTGGCAAAACCGTTGACGTTCTCATCGAACAGGAAAACCCAGAAACAGGGGAATTAATCGGGCGATCGGCGCGTTTTTCCCCAGAAGTTGATGGCTTGGTTTATGTTACAGGAGAAGCTCATTTAGGCTCAATTATCCAGGTCAAAATTACCGATGCTGATGTTTATGATTTATATGGAAAAATATCAATGAATAGTTAACTGCGATCGGCGAACTCTCGGTAATTTCTGGGAGTTCTTGAAGGAGGCGATCGATTTTTGTATAAACCAGTTTCCAAGTCACCAATCTAAGTCCTCATCACAATCTTTAATTGGTGTTTTCAATCCTTCCTGAATAGATTCTCGCATACCGGGAATTGCCAGTAAATACAATGTTTCTTGAATGCCTCGCCAATCTTCTTCCGAAACTAAGATTGCATTCTTCTTTTTTCCTGCAATCACAATTGGTTGATGAGAATTTGATGCTTCCTCAATCAAATTTTCTAAGTTCATTTTGGCATCTTCTGAAGTACATTGATTCATAAAACTCTCACTCTTTCTTAAGAAAACGATCATTTTCTTACTGAGGATATTATAGCAGCCGTGAATGGTTTTGCGATCGCACTTTTTTCTATTTTATCTGAAAGACAAGCGCGATCGCGCAATTGAGCGTCCCTATTGCCTAATCGCGTTCAATCGGTGATTTCATTCTGATTTCATTTTCTTTGGTTATTCTACAAGAAGAAACAATTGAAAGGAGCATAAATCGATGATTCTATTTCTTATCCCAAACGCGGCAATTAGAGTCGCGATCGCAAGTTCAATACTGGTAGCTTTGACGGGAATTCCTGCCTTAGCCCAAACCCGATCGGAAACTAATTCTGAAATGCCCGTAATGCACCAACACCAAGAACATCAAATGATGGGAATGGAACAAATACACGAGAAAATGGCAGAAATCCAGCAAATAATGGAGCAAATGACACCAGAACAGATGCGTGAATTGCATCCACTCATAAGCGCCCATAACCAAAAAATGATGGAGCAAATGCAGCAATTTATAGAACAAATGCAACGGATTCGCGATCGCGATGTCATAGAACATGAAACTGAGAACTAATGCGATGGGAAATATCACCCTTACTATGATTACCACCGTCGGAGTTTTAATTATTCCCTTGGAGAATAGAAAATTATGGTTAGAGTCGTCAGTCAATTAGGTAGCGTAATACTCCTTTCTTTATATCAAATAATGTTTTCATTATTGCTACATTGACAGGTAACGAAGAGAACTACCTGTGGTTATTGGCACTGCATCAGGGTCGTTTTGGAACAGTTAATCTCGAACTGATTTATGTGTTTCTCAACGGATCGGGGCTACTTTTTCTCCTCGCAACGGGTATTATTCTCTGGCTTCAAAGCAGACGACGTTCTAAAACCAAGCCTAAAACCTAAACTTCACACTTAACTTAAACTATCCAAAACTTAACATCTCACATCAAATAATCAAAATCATAGTTCGTAAACAGTTTCAGTTGAATATCAACAAGGAATTTTTATGCCGTACAATATTAATGCTTTTACGAGACGGAACTTTTTGCGCTTTACAACTGGAGTCGGTATGACAGTTGGATTTAACAGTCTTGTTCCTGTATATGCAAGACAAACTATTTCTACCAGAGGAATTGAAAATGAACGCGAATACCCCAATATAATCGATTTAAACATTCAGCAAACAACAATTAAAATCGGCAACCAAAATACTAACGCCCTAACCGTTAACGGCTCAATTCCTGGCTCTTTAGTCCGTCTGCGAGAAGGACAAACCGCTACCATTAACGTAACCAATTATCTCAAAAAAGATACCTCAATTCACTGGCATGGCCTCATTCTTCCTGCCAACATGGATGGTGTACCCGGTGTAAGTTTTGCCGGTATTAAACCAGGACAGACTTTTACTTATCAGTTTCCCGTGACCCAAAGCGGTACATATTGGTATCACAGTCATAGTGGACTGCAAGAACAACAAGGTCATTTTGGTCCAATTATTATTGACCCCATTGAACTCGAGCCTTTTGAGTATGATCTAGACTATGTTGTGATGCTCTCAGATTGGACATTTGAAAATCCCCATGATATTCTTGCCAATCTGAAAAAAATGCCCGCTTACTATAACTACCAAAGACGAACTATCGCCCACTTTTCAGAAGATTTAGAATGGAAAGGAATGCGAATGGATCCAACTGATATTGCCGATGTTACTGGAGCTACCTACACCTATTTAATGAATGGTTTGCCTCCTGACTCCAACTGGACTGCCCTTTTTCAACCAGGCAATAAAGTGCGACTTAGGTTTATTAATGCTTCAGCAATGACTTTTTTTGATGTTCGCATTCCTGGACTCAAAATGACTGTTGTGCAAGCGGATGGTCAAAATGTACAACCCGTAACCGTTGATGAATTTCGTATTAGTGTTGCAGAAACCTATGATGTCATCGTAGAACCTCAACAAGAAAAAGCCTACACTATTTTTGCAGAAACGATGGATCGCAGTGGCTATGCCCTTGGAACATTAGCCATAAATCAAGGAATGAATGCACCCATTCCTCAGCGTCGTGAACGTCAAATACGTTCTATGGCAGACATGGGTATGGATCATGATATGCCCGGTATGAACCATGATATGCCCGGTATGAACCATGATATGCCCGGTATGAACCACGATATGCCCGGTATGAACCACGATATGCCCGGCATGAATAGAGAATTCCTTCATGGTTCTGACAATCATGGTTTAGGAAATGCAGCAGTACCAATGATGGTAAAAAATCGGTTAAACGAACCTGGTATTGGTTTAGAAAATACAGGAACTCGTGTCCTAGTTTATACCGATTTGCGTAGTTTAAAACTCGGTTATGACCAAAGAAAACCAGAACGGGAAATTGAATTACATCTTACTGGAAATATGGAACGGTATATGTGGTCATTTGACGGTAAGAAATATTCGCAAGAAAAAGAAATCACTTTCTACAATGGAGAGCGTCTCCGTCTAACCTTGGTCAATGACACGATGATGGAACATCCCATTCATCTCCACGGAATGTGGATGGAATTGGATAATGGAGCAGGGGAATATAAACCTCGCAAGCATACCATTAACGTCAAACCGGCTGAAAAGCTATCTGTAGAGATTAACGTAGATGCTCCTGGTAAATGGGCATTCCATTGCCATCTGCTCTATCACATGGAAGTGGGAATGTTTCGTACTGTAGCGGTTGTTGACCGCCCAATGGGGGTAAGCTAGATGAAATCGACAAAAATAAATTACTGCCTCACCATTGTTGGATTCTTAGGTCTAATGGTTGTTTTGTTTGACGTTCCCTCAATACAAGCCCAAGAGTTGCAACAGTTAGATACAGAAGTAAAACTCGAGGGTCTTGAATTTGAGCCAGAAAATATTAACAAGACTAAAAAAAAGACCGGTAAACAGTTTACAGAAAACGTTCTTACCAATGCACCCATTCAGCCTACTTTAGAAATTACTAATCAAGGGGAGTGGCAATTATCTCAGAACCAAAATTATGCTTCTGAAATCAATGATGAAGAAAAATGGCCTGAACCCATACATGATAGTCAAACCTTTTGGTTGATACTTGTTGATGAATTAGAATATCGTCTGAATGATGAGGAAGATACTTTCAACTGGGATGTTCTAGGTTGGGTTGGAGGTGACTACGAAAGGCTTTGGATTAAAACTGAAGGAGATATTGGTTTAGATAGTGGAGATGGAGAGGCAGAACTACAACTGCTTTATGGTAAGCTAATTTCTCCTTTCTGGGATTTGCAGGCAGGTGTACGCTATGACCAATTGTCTAGTTCTGATGGCGATCGCGGGCGTGTTTTCGGAGTTATTGGGGTTCAAGGTCTAACTCCTTATTTATTTGAAGTAGATGCTGCTCTTTTTGTCAGTCAAGAAGGAGATATTTCAGCAAGATTGAAAGCTGAATACCAGTTACTTCTTTCTCAGCGATTAATCTTACAACCTGAATTTGAGACTAATATTGCTCTTCAACCAGTAGAAAAATTTGGTGTTGGTTCAGGAATCAATGATATTGAGTTAGGATTGCGACTGCGTTACGAGTTCAGTCGGAAATTTGCTCCCTATCTCGGTGTTCAATGGACTCGCAAGCTAGGTGGTACCGCTAACTTAGCAAGGGAAAAAGGAGGGAGTGTCAATGATTTTGCCGTTGTATTGGGATTCAGGCTTTTGTTTTAAACTCAAACCTAGTTAACCTCAATAAGAAACCAATCTCCGATCCTACTCTTACAATTAAAAGTCCAGTTATTTCATCCTGATTTCATTTTTAACCATTATGATACGAGTAATAAGACGAAAGCAAATCAAAACTTAAAACAACAGAGGGTTAATTATGAAAAGTTTACTGGTTAAAGGTTTATCTTTGGCTTTGCTGACTGTAGCGATCGCACCGACTGCATTAGCGGCTGTTGTGGAAACTCCCCACAAAGTTACCGCGAAAGAAACTCAAACAGAACTTATTAAACACCGTGAAAAACGGGAATGGTACGATCGCGATTCCAATCGTTTCCAAGCAGAAAACGATATTCTCAAAAGCCATCAACATCATCAACATCGCCGCCCAAAACGAAAACAAGACGATGGCAAGTTGCATAGTTTTCAAGGAGAAAATGATACTCTCAAATACCTTGAAAAACGGGAATAGTAGGATCGCGAGGGTGCATCTCAGTTTTGTAGAAATAGCGAGCAAGATGTTTGTCCTTTGGACACGCTACGCGAATGCACTACCTCAATTATCGGTTATTGTAGTGGGAGCGTCTCGCTCCCTAGCCCTAATTATTCTACATCTGTTGAATTGCGTAAGTTCTAGAAAAGTGTTAAAATTAAAATATAATACAATGCTGTAAAAATAACTGGAGAATAAAATTTATGCTGAAATTTTATTTATTAATGGCGATCGCATCCGTGACTGTTTTAACCGCAGGAGGGACTTATCTTGCCTCTAATAATCATGCTCAAATGCCCGCCCAAATGCCTACCCAAATTCTCTCGGATCGACCCAATACTACAGTTTTAGCCAGTGTTTGGGATCGAGAAACTGAATCCTATTCAGGAAATGTTAATATGACCGTCTATCGCAGTCCCTCCTGTGGATGTTGTGGGGGATGGATCGAACACGCTAAAAAGCATGGTTTTCAAATTACTGATATTAAAACCGAGAACATCGATGATATTAAACGAGAGCATAATATTTCTGAAAATCTAGCGTCTTGCCATACAACTATCATTGATGGTTACGTGATGGAAGGACATATTCCAGCAGATGAGATTAAACGCTTTCTCAAGCAAAAACCAAAATTTGCGGGTTTGTCAGTCCCTGGAATGCCGTTAGGAACTCCAGGAATGGAATCAGGAAACCGAAAACAACCTTTTGATGTTCTCGCATTGAGTGAGAATGGGCAAACTGAAGTATTTAAAACCTACGAAAACTATTAGGTTTAAAATTGTGTTAAAAATCAATCGCCGTCAATTTATAACTTTTGCCGTAGCGGGTGGAAGTGTTGCTACTGCATCTCACTTTTGGCTGAAACAAAGTAAATCTGAAGTTAATTTGAGCAAACAATCCTCAAATCCAACTCAAGTTTATCGCAGTCAAAATGGCTTACTCGAAGTTGATTTAGAAGCGAATTATGCAGAGGTCGATCTAGGAGGTCAAACTGCTTATTTACTCGCTTACAACGGACAAATTCCTGCCCCTCGTTTAGAAGCCAAAGTAGGCGATCGCATTCGCATTCATTTCAGCAATAAACTCCAGCAACCCACAAATTTACACTATCACGGCTTGCATATTTCTCCCACGGGAAAAGCCGATAATGTTTTCCTGAAAATTAATCCGCAAGAGAGTTTTAACTACGAGTTTGAAATTGCCACCAATCAACCGGCTGGGACATTTTGGTATCATCCTCATTTACATGGTTATACCGCCGATCAATTATCAGGAGGACTGGCAGGATTATTTGTTATTAGAGGCGAGTTAGACGAGATTCCAGAAATTAAAGCCGCAAAAGAAGAATTTCTCGTTTTACAAGATTTTGCTCTCGACGATCGCGGTCAATTACTATCCTCAGATTATCTGCCGATTATGGCAGGAAGAGAGGGAAATCTCATCACAGCAAATGGCGAAATCAATCCGACATTGACTTTAGCAGAAAATGGATTATTGCGCTTGCGAATTCTCAATGCTTCGACTTCCCGTTTTTACAATCTTGCTTTCGAGAATCATCCGTTTTATCTGATAGCAACAGATGGTGGCGCGATCGCCCAACCCATTAAAATGACCCAATTACTTCTAACTCCAGGACAAAGGGCAGAAATCTTACTCAAAGGAGAAGAAGAACCGAAAACCTATCCTTTACTCAATCTTCCCTACAATCGAGGGGGAATGGGCATGATGGGAGGCGGTATGATGGGGCGCAGAGGGGGCATGATGGGACGGGGAATGGGGGATAATAATCGCAATTCAAATGCAACGAATAGATTAGCAACACTTCAGTACGATTCCACCGTCGAACCCATTGCATTACCCACTCAACTCACTTCAATTTCTCAGTTACCGGAACCCGATCGCAAGAGAACTTTTACCCTCAATCATGGAATGTCGCCAGGAATGGGCATGGTATTTTTGTTCAATGGTCAAACTTACAATCATCAACGCATTGATACGCAAGTTAAATTAAATACCGTGGAGGAATGGGAATTAGTCAATACGGGGGTTATGGATCATCCTTTTCACGTTCATGTTAATTCCTTTCAAGTCATCAGTCGTAATGGTCAAAATGAACCTTATTTAGCTTGGCGTGATACGGTTTTAGTCCGTCGAGGAGAAACTGTAAAAATCCGGATTCTTTTCCAAGATTTTACCGGAAAAACCGTTTATCATTGTCATATTTTAGACCATGAAGATTTAGGTATGATGGGCAATCTAGAGATTATTCGTTAAATCACCCATGCAACTTTTACTCGTTGAATTACAACGATACAATCGAAGCGCAGAGGGAGGATGTCAGCTTCTCTCAGTGCTTACAGTTTCTAAAGTTATTCGACAAGATCGAACAAACTCGGGAACAGATTTTTCAAGTATACTCAATAGCTCAAAAATATCTTTTCTTGGATTCCTGAGTCTTCTTGCTTGATTTGCAAGAGCAGATAACATTAAATCTTCAGATAAATCCAATAGAGAAAGCAAAAATTCATCAGCACTTTGAGCTATCACATTAAACTTTTCTAATTTTTCTTCTGGAAAATGCTTGATATTATTGGTAACAATGACTTCTGCTTTACCAATTAATGCTGCGGCTAAAACATGACGATCCCTTTCATGATTATCCATGCAAGGAATTAGATCGTCTGTCATTTCAATTAAAGCCTCTGGAAAAGCATTATTCATTATGGAAGAAAGACTCCTAGCTTTCTCTTGAGACATCACCCCATTTTTAACCAAATTCCTCAGCGATCCCTCTAAAATCTCCTCTGTCCAATGCACCTGATACAAACCCACCTCTGCTGCACAAAGGAGAATATCCCTCAGATACATCGGATAAATTACACAAGAATCTAAAATCGCAGGAAAAATAGCCATACAAAATGTTACTTGATTTCAACCTCGTAAAAACCCAACTCTTGACTTTCGCTAATGAGTCGATCGAGGTTCATTTTTCTCTCATTATCTCGCTTTTGCCGATAGCTTAAAACATCCTCAGTTTTAACCCGGCGATGAGAACCAATTTTCGTAAAGAGAATATCTCCTCGATCCAAAAGTTTATAGAGATGCGGACGAGAGATATTCAGCAAATTTGCTGCTTCTTGAGTCGTCAAAAGATGTTCTTGAGGAAGAATAGTCACTCCCTTTCCCTGAGTTAAAAGTGGCGTGACTTGCCGTAAAACCTTGTAAATCGATTCTGGCAAAGGAATTTCCTCACCATCCATGCCCATCAATTTAGGGTGTGCCTTCTCCAATAATTGGGTAAAACGCACCAAGTCTTCAGAATCAGGTTGCGGTTCAAAAACTGGGGTATTGATTGAGGGACTCGCAGTCATAGCAGATATAAACTTAACTGTAATAAGTGTAACATGAGAAAAATCATCTCGAATTCTTTTGGAGAAAACGCAGAAGCAATACGGCTAAAGCCACACTCCGCGATCGCATTTTCAAGAATCAAGAAGGAGAATTAGGATCGATATTCAACTGCTTAATTAAGGAATAACCAACAACCCATGCGACTTTTACTCGTTGAAGACGAACCGGATTTAGGCCAAGCGATTAAGCGAACTTTGACCCAAGAAGCCTATGTCGTAGACTGGGTACAATCGGGAGATGAAGCCCTGGCTTACCTAGAATACGATCTGTCCCTCTATACGTTAGGGGTATTTGACTGGATGTTGGCGGGAATGTCGGGGATTGAACTCTGTCGGTGGCTACGGTCTCACGATCGCGCTCTACCCGTTCTCATTCTCACCGCTAAGGATCGCATTGAAGACCGCATTACGGGGTTAGATGCGGGAGCCGATGATTATCTGGTTAAGCCTTTTAGTATGGATGAACTTCTCGCGAGACTGCGGGCATTGCGGCGACGATCGCGCCCCCTGAAACCGTCTCAAATTCAAGTGGGAGATCTGACTCTAGATTGCGATCGCCGCATGGCCTTTCTACATCGCGGTGAAGCGAACGAACAGCCCATCGAACTGACCCAGAAAGAGTTTCAACTGCTGCAATATTTTCTGGAACATCCTAATCAAATTATTACCCGCGATCGGGTACTCAGTCAACTCTGGGAAATGGGTGCAGAACCCAATAGCAATGTTGTAGCCGCCCAAATGCGACTGCTGCGCCGTAAATTGGAACGGTATCATTGCGATAATCTTAGTCAAGAACCGCTATTGACGCAAAGCGTCCAATAGCGGCTTGGAAGAATCAGTTTCCAACGCAAGTCTTGTCTACCGCTACGAGTCGTTATCTGGCA
>NZ_JACSWA010000232.1 GCF_016888125.1 Spirulina sp. CCY15215
ATCCCTCCATCTGTGATATTTCATTTAACTTTTTTCCCTTTCTCAACCATCCTTGCAAGCGATTCTTTTTCGGATCGTAAAGATAATATTCCTCAATACCATGCTGTTGATAAAACTTAAATTTATCCTCCATCTCTCCTTTTCTGTTACTTTTCGAGAGAATTTCAAACGCTACTTGTGGGGCAATATTCTCCTCTTCCCACTGCTTGTAAGAAC
>NZ_JACSWA010000233.1 GCF_016888125.1 Spirulina sp. CCY15215
AACCTTGGAATTCAAAGGCTCCCATATCTACCGTACCATTAGCAATACGCGCACCAGGTGCGCCTCGTTGGTCGGTGGTTAAACCTGCGGCTAAGGCGTTACTACCGGCATTGATGGCGGGACTGGTGAGAGCCAGGGCGTGGGTTTGGGTGGGTCCGCCGTAGTTCCCCAGAGGCAGCAACAGAGGGTCAACGTTGATGAGGTTGTTGCTGCCGGTAATGTTTGCTCCGGTTCCGGTGGAGTTTCCAATCAGGCTGTTAGTGGCAATTATTGTTCCTAAATTTGCGAATAAATCCGGTGCGGTGCCGCTGGAGGTGTTATTGGCAACGATACTGTTTGTTAAGGTGATGCTGTTGTTCGCAAACAAACCACCACGACCGGAAGAACCAGCACTATTACCACTCACCGTACTGTTTATTAATGTGATGTTGCCGTTCGTACCTAAACCACCATTCTGAAAAACAGCACTATTACCACTAACAGTACTGTTTGTTAAGGTGATGCTGTTGTTCGCAAACAAACCACCGCGAGTCTGACCAGCACTATTACCACTCACCGTACTGTTTATTAATGTGATGGTGTCGATCGCATTTAAACCACCAGCACTATAACCAGCACTATTACCACTCACCGTACTGTTTGTTAAGGTGATGTTGTTCGCATTTAAACCACCACCACCAGCAGCACTATTGCCACTCACTGTACTGTTTGTTACGGTGATGTTGTTCGCAGCATCCACACCGCCACCACCAGCAGTAGCAGCAGAATTGCCCGAAACCGTGGAATTATTCAGTGTTACGGCTCCAGCGCTACGAATCCCGCCGCCAGCAGTAGCAGCAGAATTGCCCGAAACCGTGGAATTATTCAGCGTCACGGCTCCAGTGCTATGAATCCCGCCGCCATTTCCTGCGAAACTCCCATTCTGAATGGTTATATTCTGAATCGTCGCATTCGCCGCCATAATATCGAATACCCGCGAATTTCCTCCCCCATCGACGACAATTTTGCTCCCTCCATCCAGGGTTAAATTATTCTTCGTTGCTCCCCATACTATCTCTCCATCTGTCCCCGATCCTGTCCCCGCCAGGGTAATCGTCCCACTCACCCCAAACGTAATCATGTCTCCTGCTGTTGCACCCATTTGAATCAGTTGTCGCAACGACCCCGCCCCTGTATTATTCAGGTTCGTTACCGTCAGAGTTGCTAATTTCCCATCCCATCCTGAAAGCGTCTCTGCCTCAAAAGGATTCCCCACTTCTATACTTCCCGTGCTGCTTTCTAAGACCCAATCACCGCCATAGTTGGCACTTCCCGTCGCATTGGTTGAAGCTGCTACATCTGCCCCCGTTAAATGCGCTAAATCCCCAATTAAGGCTTGTCCCGCTTCTCCTAATGCCGTAAAACAACTGTAGAGCAAGATATCTGCCCCTTCATCCAGGGATTTTGCCCAAGTTGCCAACTGTCCGGCA
>NZ_JACSWA010000234.1 GCF_016888125.1 Spirulina sp. CCY15215
TAACAAGCGGGCAAGATGCCCGCACTACTGTAATTATTGAATATTATCGTAGTGGGAGCGTCTCGCTCCCTAGATTTTTAATGATAGTATTCATGCGAATTTGATATTTTATAATTTTATCATTTTATTGCACTTTCATGCCAGTTTCTTAATAAATATTCAGATAGAAAGGTAAGAGCAACAAAAATCAGAACACCTAACACCGTTGTCATTAATAATGCGGCAAACATTCGCGGGATTTGGAGATTGTAACTAGACATCAGAATCTGATAAGCAATACCCGATCGCGATCCCCCCGTCCCAGCCACAAATTCCGCTACAACTGCCCCAATTAACGATAAACCACCACTAATTCGTAATCCTCCTAAGAAGTAGGGTAATGCACTCGGTAAGCGCAAATAAATTAACGTTTGCCAGCGCGAGGCTTTGTAGAGTTTAAAGACATTTTGTAAATTGCGATCGACGCTATTTAAACCGAGAGTTGTATTAGAAACAATGGGGAAAAATGCTACAATCCACGCACAAATTACTAAAGCCGCAAAAGTATTGTTCCCCGACCACATAATGATGAGAGGCGCGATCGCCACAATAGGAGTGGTTTGTAAAATGACAGCATAGGGGAAAAAACTACGTTCGATCCACTTACTCTGGGCAAATAAAATAGCAATAAAAAGCCCCGATCCTGTTGCAGCTAAAAAAGCAAAAATTGTAATTTGTAAAGTGATTAAAAGAGCCGGAAAAAGAGTTGGCCAATCTTGAATTAAAGTTTGCAGGACTAAAAAAGGACCTGGCAATAAATAAGTAGGTAACTCCATAATTCTCACAAATCCTTCCCAACCCAATATTGCCAAAATACCGACAATAATAGGGGCAATAATATCGGGAGAAAGAATTTTTTGAAAAAGGCGATCGCCGGAGAAACGCGACGAAACAGAATTTGTTAATACTTCTGGTTTTGTTATAGATTGAGGAGATGTTTTCATAGCAATTATCAAAAGAACTGAGTCAAACAAAGAAATAATTAGAAATAATTATTCAAGATTGCATTGCTTCTCGTAATTTAAGAGAAACTTGCCGACAATATTCATTACAGATCGTCGAAGTCCGAAAATCTTCACTGCGAGGATAAGGTGCAGAAATGGGAATTTCAGCAAAAATATGACCGGGATGAGATGACATCACCAAAACTCGATTAGATAAATACACTGCTTCGTAAATATTATGGGTGACAAAAATAACCGTCCAATTTTTTTCTTGCCAAAGTGTTAAAAGTTCGCTATTTAACTTTTCTCTGGTTAGTTCATCTAATGCCCCAAAAGGTTCATCCAGCAGCAAGATTTGCGGTTGTGTAACTAAAGCTCTGGCAATAGAAACGCGCATTTTCATGCCTCCAGAAAGTTCGCGAGGATAGCATTTTTCAAACTCTGTTAAACCGACGAGATCGATCGCTTCTCGAACTAAAATATTGCTTCTATTGCTAGGAATTCTCGCTAATTTTAATGGCAAGTATATATTATCTCTTACTGTTGCCCAAGGCATGAGGGATGCTTCTTGAAAAACGAATGCTAGATCGCGATCGCGCAATTTATTTGAGTCCATATTGCTATATTTCTCACCCCATAACATATTACCAGAACTTGTTGGTTCTAAGCCTGAAATTAGTTGCAATACGGTACTTTTTCCACAACCCGAAGCCCCAACTAAACTCACAAAATCTCCCGCACAAACTTGTAAGTTTAAATCTTGGACAGCAACAGTATTATTAGGATAAGTCTTGGTAATGCGATCGAGGGTTAATACAGTAAATGTTTCCATATTATTTATCAATTATCGGCGAGTAGCTATCAACGTATTTTGCTCTAATTTTACTCTAATTTTATTCTAATACTTTGCCCACAAAATCTAAAGTAAAGGCTTTTTGATAATCGGTATCTGGTTTAGATATGCCAGCCTCTACCATTGTATCAAAAAATGTTTTCCAGCGTTCTTCGGTCATTAAACCGATTCCTTTTTCTTTGGTTTCTTCAGACAAAATAATGTCATATTCTTTAATTTTTTCAAGACTATAGGCAATTAATTCATCGGTCATTTCTGGATTATCTTTCTTAATCAGTTGATTTCCTGGTTCTGGATTATCGAGATAACTGTACCATCCTTTTATCGAAGCATCCACAAATCGCTGTACTAAATCAGGATTATTTTCAATCATTTCTCGACGAGTTTCAATCGTCGTCGCATAAGGTGTATAACCATAATCCGCAAGAAGAAAAACAAGGGGTTTAAATTTACCTTCTCGTTCAATCTTTAATGGTTCCGAAGTTAAATAACCTTGTTGAGAGGAATTTTTATCGAGTAAAAAAGGTCCGATAGTAAAGTTATAAGGACGCTTTTGATCATCAGTAAAACCATATTTTGCCTTGAGAAATGGCCAATAAGTTATATTTGCACCCGATGAAACATAAATCGGTTTACCCTTTAAATCTCCTAATGTTTTAATGCCTATATCGGGGTGAGAAATCAACACTTGGGGATCTTTCTGAAAAATAGCAGCAACGGTAACAACAGGAATGCCCTCTTCAGCCCCTTTAAGCGTCCCTAAACCTCCTCCCATAAAAAAGTCGATCGCGCCAGACATTAAAAGTTGTATACCATTAACTTGAGCGCCTCCCATTTTAATCGTCACATCTAAGCCATATTCTTCATAAATACCCGTGGCGATCGCTTGATAAAATCCCCCATGTTCCGCTTGAGCGTACCAATTTGTACCATAGACAATTTTATCAAGGACTGGTTTCCCTTCCTTTTTTGGCGATGACTCGGGGGCGCGATCGCCACAAGCAGCAAGCATTGTCCCAGTTAATGCAAGAGAACTATAACGAATGAATTGACGGCGCTTCCAGTTAATTTCTTTCATTTAGGGGGCATTTAACGTAATCTCTTGAACTTAACAATCGCACCCGATCGCATTTTATCCTTCTGGAGTGCAAACGCGATCGCGCCCCTCCACTTTAGCGCGACTTAGCGCCATCTCTGCACTATGCAGTAAGGCCTCGCGAGTCATGCCATTTTGCGGGAAAATTGCCATACCGATAGAAACGGAAATGCGATCGCATTGCTGATTGGAGTATTCAAAATTGAGATGCTTCACTCCTTCTCGCAATTGTTCCGCCCGCACTTTAGTTTCCTCCCAAGAACTATCTGGCAAAACTAACATTAATTCTTCTCCGCCATATCGTGCAGCTAGATCGGCTTTTTGTAAGCTGCGTCGCAGGAAGCCTCCCAAAGTTTTCAAGACCAGATCTCCTGCTTCGTGGCCAAAAGTATTGTTAAAATTGCGAAAATGGTCGATATCGAGAAGAATGACCCCGATCGCCCGATTTTGTCGCGCCGCACTGTAAACTTCTCGTTCTAGTGCCTCCTCCAAATAACGACGATTGTGTAGTCCTGTCAACGCATCTCGAACGCTATCGATCTGCAAATTTGATCGCAGCTTAATATTCAACAAAGAAACTCCCAATTGTTCCGCCACAGTTTGCGCGAATTGTTGCCGTCCAGGGGAGAGAATGCCCCGCTCTGGAGAGGTAAGATAAAGTAACCCTAAAGTTTGCCCTTGAGCAATGAGAGGAACACTCAACGTCTCTGCTGGCATAGGATCGCTATGAACGTGCTTGCTGAGAAGGCGAGGATGGGACTCATCTACCCAGTGAACTTTTCCTCGTCGCAATGCCCAACTGTCCTCGGGAGAAAATATTGTTTCGCTATTGAAGTGAGTTCCCCAAGAGGCGATCGCCTCTACCAAATTTCCCCCCTCATTCAAGACAAAAACGCCACCGGAACAAGTGGGGAATAAAGGAGCCATCAGTTCTGCAATGACATTGTAAGCCTCTTCCGTGGTTAGGCTGGCTTGCAGAAAATCCGCCAGTTCCCCCAATCTTTCCATGCCTTGGCGACGGGCATCCAGTTCCAGGGTAGAATCTTCCAATTCTTCATTGGTGCGGCGTAGGGCTTCAGCCTGCTGTCGTCGTTCCGTTACATCCTCTACCATATAGGAAAAGCGCTGTTGTCCTGGAATTGGACAAACCGTAGCCGACAACCAGCGAATGTCCGTTTCCCCGTCATCTACATCCATTTCGTAAGCATATTCAAACTGGATCGGCTTACCTATTTGGCGACTTTCATTGCAATGATCGATCCAGTAGCGGCGAATATCTTCAGGTACTCCCATATCACTCGCCAATTGGTTGTGCATGGTGATGGGAGAAAGGCGGAAAAATTCCGTCGTTACTGCATTATCGGAAATATGGCGCATATCGTTGTCAATAAGCTCGATAATGCCCATCATCATCGAGGTACTGTTGTAGAAGCTATTCAGGGTCGATTCCGTCGCCATGAGAGCAGATTTCGCCGCGACGCGATCGCCGACATCTTCCACGACTCCGAGGAAATATTCTACATCTCCCATCGGGTTGCGAACCACGGAGCCGCTTAGATTCACCCAAATTTCTGCCCCTTCTTTATTGAGATAGCGCTGTTCTACGGAGATATGAGATAAATCTCCTTCCACCAGTTGGCGAAATTGGGCGATCGCATTGCCTAAATCCTCTGCATGGGTCAACTCTTGGAACGTTTTCTCCTGTAATTCCCCTTCGCTATAACCCAATAATTGGCTAAATTTAGGATTCACTTTTAAGAATTGTCCAGACTTGTTAGTTTGAATAATACCCACCCCAGAGCGATCGAAAAGAGTGCGGAAGCGCTTATCTAATTCTTGCATCGACTCTTCTGCATGATTCCGTTCCGCCATTTCATGGAGAAGTTCCTCATTCAAACTCATTAACTGAGTCGTGCGTTCTTCTACTCGCAATTCTAATTCTTCATTGAGACGTTTTAACGCATCTTCTGCTTGTTTGCGTTCGCTAATATCGCGAACGATGAGGGTATAGCGCTTGAATTTGCCTTTGGTGAGGCGAGAAGCAGCAATTTCAATGGGAAAAATTGTCCCATCTTGGCGCTGTCCCATTAACTCCCGTTTGGCGGACATGGGGAGTGGGGGAGTGGGGGGGGAAGTATTGGGGGTAACTTCGATTTCTTGGATATTACTTTCAGGGGAATTCTGGGGAGGAGTGGGTTTTAGGGCATTTGTACCGAAGAGGGCGGCTTCTACTTCTCCTTCCTTGAAAGAAAGTAGAAGATTATCGATATTTTGGCCGAGGACTTGTTTTGCACTATAACCGAATAATTTTTCGGCGCTGCTGTTGAAGGTTTCGACGATGGCGCGATCGTCAATGACAATGACTCCATCGGCGGCAGTTTCTACAATAGCGCGGTTTTTGCGCTCGCTTTCTTCTAATTCCTTCAACATAGGGCGACTCAGCCGCAGATAGGCGATCGCGCCGAGGGTACTGGCTACAATTGCCGCCACGATTCCCAACAGGGCAATTTGCAGGAAGGGGGCGCGGAACTCATCAAGGTCAATTTTGACCACCACCCCCAAATCGCTATCTGCAACGGGTTCGTAGGCAGCAATCACCTCGATTTGGCGATAGTCTTGACCAATTAAACTGCCGGATTCTCCCAGAATAGCTTTATGGGTAGGTTCCGCCCGATCTTGTTGTACCAGGGGGATCGGGGTAGGGGTGCTGGTTTGGTTGTTGCGCTGGCTGAGTAAAAAAACAATGCGATCGCCGTCGCGTTTGGCGAGGAGAATTTCTCCAGTTTTGCTAGATTCGGGGGAGGCTTTGAGGGTCTCTGTCAGGGTTTTAACGAGGGCTTCTTCATTCTCCTCCTTCCCCTTAAGCGCTTCCAGGGAACGCGCTTGGCGTTTTGCTTTGTCTACCAATCGCCCTTGTTCTTGTTGTAGTGCAGTCTGATAGAGAAAATAAATACCGGTCCCCGCGACAACGACGGAAAAGGTTGTCATGGTGAGAATCAGTAGTCCTAGGCGCTGGCGATTTTTCATCAGAAAAATGAGTAGAAACCCCGTCCTTATAGGACGGCTTTATCTTGCCTCGTTATCGCCTTGGAGTTGTTGAATTAGGGTGCTTTTGTATTGCACTTTTAACAGGACAATTACTGTATCTAACTAAACAACTCTGTACGCATAACGATGTTTTGCTCTTTCGAGCCTCCCTTTCGGGGTAATGTTAGCTTCGACTCTCTTGGTCAGCATTCCCTAGGCGAATTCGATTCGCCGGGGTCTGACCGCTATGTTATTTTAGCTTGTTAGGTTAGCAGCACTATTTCAGTGACCTTAAAATTGTTTAACTGCTAACGACAGAGCGGGGAACTAGCTTCGCATTCCCA
>NZ_JACSWA010000235.1 GCF_016888125.1 Spirulina sp. CCY15215
GTGCAACATTTAACCTATTCAAAGCTATTCACCTTGAACTCGTATAGCATCATCCGTAAAGGAGATGGCTGTTGCCTGCAAAGCTCGAATCATAATGTTCCGAGCGCCGTTCCAATCTCTCGGTGCGGAGTATCCACACTTTGGGCATTGAAACTGTTTCTTTCCTCCAAGAGTTTCGTGAAGATGACCGCATTTGGGACAAGTTTTGGAAGTGTAAGACTCATTACAAAGTACCACCAAAACATTTTCCCGCTTTGCCATTTGCAAAAGATGCTGTTTGAACTTGTAATGACTCCAAGACAGCATATTCCTTGCGGTTTTCTTCGACAACTTTCTCCCAGATTTCACCACCATTTCTGATGTATCAAAAGTCGGGAGAAAAATTATCTTGTAATGGCTAACTAAAAAACGAGCAATTTTGCTATGGGCATCTTTGACAAGATTGCGAATCTTTACTCTCAACCGTCTGGCAGCTTTTCCCATTGCTCGTCGCTGTTGTTTATTTGCGCTTAAGTCAATGCGGCTCATTAATCGATCGAGGTGAGAACATAGTCTTTGGATCCGTCCTATATCATTGCCGCCAAATTCCACAATTTTATCGCCATCGTATCCCGTGACAAAGGTTCTTACTCCTGGGTCGATGGCGATAACTTTTGATTGTTCTGTCGGAAGTTCGGGACGGACTTCGGGAAAAACACCATACCATGCTCCCCTTTCCCACACCAGTTGCGTTCCATATTCGCATTCTCTGGGAAATCCTTCTGGACTGCGGTAAGTCATTCCTTTCACTTTTTTGACATACCACTGACCTTTTTTAAAGTTCCCGACTTTAAATTTCACCACTTGGGATGGTTGACGACAAGATTTAAACTTGGGTATTCCCCCATTGGCTCTGGCTTGAATGTTGGCATCTACGGCATCCGCGACGGCTTCTTGTAACTGATGTCCGGGTAATGTTTTTACCCAATCCGGGTGTTCACTTTCCCTCGCTATCTTTTGCAAGCTGTATGTGCTTTCTTTGCACCCTTCTCGCAATAATGCAATCGTCCAGTTGTATATCCATCGATAGGCATTTACCCATCTTTTCCACGTTTGATGCAATTCTTTAGACGGATACACCCTGAGCTTCTTGACACTGTTGGGTGTCAATTTCTTCGTCTGATTCCTCGACTTTTTCTTGTACTGCTTTTTGCACTTGCTTTTGGTATTTTCGCAGTCCGTAAAGCCTTGCACTGAAACAGTGGAGGATGGACAGGATATCTTCAACGAGTTCTGCTTCTGGAGATAGATTTCTCTGGTTGAGAACCACGAGTTTGACCCCATTTTGCTCACAGAGCCATTCGATGAGGGGGAATCCAAATCGCACGGCTCTATCGGCGTAAGCAACGACAAGTTTTGCGATATCTCCCTTGCATATTCGTTCCAATATGTTGAGGAATTTTTTCCGTTTAAAATTGAGTCCGCTTCCAATTTCGCGAATAACTTCTGCGTTTGGGTATTTTGAACGTAGAAATTCAATTTGTCTTTCGAGGTCATCCCTTTGGGAATGGGTAGAGACTCTTGCATAGCAGACAACTGGCTTTTGCTGCGGCTCTTCTCCTTCGATACAGAACCTTCGTTGATTGCCTTCGGTTCTGATGCTGTCGAGTTTTCCTTCTTTGTCCCATCTTCTGAGGGTTTGCACTGTAACCCCGTAGTGTTGGGCGGCTTCTTTCGGCGAGACATAGCGTTTCATACCTACTGAAAACTTTCTGGTGATATATTATCATATTTTACCAGATATTTTGAGCTTTTTCGTTAATTATTACGTCTCCA
>NZ_JACSWA010000236.1 GCF_016888125.1 Spirulina sp. CCY15215
GGGAGAAAACCGTATTTTGGGAGGAACTGTAGATATTGGAGCCTATGAATTTGTCCCCGTTTCCGTAACACCAACACCTGTCACGCCTGTTGTGAATCCAACGCCTGTTGTGAATACGACACCGACACTAAATTTTAATAGTTTTATTAACTTACTTTCTATCTCTTCTCCCTCTCCTGCCTTAGCCTTCGTCAACCCAGGTGGAGCGGGGGGAGGTTCATCCCTCACCCTTTCAGAAGCCTTCTCTGCTTTTGATGGTAAATTTTCTGATAGTTTTGGGGAATACTTTGGCTCTTCAGAAGGCGGTTCAGAAGGCGGTTCAGAAGGCGGTTCAGAAGGCGGTTCAGAAGGGTCAAATGCCAATAATTCCGGAGGCGATCGCGCCGAGGGGATTCCAGATAGTTCTACTACCAATGCTCAAGGGGGATCGAACAGCGAATCTTCCTCAGATGGAGATAGCAGTGAGGACACAAACAGTCTCGCTAACTCTCAAGCCAGTCTCAATAACGTTTATCTCACTACCGGTGTCAAACCTGCTCTCGTTTACGCCATCTTTGTTCCTCCTTTGGGTCCTGGGTCAGATGCAGAAGAATCCCCGAACGATCGCCTCTATATTATGCTTGTTCCCCCCACTGGCGAATCGATTGTCCATCCTCTCCCCGTGACCCGAGAAATGGTCATCAGAACCGCCGATCGCTTCCGCAATGCTGCCATTAATACCCGCCGTCCCACCTCCTTTATTGCACCATCCCAAAAACTCTATAATTGGTTGATTAAACCTATCGAAGATGACTTGGCCGCAATGGAAATCCAACACCTCACTTTTCTTCTCGATACGGGACTCCGCTCGGTTCCAGTGGCGGCGCTTCACGATGGCCAACAGTTTCTAGTTGAACGCTATAGCCTTAGTTTGATGCCGAGTATGGCTTTAACTGACCTGAATTACACCGATGTCCGGGGGATGGATTTGCTGGCAATGGGGGCGGAAACTTTTGAGGATAAAAATCCTCTTCCTGCTGCGGGAGAAGAATTAAATCTTCTGACGAATCAAGTTTGGAAAGGTTCATCTTACTTAAATAAAGATTTTACCGTAGATAAATTGCTCGAGGCGCGTCGGAACAATTCTTTCCGCATGATTCATTTAGCCACTCATGGGGAATTTAAAGCAGGAAGTCCCGATGAATCTTATATATACTTAGGAGACGGAAAACTGCCTTTAAGTAAAATTCGTGAGTTGGGCTTGCACGATCCCCCAGTTGAGTTATTGGTGTTGAGTGCTTGTGAGACGGCGTTAGGGGACGCACAAGCGGAATTAGGTTTTGCTGGGTTGGCGGTGATGGCGGGAGTTAAATCGGCGTTAGGAGGGTTATGGCAAGTGAGCGATTCGGGAACATTGGGATTAATGACTACTTTTTACGAACAATTAAAAGAGGCACCCATCAAAGCTGAAGCGTTAAGGCGATCGCAATTAGCCATGATTCGAGGAGAAACAAGATTAGGAGAGGGAGAAGTTATCACCCCCAGTGGCGCGATCGCTTTAACTCAAAAGTTAGAAGGAGGAGGAGATTTAAGCCATCCCTATTTTTGGAGTGCCTTCACCTTAATTGGTACTCCTTGGTAATTGGAATACTCTCTCTTTACAGAAACTTCATATTCATGAAGTTTCTGTGAAATAATTCTCAATTATATTAATTATCTGAAAATTGGGTTATCGTGAACAACATAGTCGCTCTGATTTGGTATAAGTTTCGTGAATGCTCACACTTCCTCTTTGCTTTTTTGTCTTCTATCCAGGCTATCTGTTCTGACTGTGTTATTGACGGCGATCGCCGTCTCTCCGACACAAGCAGAGCCAATTTCTACAGCCAACGATGGTACGGGAACAACGGTAATACCCCAAGGTAGTCAATTTAATATCACTGGTGGAACAACATCAGCAGGCAACTTATTTCATAGCTTTCAAGAATTCGGTCTTTCTGCGGGAGAAATTGCCAATTTTATTTCTAATTCTAATATTCAAAATATATTAAGCCGCGTAGTGGGAGGCAATCCTTCAATTATTGACGGTTTAATTCAAGTGACGGGAGGCAATTCAAATCTATTTTTAATGAATCCTGCGGGCATTATTTTTGGCGGCAATGCCAGTTTAAATGTACCAGGAGATTTTACCGCAACGACAGCGACGGGAATTGGTTTTGGCAATGATCAATGGTTTAATGCTTTCGGAGAAAACAATTACACAGAATTAACGGGAATCCCTTTTCAATTTGCCTTTGATGTTTCCCAACCCAGCGCAATTATTAATCAAGGAAATTTAGCTGTTAATGCGGGGCAAAATTTAACCTTAATTGGGGGAACGGTCATCAATACGGGCAGTCTCAATGCGCCCAATGGTACCATAACCCTTGCTGCCGTTCCTGGGAGCAGCCTAATCCGCATTCAGCAAGCAGGGAGTCTCTTGAGTTTAGAGGTTGAGATTCCCAAAGATAGCAATGGTGAAATTCTTCCTTTCACAATGTTGGATATTCCCGCACTATTAACAGCTTCTCCTTCCCCAACAGATGCAAATCTGGCGAATGCAAACACGGGAGATTTAATCGTGACGGGGGAGGTGCAGGGGGAAAATGTTAATCTTGCAGCCGTAAATCCCATTCAACTTCACGATCCAACTTTAATTCGCACGGGGGATGGAACACAACACAGCCCCACAGTGATGCGCTTTGGCGAAAAAGTTGGGGA
>NZ_JACSWA010000237.1 GCF_016888125.1 Spirulina sp. CCY15215
AACGTAGCGATTTAACGCTTAGACTGGTCAGGTTGGAGATGAGGATTCCCTCAAGCTCCCGCTAGAAAGCTCAAGCGTTTAGCGGTGAGTTCCTGACTTCTTTCCTTGGAAAAAAGGCGCTTCCATGTTAAAAAGCAAACCTTCGATAGGTGTATAGTCCACTACATTTTACCATCTTATGGGTTGTTATGGGGAGATTGTCTTATTTTCAAATTAAGCCAATTTTGCGATGAATGATGAGAGATACTCCTCCGAAGGCGATCTGGTAAAAACAAAGCTAGAATAGTATAATTTTCTCATCGTAGTATGCTAGGGGTTAGAATTTGCGCCTTTAACGACAGAGGAAAATTAGGTATGGCTGAACTAAAATTTGAAAACCAACAAATCATTACAGATTTAAACAAAATTCAGACTGAACTTGCACCTTTATCGATTAAACTCGATCGCTGGCCGATGGGAGATAATCCGCAAACCAGGGACTTGCTTGCAAAAGAGTCTTTAGACGAACCAGAAAAAGAGTCAGTATTGCAGGAATTAGACCATTATTTCCATCAATTACAAGCAGAAGGTGGATATCAAAGTCGAGATATTATTGTTTTGCACCCTAATATTCCTCAACTGGACGAACTATTATCAAAATTCGCTAAATGTCATACTCACGATGATGATGAAGTGCGTTACATTGTGGATGGAGAAGGCATATTTGGCTTTGTGCGATCGGATGCTTCTCAAATTGCGTTAAAAGTGGAAGCAGGGGAATATATCAATGTACCGAAAAATACGGAACATTGGTTTTATTTAACATCGTCGCGACGCATTAAGGCTGTACGGTATTTTACCGGCACAGAAGGATGGGTGCCTCGCTATACTAATACGGAGGTTCGAGTCTAAATGAAGGCACAATGGTTGCAAGAGGAAGAGACACAATTGAAGGCGATCGAGCTTTCAAATGCAGTTCGTTTTTTTGGAAGTCGCGGTTGGACTCCTGCGACCAGTTCTAATTTTTCATTCATTGCAGATCGACAACGAAATGTATTTGCAATTTCTCAATCAGGACGAGATAAAACCCAATTTAAACCAGAAGATTTAATGCTGGTTGATGAAGCTGGAAAAACTATAGAACCAGAAACTGCAAAACCTTCAGCAGAAACCTTAATTCATCTCAGTATTTATAATTGGAAATCCGTTGACTGCGTTTTTCATACCCATTCTCCTGCGTCTACAGTCCTATCAAAAAGGTATCTCAAATCGGGGGAAAATTTTGCTGAGTTTCGAGAAATTTCCTTTGAAGGTTACGAAATTCAAAAAGCCTTTGCAGGAATTAATAGTCATGAAACAAAAGTAACGCTTCCTGTATTTCCCAATTCCCAAAATATGGTTGAATTTTCTGAAAATTTAACTCAATATTTAACTCAACATTTAACCGATCGTGATGAGTTATTTGGATTTGCGATCGCGGGTCATGGTTTATATACTTGGGGAAACACAATTCAAATGGCAAAACGCTATGTTGAAGCCTGGGAATTTCTCTTCGAGTGTCGTTTATTGGAGTTAAGATTGGGATGACAATAACACTGACAGGAGTAAGCTATATTTTGTTGGATATTGAGGGGACGACTTCCGATATTCAATTTGTCCATAAGGTCATGTTTCCTTACTCGAGAGAAAGGCTGAAACAGTTTGTTTTAGAAGCCCAAAATTTAGAGGTGGTGACGACGGCGATCGCATTAACAAAGCAAACGGTTAAAGCAGAAAAAGATCGAGATATCGAGTTAAATGAAGCGATCGAGATATTAATCGAATGGATCGACAGCGATCGCAAACATCCTGCATTAAAATCAATTCAAGGACTGATTTGGCAAGAAGGCTTTGAAAGCGGTGCATTTCATTCACATCTTTACCCAGATGTCAAGCCTCGACTCGAAGAATGGCAACGATCTGGTCTACAGTTAGGGATTTATTCTTCTGGGTCGATCGGAACACAAAAAATGTTTTTCAGTCACACTTTAGACGGAGATTTGACCCCATTATTTTCTCATTATTTCGATTTGACAACTGGGAATAAAAAAGAAGCGCTTAGTTACCAAAAAATTGTTAAGATTTTAGGCTTTTCTGCTGCTGAAATCGTATTTTTTTCAGATGTTCCAGCAGAATTAGAGGCTGCAAGGGAGATAGGTTTACAAGTTGTTCATGTGAAGCGATCGGGAACTGAATCTTGGTGTGAAGTGCCGGAAGTGGAGTCTTTTCAAGAGGTATTTATTCACAAGGGATAAGATTCAAAACTTTGCTGCGATCGCGCTATTATGATGTAGGAGATGAGATTGAAAAACAGAAATCGAATTTAGAAACTAACTGTTTAGATGCTGGAAATCTTAACTAAAAATTCCTGATTCAATCACAGAATAAACTCTCTCGGGTTGCAACTCCCGTCACCGGATTAATGCCTTTAGCGCGATCGCACATCAAACTAACTTGATAACGATCTAAAATAGCCTCGGAAAAATCTGCTCCTGTAATATCAGTATCAACAAAGTGGGTACTGGTTGCAATAACATTAGTTACGATCGCATTGCTTAAATCAGAAGACTCAAAATTGACCCGATCCATTAATGCACCGCTCAAATTTGCACCGGATAAATCTGCCTTGACAAAAGTAGCTTTCGTCAAAATTGTTCCTTGTAGATTAGCATGATTAAAATTACATCTTCGTAAATCTGCCCCTGCAAAACTTGCACCCGACAAATTTTGCCCAGAGAAATCGCGATCGCGCAATTGCGTGAGTGTATAGTTAACAGTATTCTCTTGTGCTAAAGCCGGACGTGCGCCGAGAATTAACCAAAATACCGCCATTAATAAAATAGCTAACAATCCGAAGAAACGCTGCAACCAGATTTTGAATTTATTTTGAACTCGATGCTGTTGTCTCATGGCAAAACTTTAAAAATCATGAAAAATATTGAAGAAGTTTTAAAATTTGTTGAATCATCAGTTTATTCTACAACAGAGGAACATCTCAACAATCTTTAACGGATTATCCTGCGCGAATCATGGCAAAGGAGCAACCCATTCCACAGATACAGGAATTTACAGGGATCATCTCCATCGATGCCTTTGGTATTTTCAGCAGCATCCTTCGCTGTTAGAAGCCTTTAAACAGGTCGTCGAATCCTATTTTATCTATTTACACTCGCGCTATTTACACTCGCGAGAGAATAAGGCATAGTAAAAAGCATAGACTCTGATGGGTCTTACCCCCTACCTGCTAAGATCCATGTTCAAACCTTCAGAATTACCGGATTCTCACACCATTATTCCTATGAACCTGCAAAGCAGCATTGAAAAAATTTTCGCGACGGGAAAAATTACCCTCCGCGATCGCCAGGTCTTGCAAAATGCCCTTTTGAATGATTCTGCCCTAACCCACGAACAAAGCGATCGCGTGCGTGCCATTTATGAGCGCGTTAGAATGGGGTTTATTCGCGTGGTAGATTAATTTTTTGCCCGCGATCGCCCCTTCAAGATACCCTAGGGTTTCATTCTCAAGTGCGATCGCGAAACCGAGAAACTCCCGCAGCAGCGAGGGAAATCAAAAGAATTGCCAGTGTTGCTCTTAAGGTTAACATTTCTCCCAGTACCAACAAACCAGCAAGGGCAGCCGCAACGGGTTCCAAACTTTTTAAGATACCAAAAACATTGAGAGGAAGCGATCGCAATGCGACCAAAAAGGCACAATAATTTAAAATTCTCGCGGATCTGAAGTGTTAATTTGGGTCGCCAAAGAACAAAAAGGAGAATTGCAGCAAAACCTAACTCGCATAAATAACACTCCTCCTGCTCCAACCTCTGGAAAGAGAGATTTTGCGAAGGCGGCTCCTCCTTGCATTGAGACAATTGCTAACAAAGCTAAAGCGATCGGAGGCACAGAAATACGGGCAGCAATTCGACTCATCACCATAGGGTAAAGTTGAAAAATGGGGGTAGATTATTAGGATCGCAAAAGAAGCACTTATCGATCGCGAAGATTTCCCCTCTTGCCTGCGATCGCCCCTTCACCTTACCCTAGAAGCAAGTCCATCCCCTTATTGCTATGAGTTTCTCAGAAATATATCCCGTTATTTGGGAAGGCGATCGCGCCATTCTCATCGACCAAACGCGCCTTCCCGCCGAATATACCACTGTGGCCATCGCCGACAGCGATACCATGGCCAAAGCCATTAAAACCATGATCGTGCGCGGTGCCCCGGCGATCGGGGTTGCGGCGGCCTATGGAATGTATTTGGGGGCGAGGGAAATTCAAAGCGGCGATCGCGCAACTTTCCTCGTAGAATTGGAAGAAGTCGCCCAAAAACTGCGCCAAACTCGTCCCACCGCCGTTAATTTATTCTGGGCGATCGCCCGTCAACTGCAAACCGCCCAAGCAACATCCGGTAGCGTAGAAGAGATTAAAGCCGCATTGTTAGAAACCGCCCAAGCCATTCAAACAGAAGACCTACAAACCTGTAAAGATATTGGCGATAATGGCTTAAAAGCGCTGCCAAAAACGCCGCAAAAACTAACTCTTTTAACCCACTGTAATGCTGGAGCTTTAGCAACGGCAGGTTATGGAACTGCTTTAGGTGTCGTGCGATCGGCATGGCAAGGCGATCGCCTCACTCGAGTCTATGCTGACGAAACTCGCCCTCGTCTTCAAGGAGGAAAACTGACCTCTTGGGAATGCGTACAAGAAGGCATTCCCGTAACAGTGATTACTGATAATATGGCGGCGCATTGCATGAAACAAGGCTTAATTCATGCGGTTGTTGTGGGAGCCGATCGCATTGCTGCCAATGGTGATGCCGCCAATAAAATAGGAACTTATGGACTCGCAGTTATTGCCAAGGCACATAATGTACCCTTTTTTGTTGCTGCACCCCTTTCAACTGTTGATTTTAAGTTAGAAACAGGAACAGAAATTCCCATTGAAGAAAGAGATGCAAAAGAGATTTATCAAGTAGGAGAAACTCGGCTTTGTCCCGATGGCGTTGATTTTTATAATCCTGCTTTTGATGTCACTCCTGCAACTTTAATTGAGGCAATTATTACCGAAAAAGGAGCCGTAAAACCAGAAGAATTAAAGAAGTTTCAGGCATAAAAATAATATAAAATAAGTTAATAAAATAAGTTAATAAAATAAGTTAATCATTCTGATTGAGGGAATGTTTCAGAACGATTAACTTATGATTAACTTACTCAAGAATCATGCGGATGGCGAGACTCGAACTCGCACGGGCTAGCCACACGCCCCTCAAGCGTGCGTGTCTACCAATTCCACCACATCCGCGCTTTCGTTTGACAGTTAATGAGTATAACAGATTTTAGGGGCAAATTGCAATCATTTTGCTAAAGAAAGTTCCCGTTGTTTTTTGGGCAACTTAACATAACTCGCCACAATTTTACGGAACTCATCCCCCTCAATAGTTTCTTGGTCAATTAAGAGATCGACCAGGCGATCCATCACCGGACGATGGACGCGGATAATCTCCCGAGCCTTTTCGTAACCCTCAAACGCCAGCGATCGCACAGCGCGATCGATTTTCGCGGAGACTTCCTCGGAATACTCCGATCGCGTTTGCCAACCTCCCCCCAAGAAAACCTCATTATCCGGGGGTTCTAAAGCCATTGGTCCCAGGTCCGACATCCCGTAGCGCGTGACCATCTCTCGGGCGATATTGGCAACAGCGCGAACATCACCCATTGCACCAATGGTTACTTCTGCATCCCCAAAAACCTCTTGTTCTGCTGCCCTTCCCCCCAGGGAAACCGTAATGCGATCGAGCAATACCGCACGGCTGAAGTTACCGCTATCCAGGGAATCCTCATCTAATAAAGGTTGGGCAAAACCGCCAATTCCCCCCGATCGCGGAATAATTGTCACTTTACTCAAAGGAAAAGTATTTTCTAGTAGAGTCATTAAAAGGGCGTGACCGACTTCGTGATAGGCAATGAGACGCTTTTTCTTGCCATCAAGTAAAGGATTTAAGGTCATACCAATGGTGACGCGATCGATCGCATCGTCCACTTCCAGAGGAGTAATTTCCTCCTTACGACGACGGGCAGTTAAAATAGCAGCTTCGTTGAGCAAGTTCGCCAAATCTGCCCCAGATAAACCAGGCGTTTTACGGGCAATACTGTCCAAAGAAACGTCGGAAGAGACTTTTTTGTTTTGGGCATGAACTTCCAAAATGCCCAAACGTCCTTTGTAGCCGGGTAAATCTACCATTACTTGGCGATCGAAACGCCCCGGACGTAATAAGGCAGAATCTAAGACATCAGGACGATTGGTTGCCGCAATAATAATAATCCCCGTATTGCCTTCAAAGCCATCCATTTCCGTCAGGAGTTGGTTAAGGGTTTGTTCTCGTTCGTCATTGCCTCCCCCGATCCCGGCACCGCGTTGGCGACCCACTGCATCAATTTCATCGATAAAAATCAAACAAGGGGCATTTTCCTTGGCTTTGCGGAATAAATCTCGCACCCGCGAAGCCCCAACTCCCACAAACATCTCCACAAACTCCGATCCCGAGATGCTAAAAAAGGGAACCCCTGCTTCTCCCGCAACGGCTTTTGCCAAGAGAGTTTTTCCCGTACCAGGAGGACCAATGAGCAAAACCCCTTTGGGAATTCTCGCACCAATAGAGGTAAAGCGTTCGGTTTCTTTCAGGAAAGTGACGACTTCTTGCAATTCTTCTTTGGCTTCATCAATACCGGCAACATCATTAAAGGCGATGCCCGTTTTGGCTTCCATTTGAAACCGCGCCCGAGACTTGCCAAAATTGAGCGCTTGTCCCGAGGAGGCCGCCGATCGCCTCAAAATCATAATGACGATGAAAAAGAGAATAAATAAAAGCGCAAGATTGGCAATGAGTCCCAGGGTTGCGGAGGGGTCGCCAGATGGCTGTACGTCAATCTCTATGCCTTGTTTTCGTAATTTTTCGACCAATGTGGGGTCTTCGTCGAACAATTTAATTCTCGTCGGTTCCTCTTCCCCGCGAATCTCAACTTTAGCGACTCCTGTGGAAGGATCGAGTTCAACATTCAGAACATCCCCTTTTTCCACTTTTTCGAGGAGTTGAGTGTAGGAAAGAGGTTCTTTTTTTTCTTGGGCGATCGCGGGCATTCCCGTCAGGCAACTCTGAAGGAGAACCCATGTAGCGGCAATACTGAGTAGAGGACGAAGAGAGGGCTTTCTACGAGAATTTACCGAGGGGTGCTTGGGATTATGGTCTGTATTAATGAAGTGCTGTTTTTTCAAAGTAGGCGCTTTCATGGAGAAACTCATACTGGAGAAATTCATACTGGAGAAATTCATCAAAGAAGTTCATCAAAGTTGCTTGTCGATCGCATAGCGATGCTAAAGCGCGATCGCTCAACTGCTAACCATTTTAGCTGAAATTTAGCTGAAAATATAAGTTTCCCAGAGTTTTCATTTATATCGGGATGACAGGATTTGAACCTGCGGCCCCTTCGTCCCGAACGAAGTGCGCTACCAAGCTGCGCTACATCCCGGCGCAAAATATTTTTTCCTACAGTTGCGGATTATAACACCTTTTTTCTCCCTTTTTAAGAAGATGAAACACGATCGCCAGACAAAATCTTGAGTAAATTATCTAATTCGATCAATTATCTTTAGGGGTTTGCCACTAAGTTCTGTAAGATAGGCATATTATACAGGGAAGTTCGAGAAGATTTGCCATGTCTTTAGATAGCCTCAAACCCGCTCAGAAAGCAGTGTGGATGGTATATCAACCTTACTTTCAAGGGCAGAAACGCCAAATTCTCCCTTATGCGATCGGCCTCTACCAAACAGGTTCTCTCGAGGGAGAACGCCCCATTGAAGGCCGAGAGGAAGGCGTTCCTTTTGTTGCTACGTGGTTTGTTTCCAAACTCCCGGCAGAACTCACTCGCTGTCGCCTGCAATTTGATGGCAATGCGGAACTCAGTTACGAAGTCGATATGCAAAATTCAGACTTTGTAGATCACTTAATTGAAGTAATTGCGAGTTACAAACGCACTAAAGTTACCGATTTTTCTAGAGGTTTTTATCGTAAATTATTACGAGCCGAAGGATAAGTCAACAGGATAAGTCAACAGGATTCAGTCAAAAAAATTCAATCAATTAGAGTACAAAATGCAACGGAGTGAGGGTGATGCCGAAGACCAAATGTTTATTAGTCGGATCGACTGAAGTGTACGGTGGGAAGTCCGCAACGATTATCGGGATAGCCCATCAACTTCAGCAAAAAGGAGTCGAGATCGGTTATGGAAAGCCTCTGGGAACCTATCCCAGTCAAAGTCTGGATCGGAATCTTACCGGTACAAGCGAAGAGGATGTTCGTTTTATGGCGGGCGCACTCCATCTTTCAGAACGCCACCGCAAAGCCCCAATACTCTGTTTGGATGAATTAACTATCCGCAAACAGTTACAAAACGGACAGAGGCAAGATAACACAAAACTACTCGATACTTACGTTAGTAATATCGCAGGGGATTTAATTTTGCTTGAAGGTCCCTCGACTCTTTCGGAAGGGCAGCTATTTGATTTATCGTTGAACCAAATGGCCGAGCAATTGGATTCGTCAGTTTTATTGGTGGCACGGTATCATTCCCTAGAATTGCTCGATCGCCTCCTAGCTGCCAAAATTAGCTTAGGCGATCGCCTTTTAGGGGTTTTGATTAGCGATATCCCTGAAGAGGATTGGCAAGGGGTAGAAACGGAGATCCAACCGTTTCTAGAAAGACAAAATATCGAGGTTTTTGGTCGATTACCTCGCAATAATCTCTTACGCAGTGTCAGTGTTCGCGAATTGGCCAAGAAACTGAAGGCTAAAATTCTCTGTCGGGAAGATCGCTTGGATTTAATGGTGGAAACCCTGACAATTGGGGCGATGAATGTAAATTCGGCTTTGGAGTATTTCCGCAAGGGTAAAAATATGGCTGTGGTAACGGGGGGCGATCGCAGCGAACTACAATTAGCGGCTTTGGAAACCTCAACTAATTGTTTGATTTTAACGGGTCATGCCCCTCCCCAAGATTTTGTTCTCACTCGCGCTGAAGATTTGGAAATTCCCATTTTATCTGTTGATTTGGATACATTGACAACGGTGGAAATTGCCGATCGCGCTTTCGGCCAAGTTCGCTTACAAGAAGCCATTAAAGTAGATTGTATTCGAGACTTGATGCAGCAGCATTTTGATATCGATCGCCTGATGAAGGCTTTGGTATTAGAACCTGCAACAGTAGAAGTGTAAAACAGGCAAGGGGCAACAGTTACTCGTTATAGGGGCGATCGCGCATTTCGCGATCGCTTTTTTATTTCTCTCATCACAAAGCTAAAAACGACGGGTGCTTAAACGAATGCGATATTCTTGCACAACAGGTTCACTACCCATATAAGTTGGTTCAAATTCCCATTGTTCGATAATTTTTATCGCTAATTTCTTGGCTTTTTCTAAGGGAATATTACCAGAAAGAACTTGTATAGATTCTGGATAAACTGAGGGTTTACCATTACTGTCGATCTCCGCAACAACTTCGATCGCAAATTCTCCCTCAATATTAAGTCCGAGGGGAGTTAAATAGTCGATCGCGTTCAATTGTTTCTCATTTTGTTTGCGTCTTGCAAGGCGATCGGGAATATCGCGATCGCCTTGAGTGAGTTGCAGATCGCCAATAGTTGCTATAAAGCGATCGCCATCGGAGGGAGTGGGGGTTTCCGGTGAAGGGGTTGGAGTCGGTTTAGGGGTTTCTGGTGAAGGAGTTGGAGTCGGTTTAGGGGTTTCTGGTGAAGGAGTTGGAGTCGGTTTGGGAGTTTCTGGTGGAGGAGTTGGAGTTGGAGGTTTTGGGGTTGCTGGTGGAGGGGTTGGAGTTGGAGGTTTTGGGGGTGGGGTATTTTTTCGAGGGGAAGGAGTTGGAGTTGGAGGTTTTGGAGGTGGGGTATTTTTTCGAGGGGAAGGAGTTGGAGTTGGAGGTTTTGGAGGTGGATTATTTTTTTGAGGGGAAGGAGTTGGAGTTGGAGGTTTTGGAGGTGGATTATTTTTTTGAGGGGAAGGAGTTGGAGTCGGAGGTTTTGGAGAGGTTTTAGGAGTAATGCTTTTGGGATGAGTTCTTTTTTGGGTAGAGGAAGAGACAGCAGCAGAAACTAAAGATTGTTTTTGGCTGCGATCGCTTTGCTTGGGGACGCGAGTGGGTTGAGTTTTCGGTTTTTCTGCTGCGATCGCGATCGTTTCAATAGGGACAATTATTTCTCCTGCATGACCGGATTTTTCTGCCAATATTGCCGATCGCAACATCCAGAATAAGCACAGATGAAACGCGATCGAAACAAAAGTTACACCGATCCAAAGTCCTGGGGGATCGCTGTGGTGAGGTTTAGGAAGAATAATTGTTTTGATTTTGAATTGCGATCGCATAATTGATATAGCAAAAACACCCATTCACAAACTTCAGAGGTAAACAGGAAGAATCGGGATAAATTGTGCCAATTCTGTTTTTGTTTGTCTTTTCAGGAGGATTGCGATCGCAAAACCTAAATATTATCTTTTCTCTTGGCATACTCGTGCAGTTCGCGAGCGTAAATCACAGCTTTTCCATCGCAAGCAGCCGCTCCAGTTTCAAGACCTTCAACGAGGTATTGTGTACAAAGAGAAAGCATCGCACCATCCTGCTGAAAGGAAGTTTGAGTAGCAGTAGAAGAAGTCAGCACTACTCGCCCTTCCGCACTGAGTTCCCTTAAATATTATCAATAGAAACTAACCCATCCGCCCTCATTTCTCGTATTTTATCTTTGAGAAAACGAAGAATCTGATAAATTGTATGTTTTATTTGAGCAGCATCAGATTCTTGATTAAATTTCACAATATCAGACCATTCTCCTTCTAAGACATCTTCTACAAATCTGCTATATTTCGGATGAGAACCTTTGTGAAAACTTGCAGGTAATACAAGACGATTGTCAGGATGGTCATTATAAAATACGTTGAGTCTATTTGCTGCCAACAATAATTTACTCGTCTTAAACAATTGAAATGGAATGATATGATGTGCTGGGTAATCTTTTTCTCCTTGAAAATGCTTTGAACGAAAAACATTCTTGATTTGATCTTTTTCCTCAGCAGTATACTTATCAGTTATATTGTCCAAGAATAAACGTATCAGCGTAAATTCTTCAGGGCTAACTCTTAGAGACAGTATTTCTTTGTGATTTTTGTCATGAAAAAACTTTAGTTCTCCACTACTAGAATCCCATCTCATTCTGTAGCTACCTGGAATAATAGCAAGATATTTTAAAATTTGACTATTTGGTTGTATTTTGATTTTGAAAAATTCATGTGACATAATTATTTCTCCAATGACATTAAAATTAAGAGAAGTAAAAACAATCTTTCAAATTCTTCTTCATCAAGAAGAGAACCTACTTTTTTATTGTATTTTGATCTATCTAAATTTCTTAACTTGCGTATCGTTTCAGATTGTTCAGGGTCAAGTTTTCCCGCTTGTTCCATTTTTTTCATTTCTTCAATTGCGTCTTTAAAATTTTCTTGAAATTCTTCAAAAGAAGAGTCTCGAATAGCTTTACGAAGATTATCTGGATTAATTATTTGATTCTGAGGCTTCGGAAATTTAACCCCTATTAGTGATAAGCAAAGAAAAATAAGAAATATAGCTATCATTACTGTCGTTGCCAAAGGGTATATATACCAATAAAAACCGGGATAATATAAACTATTTCCGCGCAATTTATCTATCACAATCCCAATAAAGCCATATATACATATAGCTATTGGAAAATAAAATAAACAATTTGCTAAAATTTCCGAAAGATTTTGATTCCCAAGTTCTCCTGAAAAGAGAAATAGGAGACAAGCGAGTAGGGCATAGGTAATATACCAACTGGTTACTACACGAATTCCAAATTTGGAAGGTAAAGTAAAAGAGCCTGGAGTGACATACTTAATTATTAAATTCACTATCTTATTTCCTTTGCCTAAATTTAACTATTACAATATATTATGACTTCGCAAAATATACTTCCTATAAAGTATATGATTTTTATGTAAAGTCCGTTCTAATTTTAGACTAATTTAATATTTTTTGTGATCATCACTTAACAGATAAAATGTAGATTAAAAAGTTCTCGCTAGTAATACGGACATGAATGAGCAGATTCTCCGGAATTTTGGCACTGAATATGCAATTAATTTTGTATATAGTCATTTCAGTTAAGTCTGAGAATTTTCGATCCCCCTAAATCCCCCTTGTTAAGGGGGACTTTCGGAAAATAGTGTTTTATTCTTATTTGGAATGACCATAACTACTTATCTTGATTATCCTGCATTTCCTGTAGCGTCCTCCAACCCGCATCCCAAAGTTCATCATTTTTTAACTGTTTTGCATTCAACCAAAAACGAACAGTGGGATCGCAAGAAGCAACCATCTCAGCAAAAACCCAACGGCCTTCATTTTTACGATTGACCACTTGAAAATGTCGCCAACCCCATGTTTTTTGTTTCGCCGTCCACTTTGACCCCAATAAATGAGGTAACTTTTGTTTTTTAGCCATCATCCTCGCAAAGCCCGTCTTGCTTTACCAATGAAACGTGCAGCGAGAATTCCCCCAATAAAGCCAAACAGATGACCCTGCCAAGAGATACCCGGTTGAGAAGGTAAAATGCCCCAAACTACTCCCCCATATAGAAAGAAAACTAAAACAGAGAGAGCAATAGAAGTAAAATTACGCTCATAATAGCCTCGGAAGAGGAGAAAACCCAAGTAGCCATAAATCAAACTACTCGCACCAATGTGAAACGAACATGGCTGACCGAAAACCCAAGTTCCTCCTCCCGCAACAACCATCACGATCGCCGTCACAATAAAGAAATCGCTGGTTTCTTGCAGCATCACAAACCAACCTAAAATAATGAAAGGGACAGTATTGGCAATTAAATGTCCCCAACTACCATGCAGAAACGGTGCAAACAAAATCCCTCGCAGTCCGATGGGATTATGGGGGATGATACCATATTGGCCTAAGCTGCATTGCCCAATTCTCCCTAAACTGCATCGTCCAATTTGGGCAGCATTGCCCAGCATACAGCTTAAGGAACTATGGTCAACGATCGCCAGAATCCAGAAAATCGCGACAAAGGTTCCCAATATCCAAAAGTGGTTTTTTAACTCGCGTGCTATTGATTTTTCCTCTGGGTTGCTCATGGTTGCTTCTCATCACATCTTTATCTTTTATTTTAAGCGACAGATCGAGGAGAAGTGCAAAGGAAAAATCCTCTTGTTATCGCCACATCACTCATCCTCGAGCCTAATTCTGTCATGCAAAAGCATGGATCGAGATTTAAACTATCAATTAGTTACGAAAATTATTGTCTAAAATATCTAGAAAATCGAGAATATTGCTCGAATTATTTTAAACAGAGAAAAGGAACTTGTTGATTGCTATATTTATTTTTAGGAAAGAAAAATACAATTCTTTATTTTCCTGTGTCACTGGGCATGACAGCCAGTAGAATAAAGGGGTTTGAGAGGATATCCCTGTATTTTTTCGAGAATTAGGCGATCGCGATCGCCTAAAATGCGTAAAATTATCAAATCAGAAGTTTTCAAAATCTTCTGTTGTATTCATTGTTGGTGTTTTGAGGAGTCAGTATCTCGTGAAATCCCAAAGTAATCTCGAAAAAGCCCTATCTTCGGCATTATTGCTAACCAGTTTAGGTATTTTGGCCGATCCGGTTGTTGCTGTAACCACAGCCTCTTCCGAACGCTCTACTTTAGAAGTTCCCTCTTCCCTTTTGGCGATCGGTGAGAACCAATTGAACCCCAAGCAAATCTCGATTCAATCCCTATTAGCAACAACGCAAATTTCTCCGATTGCCATTCTAGCGAATGGTACTGTAAACAACGACATTTTAGAAGCAGAAGCGATCGTCTTAGCGAATACCTCATCAGAGTTATCAGACCAGTTTGATCGCCCCATTCTAGCAACAGCTTCACAAAACATTCCCCTGCATCCCCTGACTCGTTCTGCCCTCTTAGAATCCGGTTTTGATACGCTGATTCCCATGAGTGTCGTATCTCAGCCCCAAGTGCAGAATCTCGCTGCTGCCAAAGTTGAAGCCAATCCTAACGCGATCGCAGCAACAGAAACAAAGATTGCCGTCACCCCCGAGGCTTTACCCGAAGTTGGGCCTTCCCTTGTCATCCCCCCCGAGGAAACCCTCGATCCCGATCCGATGGCACAAGTTAACGATGTCTTCGAGTTGCGAGATGTGTCTCCAGGAGATTGGGCATTTCAAGCCTTAAGCGATCTGATCGAGCGCTATAGTTGTGTGGCTGGATATCCTAATGGCACATTTCGCGGCGATCGCGCTATGACCCGCTATGAATTTGCTGCCGGGTTAAATGCCTGCTTGCAACAAATCGAGCGGATTTTAGCCGCAGCCACCAGCGATCTCGCCACCAAAGAAGACATGGAGGTACTAGAGCGCCTCATGCGAGAATTTGAAGTGGAACTGGCGACCATCGGTACAAAAGTCGATAATTTAGAGGGTCGCGTTCAATTTCTCGAAGATAATGCCTTTTCCACCACCACCAAGCTCTTCGGACAGGCAATTCTCGGGGTAACGGCACGCAGCGCCAACAATAACTATAATTTGGCGGGTAATACCTTTATCGATCAAGATACAGAAACGACCCTCCTTCATAATGTTCAACTCAGTCTTTTTACCCAATTCAGTCCCCGCAGCCTCTTATTGACCAGTTTTCAAGCAGGAGATGGGAGTACCGTCACCCCGAGTTCGCGATCGCTCTTTAACTATGTCGGTTTAGCTTTTGAAGGTGACAACGACAACGATTTTCGCTTAAGCGACCTTAACTATCGCCATCTCATCACCAATAACTTGGCCCTGATGGTGGGTCCGAAAGGAATGTCCCCCGTTAACGTTTTTCGAGGCACCAACCGCGTCGAAAGTGCAGGAAGCGGACCCATTTCTCGTTTTGCCCAGCGTAACCCCATTCTCAGCATCGGCAATGGTGATAGCGGCATTGGTTTCGACTGGCAAATTAACAATAGTTTGAGCCTGCAAGGAGTCTATGGCGCAAATTTTCTCGCGGATGGGATCAACGGGAGTTTATTTGGTGGGGATTTCGCCTCGACGAGTGTTGGGTTGCAATTAGTTGTTTCCCCTTCGGATAAGATTGATGTAACCCTGCAATATATCAATGCCTACGATCCCTTTGGCTTTTTGGGGACTTCTGTTGGGGACGATCGCCTCGTCATCGGCAATAATTCCAGTACCAGCACCAACCTACGAGCGCCCATGACTACCAATGCTTTTGGTATTGGTCTAGAATGGCGTATCATTCCCGAAGTCACTTTTGGTAGTTGGTTTGGTTACACCGCTTCCGATTATGTTGTGAGTGAAGGCATCATCGATACAATTAATTGGATGACTTTCCTCAACTTCAATGATTTAGGAGGTGAGGGGAATTTATTAGGCATCTATTTCGGACAGCCACCGCGCATTATTAGCAGTACAATGCCGGCAGCAAATAATGCGAATAATATCCAAGCTCGTAATGTTCCCAGTTTCTTTTCTAATGGGGAAATCCTCACGGCTCCAGGAGGCGGTCAACCTGGACGAACCTATCACCTTGAAGCATTTTATCGTATCAAAATAACGGATTATTTGAGCATCACCCCTGGGGCGATCGTTCTCTTTAATCCTCTGCATAACAGTGCTAATGATACGATTGTGATTGGAGCATTAAGAACAACATTTACGTTCTAACTTGAACTCTATCGGGGCGTTTAATTAAACGCCCCTACATCATTCGCTTAGGCGATCGCTTTCTAAGGAATTAACAACATTTTGAAATGCGGCGATCAATTCAATGGTAATGGCTTGTCGCAACAATGAGTTGAGAATAGTCTCATCTTCCAGGAGTGCGAGCATCTTGCTCGCTATTTCTACAAAACTACAATAACCAATAATTGAGGTAGTGCGAGCATCTTGCTCGCTATTTCTACAAAACTACAATAACCG
>NZ_JACSWA010000238.1 GCF_016888125.1 Spirulina sp. CCY15215
TCAGAACCAAGACGAACCGGGGCGACTTAAACAACCCGCGCCGCTAACTAGCGATTCGTCCTGTCGGACTGAATCGTAGGATGCGCGGCGCATTTTTGCTCAAACAAGAAGGCGATCGCGCTGATAATCTTAAAACTCCCTAGAAAAAATTACTTTACTCTTGAACCTGCAAGCCAAACCCTGTAAAGTAAGAGAGCAAACGTCTCAAGCAAGGATTCCGAGGGCGCAACATGGCAGAAGAAACCAAACCCGCAGCTAAGAAAAAAGCCAAACCCCCTGCTCTTGAAGATAAACCCTTTACCGAGTTTATGGAGCAGCATTTTACGCCAACTTTACAGGAAGCATTTGGTAAAGCTGGTCTTTCCGATATGAAAATTGCCTTCACGAAAAAACCTGTTTCCCTGGCTGGATTTGACTCTGGGGAAGATTGCTGGCAAATTGAAGGGACATGGCAACAAGGAACCCGCCAATTTAACCTTTATTATTTTGATGAAGACCTGAAGGGAAATAAAGGCTTTTCCTCAGCAACTCACGGCGCAAAACCCAGCACCCTCGAATCGTTTATGATTGACGAGCGGAAAATCACCCTCGATTTAATGGTTTTATATACCTTACAGCGCATTAACGGCGAAAAATGGCTGGGGCGAAATTAAAGCCAAAAAAAAGCGATCGCCCGAACATTATTGTTATAAGTCTGGTTCGATCGCGATCGCACTTCTATAACTCAACAAAATCGTAAACTACGGTTCCCTTAACCGGATCGTTATCAATATGGGCGTACCCTTGTTTTACCATTTCCTTGAGAACAAGCTCAACTTCTGGAAAATCAGCCCCCGTATCTAACACCGCTTGAGTAACCGTGATTTGTCCACCGCGATCGCGTGCAGATTTTAAGACTCGCAACATCAACTTTTCTTCTGGAACCTTGGGAAGTTCAACCGCAGTTGCAGTAGCCCTAGGATATTGGCTGGGGCTTCCATAAGGGGACATACCCTGTTTAATGAGTAACTTCCCTTCGTATTCCTCTACCATATTGGGGACGAAAAAGATATCAATAAACTGACCAATTCCAAAAATGCCCAAAGTAAAGAACCAAAGAAGTCCCGTACCAATTTTCCCATTGTAGAAGCGATGAAGCCCGCACAAACCGCACAAACCTCCCGCCATCAACACATAAGAAACGAGAAGACGCTCAACATGCTTGTTATTCATCAGAAAAATTGGGTAGAAACCCCGTCCTTATAGGACGGCTTTATATTAGTTTCGCTACCGCCTTGGAGTTGTTTAATTAGGGTGCTTTTG
>NZ_JACSWA010000239.1 GCF_016888125.1 Spirulina sp. CCY15215
TGTGACTTCAACGTAGCGATCGCCTTGAAGAACGGCTATTTTTAATCGTCCTTTCTCAAAACGCCACAATTCGGGAACACCTAATGCTTGGTAAATAGCGGGATGGGTGCGAGAAGTGATATCAATTTCTAGAGCCAGATCGGGAGGTGGATCGACGGTGAGATCGAGGCGATTCTTGCCGCGAACGGCTGCTTCATGTTTAATATAAAAACAGTCATCGGGTTCGATTCCCTGTTTCATCAATTCATTTTTAAATGTTGTTGAACCGAGAGGATAACATTCAATATCAAGTTCTTCCAGCAGTGCTTTCACAAAATCGGAAATAAAACCTTTATCAGCTTCGTGTTCGGGTAAGGGAGCCATAATTTCTAAAATTCTGTTAGCATAGGCAATGCGGGAGGCTCGTTTTTCGCCTAATTCTGCTAATATTTGCTCAAATTCTTGCCAATTTACGTCTCGCAGGACGAGTTTTTGTCCGGGGAGAATGTCAAAGCGTTTCAATTCTAATAACATTGCTCGGTTTTTCTAACGCGATCGCCAATATTGTAGCACTTTTGCACTAAAATCAAGAAATAATGACTCTTGCACCTCTGAAAACCCCCATTTCCCCATAAATACCATAATTAAAAATTTAGGGAGTGTCTTGCTTAGACCTGAAACCCTGCACCCATAGAGATTATACGGAGAGAGTGCGATCGCGATCGCCTTTTGCGTAGATTTGCGTTGCCCTTACCCAAGCCCAATTATTACCAGGTGCAATTTTTAGAGTTAAATTAGGAAAAGAAACCTAAACTCGGGGTGCAAAGATGAACCCTTAAATCTATGTCAGACAGTCAGAATGGAATAGCCTCACCACAATACTCGGATCGCGATGAATTAGTACAAGCAATTGCTCGAGTTTTAACCGACAAGTTTAATGTTGTTATCGAGTCAGACTCCGAAGCGATCGAGGTTTTAGAAACAGCGACTCATCCTTATTATTTGGAGCTTATTATTGCTAGAAAAGTCATTACTGTTATTGCCCTTGTTTGTTTCATTTATTCGGTGTTTAATATTTTTGAGTCGGTTTTAATTTATCGCTTACTCATTTTAGAATTCTGTGTTTCAATTTTAACTATTTTAAGTGGTTTAGGTTTAATTATTCTTTTGGTGTTTGAAGTATTTCAAGGAGCAGGAGAAGATGAAGTTAAGTTATTGAAGCAAGGAAAGCATATTTTTAATGAATATCAATTTATTCCCTCTTTAAATCGTTTTTCCTTTGTTTTATTCTTACTGGGGTTGGGTTTCTTAACCATTATTTTGGGCTTTGCCAATCTTTATACGGATTTACTGCGACAAAACCCCGATAACTTTTCGGGTTTGCAAGCTGGATTTTTATCTATTTATTTTTCGATTGTCACCTTCTCCACAGTTGGCTATGGCGATATTCACCCCACTTCTATATTAGCACGATGTGCGGTAATTTGCGAAATTTTTATCGCTATGTTTTTCAGTTTAATTGTAATTTCAACAATCCTTTCTTGGACAATTGCTCATCGGCGATCGCAGCAAGAAATGACGATTAAAAAACGTATTCTGGAGAGAAAAAAACGAACTATAATTCTAAAAGATTAACTAAGAATTTACAGAGATGGGGTAAATTTTACGATTTCCTGTCAAGATTTTAGGTTTAATTAAACTTTTTAATAATAGCCAGAAAACGCGCAGTTCTCCAGAACATTTTGTTCGCTTCCATTGACCTGGACGGCAAAAAAGAAGTTGAATTAAACCTCGATTTTGCTCTAAAGTCATTTCTTGAAAAGTAATTCTTAAAGAATTGCGATCGCGAGTTAATGTTCCCCATAATTCCAGATTTTCACCTACAATTTCCAAGCTAACAGCAGTATTTTCATCTGTGATATCCATCGAAAAAGGCTCTTTCAATTCAATTTCTGCACCGATTTCCGATAGAGTCTGAGTAATACCAGAAAAAACTCTTTCTCCGACTTTTAAGCGAATTAAACGCTTTAATTCAAACCAAGGAAAAGAATTACTTTGGGGAGATTCAAGCATACTTAATAAAGCAATACTTAAAATTAACAGATTATAGAATCCCCAAAAAATACTCAACATAAATAACGTGCGTTCTTCGGAAGAATAATTGAGAAAATCGGTAAATTTAGTACAAAAGATATAGAAAATATGACCAGTACCCGCAAGATTAATCAGAAAAATTGGGATTAAAGGAATGGCTAAACTCCAGTTAAATAGAAAGCGATCCTTTGCAATACCTTTTGGAGTCACTTGAAAACCTTGAGAAAAAGGATTGAGAAGAGTTTGTATCGTAGTGATTGATAAAGGAACGCATTGAACCACAGCATAAATATCAGAAATTAAGGCTTCACGCGATCGCTGATTTAGCCATGAAAAACTTAATAAATAGGAGAGATAAAAAGGTAAAAAGAAATTTAACCATTCAAATAAAGTTATCTTGAAGGGAATTGCATCGATGAAGAAAAAGGAGATTGGTAAAACCAGAAATATCAATCTTGATATCGGTAAAAGCCACTGAAAAATTCCGGCACCGTGAAGAATTCTTTGACGCAGAGTTAAATTGGCAATAGTCAGAGGATTTTCGGGAATAAATAAGGCTTGTAATGTCCCTCGACACCAACGCTGACGTTGAGAAATATACCCAGACAAATTCTCCGCAGCTAAACCTGCACTGAGTTCTTCATCAAGATAAATAGTTTGATAACCGAGAGAATTAAGACGTACTCCTGTAAAATAATCTTCTGATAATGAACTGGTAACAAAACTACCACTTTCTTCTAAAATATCTCGGCGAATGAGAAATGCACTACCATAACAAAGAGAAGTATCAGCACTGTCACGAAGTTTTTGATAATGACGACCAAAAAATTCATTTTCAGAACTTATTTCGTTTTCAATTCCTAAATTTATGGGAATTAAATCGTGATTATAAAAATATTGATGAGTCTGCAAGAGTCCAATATTGGGACGTTGAAAAAAACCAATAGTACGGGATAAAAAGTTTTGAGTAGGAACAAAATCTGCATCAAAAACAGCAATTAATTCTCCCTGAGACTGGCTTAAACCGTGATTGAGATTGCCAGCTTTCGCATAATTGTTATCCGATCGCGTCAGGTAATGACATCCTAATTGATGAGCAAGTTGGCGAATATTTTCCCGTTTACTATCATCGAGAAGGTAGATCTCTTTATCGGAATAATTGATCGCTTGACAGCCAATGATCGTGCGTTTGAGAACGAATTCAGGTTCATTATAAGTCGGAATTAAAATATCAACAGAAGGGAGATAGTTATTTTCGATCGCCTCTCGTTCAAATCGATCTGCATCTTCTCTTCGATCGCGTTTACTTAGGACTAAAAATGTTTGCAATCCATAGTCGATAAAAAGAAATGTCTCTAGTAAAAATAGTGCTAAACTAAGCGTTCCACTCACTGGATTTTCGAGATTGAGAGTTGAGAAAAACCGCCAAAATAAATAGCGTAAAGCAAAGACTAACAGAATCGGTACAACGGCAATATAGAGAAGACGATTGGGTTGAGGAAAAATCTTGACGATCGCCAATAATCCCACCAATAATCCCATAACTATAAGTGTACCATAGCGATCAGGATATAGAAGCGATCGAAACACTAAAGGAAGATCATTTTCAATTGTAGAAAGTTTAGTAAAGAATTGACTAATGGGAGCAATATCGAGCGCCCATGCTGCTAATATGCAGAGAATAAAGGCAATACTACTCAAGAAAATGAGTGTTGTTAGTTGGGGACTATTTCTATTTTTAGTATTATTCTTTTTTTTATGTTCTTTTCTAGCATTTTTTGGGGAAGAAGAAAACATAGATTTTTCCAAAAGAGGACTATTTGTTTGTGTCTCGAAATCGATTGGGTTTTTGCAACCTCAGCCAATACCGAGTGTAAAGTATATCTATGAAAATTTACTGAGAGGGTCAAAAGAATAAAATTGTCAGCATTTTTAAAACTCAGTAGATTACAAAATTGTCTCAAAACTTAGTAGAATATTGTTTCCATGCGATCTACTGAACCTCTATGTCTGACTTTGTTTTGCGTCCCAATACCAGCGATCGAATCTTCCAGCAGGATATTTGGGGAAAAAATGAGTATCAAATTACTGATAACTTCAATCCCACAGACCTCATCATCGATATTGGTGCCCATATTGGTTTATTTTCCCACCTTTGCTGGCAACGAGGTGCGCGACGTATTTTAGCTTTTGAACCCTTTCCTGAAAATTTTGCTTTGTGTCAGTCTAATCTAGCGGCTACATCTGCAACTGTCACTAAAAAGGCCGTTTGGCGATCGGATCTATCCACACTACCATCCTTATTCCTGACCGAATTTGCAATGATGCACCCCGATGGACCCGATCCGATTGAACCGGAAACCATCAATACAGGTACATCTTCTGTATTTGGCAAGACAGGAGAGGCTGTTGATACTATTGCTTTAGATGATATCATCGGCGATCGCACCGTGGGTGTTTTAAAGTTGGATTGCGAAGGTAGCGAATTCCCCATATTATTAACTGCCAAACGTTTAAAGCAAGTTCAATATATTACTGGCGAATATCACTTGATGGATACTTGGCCATCCCAAGCATTAGCGGATGGATATGCCAAATATACTTTGGGTGATTTAGCAAACTATTTGACTTCGCTTCATTTTCGGGTGGATTTTGTCCCGTACAAACATCCACTTTTTGCTGATCGATTGGGACATTTCTTTGCCTATAATCTTGATTTGTAGTTACAATCGCTTTAAAATATAATTAGATGATGCTTTATTTTTTAATCCTAATCTAATAAAGTGTCATCTATTTTACACATCTTTTAGACAATGACTATTTTTAGATCTCACTACTTAAATAAAATACAATTGCGATGAACTTTTCAAGGTCGCCACTTTTCCAGTGTTTGCTTAATCGCTTCAAGTTCTTCAGTATATTGATAGAGTGCTATTTTCTGTGCTTCTAAAGCCTCTAAAATTTTATCAACTTCTGTTTCTCGGGTTTCTCTTTCTTTCAAGAGGCGATCGAACTCCACTAAAAAGCGATTGATATATTCATTAATTTGTTGTTCCGCATGGCCAAAATCTTCCGCAACTTGTTGTTTAATTGCACGTTCGACAACGATCAAACTACCGGCTGTTTGTCCGTCAATTTCTTTCTTAATTGAGACAATAGTTTGACGCAGATCAATCTCGTAATAAGAACGGCGATCGTCTACTTGAATATCAACTTCGTAATCTCGACAAAATGCCTGTTTTCGTTCTCTTGTCCAGCGTGTATAGTTTTCGGTTTGTTGTTGCACTTGGGTATCAATTCCTTGAAAATCAAACACTAGCATTTGAATGGGATTGATATTCATAGAAATATCCAAGACTTCTCCTAAATATTTCGAGAGTTCATTGGAAATGGTTTGTACATTATCGCTAATTTGTGCAACTAACTCTTGTCGAATTAATGTTCCATCTCGAGACAGTTTATCTTGTGTATTTGTCCACCAATCTTTAATTAAAATAGCACAAAAACGATTGATATCTTTCTTAATTTGTTCGACTTCTTCCTCTGTTTCACAACGAATCTCATAGGGATTTTCTTCATCTCCTAAAAGTTCATTAATGACTTTTTTTAAAGATTCTGCTAATCGTTTTGGGACGGGAAAACGGGAACTTTTTTCAGGTTCTTCTTCTTCAATTTCTAACTCGTCCCCTGGTGGTTCTGTCGCAACGGTATAATCTGAAAAGCGATAATGAACAAAAATCTCAAACTCTTGTTGAATAGTTAACTTAGCACGTTCGGCAAAATCATTGATCTCCCATTTAAACTGTTCGATTAATTGCTTTTCTTGTTGTTCAACCAGTTTCTTGACACCGCGAATTTGTACGATCGCATTTTTAGCCAAGCGTTTATATTCTTCCATCTTTTGGCGCAGGGGCTTAATTTCAATTTTCCAGCCACTAATGCGCGTATTAATAACATCTTCAACTCCTGTTCCAGTTTTATTAAGTTTAGCAATCACATCTCTTAATAAATTCCAGCCCGCATTATTAACAACTTCTCGCACAACCGCTTGTTCGATCGCAGGAATGAGACTATCTTTTAAGGCTTGAGAAGCAACTTTTTGTGGAGAAGGAACAATCATATCGCCATCGGGAGTTTCCCTTGCATAACGTCCCCCAAAAAAGCGTTTAAAGTTCCGTAAATGAACATCTGTTGCAAGTCCTCTCTGAATCATCTTAGCAAGAAGTCCTTGCCATGCACTGGCGGGATATACAATTGGTTCGGGAATACCAAAATCTTTTAAAGTGCGCTTGAGATCGTCAATAACGTGCTGAATTGGTCTATCTTCTTCCGTCTTGCGATCGATTTTATTGAGAATAAAATAAATTGCCCCGCGATTGCGTTTTAAAAAATCGCTGCGTTGTTCGATTAAGTCTTGTAAAAGTTCTGAATTTGTGTTATCTTTAAAGGAAGAGTAATCGAGAATAAAAAGAATAACATCGCAATTACGCAGGACTTCAAGGGCGGTTTGTTTGAGAATAATGCTATCAAATGCCCCATCTTTCCACTCATTGGGACCTGGCGTATCAACCAGGGTAAATCCCGTCAGGGCTGAAAAATTCCCGATCGCATCGATGGGATATTCTAACTCAAAACGTTGAACGCGATCGCGATTAGCCGTTGCCCGAATTAAGTGAGTGCGTTCGAGAAAATTCTGGCGAATAGTACGGGCATCTCCTTCGGCCAAAAGTACCGGCTGTTTGTGTTTTTCTCGATATTCAAGCAGTCGAGGCACTTCTCCTGCTGCCAATGGCAGAACATCGGTACGACACACCGTACAAGATTCAGTTTCGCTGGCTAACACATCCGCCCCAATTAGAGCATTGAGAAAGGTACTTTTTCCCGCTTTCATGGCTGCAATAACAGCAACTTGATACCTTTGTTCCTTCAATGCCGCTAATGCTTTACGTGCCTCCCCTTCGATCGCCTGTAAGGTTTCCGCATCATCACCTCGGGCGAGTTCCTCCTCTCGCAATTCGTGCAAGTATTGGATGAGTCTCGATCCCGTATCGTGAATGCTTTCGTAAATTTCTTGAAACCGTTGAGAAGACATGAATGGGTAATGGGTAATGGGTTAGAGGCAATTATTCTGTTCTTTTTTACTCAAGGCGATTTGGATACCGAGAGCAATTAACCCGATCGCCGCGATCGCAAATACTGCTGTTGCTAATGTAGCAAGTCCTGCGACCAAAGTTCGCACGGCGATGGCAATCCTCAAGGAAGCTGCGGTGGTGGAAGGTAGAGGGGTATGGGCTAAGGTGCCGGTAATTGAGGTAGTCAGTAAATACAAGAGGGTGGCAAAACCTGCGGCAATAGAAGACCCGATTAAGCATTGTAAGGGCGTTACGGGTTTGCGATCGGATGTTGGGGAAGAATCGCTCATGGAGAGTGAAGAATAAACTATTTTTACATTTTAATAGGACTTACGCATTTACCCACTAGCTGGCAAGATGCCCGCACTACCATAACGATAGAATACGGGAGTGGGAGCGTCTCGCTCCCTAGTTGCGTCAGTCTAACGAAGGAAAAAAGAAGATGATTGCTTCAGTTGTCGAAATTCCTCACTATCGTTTCAATACAACGAATTATCGGCAAATGTGGGAGACGGGCATTTTAAAAGAAGGCGATCGCGTGCAGTTAATTGCAGGGGAAATTGTACAAATGGCAGCGATGGGAACCAAACATCAAGCCTGTGTAGCGCGGTTAACTCGCTTCTTTGTGGAAAGGTTGGGCGATCGCGCAGTGGTTTGGCCGCAAAATTCCCTGGAAATTAGCGAAAACTCTCTACCGGAACCCGATCTGGTTTTATTAAAGCCTCGCGCTGATTTTTACGAGACGCTTCAACCGCGATCGCAGGATGCGTTATTAGTTATAGAGGTGTCGGATAGTACGGTACGCTTCGATCGCGAGGTCAAAACCTAAAGCTAGAGAGTGAGGGTTAGCCATTGATTTTAATCAATGGACATCGAACGCAACGGGTTTTAACCCGTCTTGCGTTACAATACTT
>NZ_JACSWA010000024.1 GCF_016888125.1 Spirulina sp. CCY15215
AGGTAAAATAACTGGTTTTAAACCTTTCTAATCCTCCAATTTGAATATCGGTAATTGTCCCTTCTGTGACTTCAATAGTAGCGATGCCATTGGCGATATCTTGCTCTTTTAAGACAGCGCGGGAGTTAATATACCCTTCATTAATATATAATTGAGTGAGGGTATTGGCAACATCTCTGAGTTGATTGAGGGTGACGTTTTGCC
>NZ_JACSWA010000240.1 GCF_016888125.1 Spirulina sp. CCY15215
AGTTGGCTATGAAGTAAGAGAGTATCTGCTCAACAAATGGAATAGAAAATGTTCTTACTGTAATGCTGAAAATATTCCCTTGCAAGTTGAACACATTTATCCTAAAGCCAAGGGCGGTACTAATAGAATTAGCAACCTATGTTTAGCTTGTGAACCCTGTAACACCAAAAAAGGAACTAAAGATATTAAGGTATTTTTAGCTAAAAAACCTGAAGTGTTAAAACGCATTCTATCTCAAGCAAAACGCCCTTTAAAGGATGCGTCGGCTGTCAATTCTACTAGATGGGCTTTGTTCAACGTTTTACAAGCTATCGGACTAACAACAACTACAGGGTCGGGAGGTAAAACTAAATTCAACAGAACACGATTAAATCTACCTAAAGAACATTGGATTGATGCAGCGTGTGTAGGCAATGTTAGTAATTTAGAATTATTAACAAGCAAGCCATTGCTAATCAAAGCAACAGGTCATGGAACTAGACAATCTTGCAGAACCGATAAGTATGGTTTCCCCTTCTCGTTATGTACCACGACTTAAATTTGTTAAAGGTTTCCAAACGGGTGATATCGTAAAAGCTGTTGTAACTAAAGGTAAAAAGATAGGGAATTATCTTGGTCGTGTTGCAGTACGTTCAACAGGAAGTTTTAACATTTCTACCCCAAATGGATTAATACAAGGTATTAACCACAAATATTGCCAGACAATTCACAAAAAAGA
>NZ_JACSWA010000241.1 GCF_016888125.1 Spirulina sp. CCY15215
CCTTAAAGGAGTCAGTAGCGGCGCTTTGACTACGCCTGTAAGAGTCCATTATTGGACTGCTTCCGAATCCCCGTCTCTTTAGAGCGGGGAGGGTCAATCCAAGCCTTCTCGATGATAGGCAATTGCTTCCTCGGGTTGGTTTAAATTATTGTGAATATCACCGATGAGAACTAAAGTGCGTGCCAGCATGGAAGTATGCTGCAATTCCCGCGAGAGTGCGAGGCATTGATTGGCCAGTGCAAGTGCTTCATCTGGTTCTTGGTTCCGCAAAACATTCGCCATATTGCCGAGGAATGCGGCGCGGATGGGGAGTAGGGAATCGTGGGAAGAGAGGGAGTAGGGAGTCGGGAGTAGGGAGTAGTTGATGAGTGAGAGTTGCTTCGATGAGGCATTGTTCCTGTTCAATTCTTGGCTATTTGGAAAAACTGAAATGCACCCTCAACTTTAAACATCATCTGACCAAAGATATCCTTTTTCTCCTGTTGCAGTACCTACCCATACTTTAGGTTCTGAAATTGCTCGCACATAGAAAAAAATGCGATTTGACCCGTCATCAATACGTTCGTAACCCTCAATTGTTCCTTGGATGTAAGAAGGTGAATTTTTGTTTTCATGGAGAGCTAAATATTCGGCGTTTCCGGCAACTTCCTCGCTAATTTTCCAATAGCCACTCTTGAAGCGACCATCTCCGATATCTTTGACATTTTCTCCACCTCGACAAACTAAGTGAATCCCTATTACTTTACGAGACATTATTTGAATTTCTCCTTGATGTGAATTGCTGATGACTGATATATTAACACTTATAAGTAATTACGCAAAATTAATTGCATATTCAGTACCGTATCGACGTAGTATATCTTCAACAGTAGCAACTAAAGTCTCTAAACTTTTGTAATCCTTGGGTTCAAGCTATTTATATTTGATAAACCGCCATAAAATTTCAATTAAATTTAGTTGAGGTGAACTCTTTGGAAGCCAAAAGATTTCTACGTTTTGCGATACTCCCTCCGGGAACGCTTCGCGATCGCCGGGGGTAGTGCGAGCATCTTGCTCGCTATTTTTACAAAACTGAGATGCACCCTTTGAGATGCACCCTTTAGGATTCTGTATTGCTATTACATCAATGATTTTAACCCCCAAAACAAAAGGAAGTCGGTATAGTAGAAAGCACGGACGAATTGAAAAGGAGGGTTGAACCTTGGCTGTTACAATTGAATCACTTCTGACCCCAGAAATCGAAAAACCTGCCCGCTATCTTGGCAACGAACTGGGGTCTGTTCATAAGCCTTGGGATAGCGCGATCGTGCGGTGGACTCTAACCTATCCAGAAGTTTACGAGGTCGGCGCGTCGAATTTAGGGCATATTATCCTCTACAATATTTTGAATGCCACCCCCGACCAACTTTGCGATCGCGCTTATCTTCCCGCTCCAGATTTAGCAAAGAAACTCCGCGACACAAAAACCGCCCTATTCGCCCTAGAATCTCGCCGTCCCCTCGCAGATTTTGATATTTTGGGATTTAGCCTCAGCTACGAACTTGGGGCGACGAATATCCTCGAAATGCTCGATCTGGCTGGGATTCCTTTAACATGGAAAGAGAGAGATAATCGCAATTTTCCCTTGATTTTTGCGGGAGGACAAACTGCAACATCTAACCCCGAACCCTACGCCGATTTCTTTGATTTTATGGCTTTGGGGGATGGAGAGGAAGTCTTACCGGAAATTGGTGCGGCGATCGCCAAAAGCAAACAAGCAGGATTTTCTCGCCAAGAATTACTCCTGGAACTAACAAAAGTACCTGGGGTTTACGTCCCTCGCTTTTACGATATGGCGGAAGATGGCTCCGTACATCCCAACCGTCCCGATGTCCCCTCCCGCATTCTGCGCCGCGTTGCGACCCCGATCCCAGAACAGTCCATCGGCCTCGTCCCCTATACTGAAACCGTCCACGATCGCCTCACTGTGGAAATTCGTCGCGGTTGCACTCGTGGCTGTCGCTTCTGTCAACCGGGAATGTTAACTCGTCCCGCCCGAGATGTGGAACCGGAAAAGGTGGTCAATGCGATCGAAAAAGGAATGCGAGAAACGGGTTATAATGAGTTCTCTTTACTTTCTCTTTCTTGTTCCGATTATCTTTCTCTTCCTGCTGTAGGCATGGAAATCAAAAACCGCCTCAAGGATGAGAATATTTCCCTATCTCTCCCCAGTCAGCGTGTCGATCGCTTTGATGAAAATATTGCCAATATTCTCGGTGGAACGCGCCCCATTAATCTCACTTTTGCCCCAGAAGCAGGGACGCAACGAATGCGAGATATCATTAACAAGGGCTTAACTAATGAAGAACTTTTGCGAGGCATAAAAACCGCCGTCGAACAGGGTTGGGATAAAGTCAAGCTCTACTTTATGATTGGCTTACCAGGAGAAACTGATCTAGATGTATTGGGTATTGCAGAAACCCTGGGTTGGTTACGACGAGAATGCTACATCAAAGGACGCAAGAGCCTTAAATTTAACGTCACCATCTCCAATTTTACCCCCAAACCCCACACGCCGTTTCAGTGGCATTCTGTCTCCACTGCTGAATTTATCCGCAAGAAAGAACTATTATGGACTGAATTAAAAGCAATCAAGGGTATTAAAGTCAATTTTACCGACATTCGCATCTCTGCAATGGAAGATTTTGTCGGCAGAGGCGATCGCAGACTTGCTGCGGTGGTGCGTCGTGCTTGGGAATTGGGTGCGGGAATGGATGCTTGGATGGAGAGTTTAAATCGCGCTTACACAGCATGGGAACAGGCGATCGCAGACTCGGATCTGACCTGGAAATACCGTCAGATCGAAGAGGGAGAATGGAATGTTATGGACGCTCAAAATGCACGTCTGGACAGTAAGCGCAAACGTCCCCAATATTCCTGGGACGATCGCCTAAATTCTCGCCTTCCTTGGGATCATATTGACACAGGAATTGATAAGAATTGGTTGAAGGCAGATTTGCAACGAGCATTAGAAGAAACAACTGTGCCAGACTGTGCTTATGAAGGTTGTTCTTCCTGCGGTATTTGTGGGGATGATTTCGGTCATAATGTTGTTTTTGAACCACCAGCTATTCCCGAATTTAAAGGACATTTTAAACCTAATTCTGAGCGAGTACAACGCTTTCGAGTTCGCTTTGGAAAAGTGGGAGAAATGCGTTTATTGAGTCATTTGGATTTAGTGCGCCTTTTCGATCGCATCTTGCGTCGCGCTGCACTACCCATTTCCTTTACCGGAGGTTTTCATCCAGGTCCGAGAATTTCCATTGCCAGTGCGTTATCTTTGGGGATGACCAGTAGTGGAGAAATCGTTGATTTTGAATTAACCAAGGCGATCGATCTGGAGGAATTTCGCACTAAATTAATGGAAAAATTTCCCCAAGAATTGCCAATTTATGCCGTAGAAGAAATTGATCTTAAAGCACTTTCTGCCAATCGTGCCTTAGAAAAAGCCGAATATCTGCTCGAGGTTTCCGCAGATGCTTCTAGAGAAGATTGGCAAAACTGGATCGCGGCGATCGCGGAAAGCCAAGAAATTTTGTTCCAAAAGAAAACAAAATCCGGGAAAATTCGCCAGATCAATTTGCGCGATCGCCTTTTTTCCCTGACCCTAGAAAATTCCTCTACAGTTATGCAAATTCGCTACATCGGGAGTTATCTTAACGATGGTACAATCTTACGACCAGAACAGGTTATTTATATGTTAGAACAAGTATCTGGAAAAGAGATTGAGCTACTGCACGCCCATCGCGATCGCCTGCTACTTGCGGCTTAAAATCATTTCCCAGCGAAATATGTCCAAAAAACGGCCAAATTTCGCTACATTAGGGTATTGTAAAGTTTAACTAAAAATATAGTCAAACAGAGTGATTTATGGTAAATTGTTGTCATCATACCTATCCAACTCAGCCAAAAAAGCCGGAGTTGGTAAATTAGATAGGATTGATTGATTGAGATATAGATATTTTCAAGGCTGTAACTTTTAATCAACCAGGCTTTGTCCTTTTGTTGAGTATGGCAGACTCGAAAAAAATCTTCATCAATTGAACAAAAGCATTCCCAAATGCCTTTAGGGGCCATGGGATAGAGAGGTGTGTAGTTCACCCAAGGAGAATAAATCTCTCAAAGCCAAAATGAAGGGGGTTTCTGCAATGGAATCCATGTCTTGTTTATATATGACTATATTTTGGTTAACTATTAGATTTGAGTGCAGGAGTAGAGCTTTGAAAAAGGCGAACTGGCCCGATAAATCAGAAAAATTGGCAGGAGCGGAAATTCCTGTAGCCTTGCGGGATCTGCCTCGAGAATCAACTACTTCTCGGTGGTGGTTATGGCTGCTGGTGGTGGGAATAACGGGATTTGGCGCGATCGCCATCACCATTGCTTTATTCTTTCTCAATCGAGCCAATCAACCCCTTGCGACTTCTGGGGGATCGAGTTCATCTTCGGCAGTAGCGGCACCGCAAGATGTGAACGGGACGAGTAAAATTGCTTCAGAAGATAATGTTTTGGGTCATCTACCCTATCAAGAAGCACCCGTCGATGAATTAGTCGCAATTACTGCCGATCGCCGCATCCGCTTGCGTCAAAGTGCAGCACAAAAATTCATCCTGATGGCAGATGCAGCCAGAGCAGATGGCGTGATTCTGTCCTCCCTTTCAGGTTATCGTACCGTTGCCGAGCAGGATAGTCTCTTTTTTGAGGTGAAAGCACAGCGCCAACAAAATGCCGCCAAACGCGCCGAAGTGAGCGCTCCTCCGGGTTACAGCGAACATCATACCGGTTACGCGATCGATATTGGTGACGGAAAAACCCCTGCAACCAATTTAAGCGTTAATTTTGAAAATACGGCGGCGTTTCGCTGGTTGCAAGAAAATGCCGCACGTTATAGTTTTGAGTTATCTTTTCCTCGCGATAATGCCCAAGGAATTAGTTACGAGCCTTGGCATTGGCGTTTTGTCGGAGATATTGACAGCCTAGAAACCTTCTACAGAGCGCAAAATACTCAAAAATAGCTTATTTTCCTGTTGCCTATTCCCTCTTGCCTCTTGCCTAAAAAAAATGTCTGATTATAAAATTAAAAGTCGAGAATGGTGGGTTGAGCGCTGGTTAGAATTGTTGGATTCCTATCGCTTTAAAAAGCGGCTAGAAAGGGCGAGAAAATATGCCAATGAAGGAAATGTTCTCAACATCGAATTTAGTGGCGCTCGTGTGCTGGCAAAGGTCAAAGGAAGTGAACCAGAACCTTACCAAGTTTCCCTATCTTTAAGTCCCTTCAGTAATGAAGATTGGGGGTATCTTGTGGGGACGCTTTCCGAGAAAGCGATTTATTCGGCACAATTATTAGCTGGGGAAATGCCGGCCAATATTGAAGCAGTTTTTATCGCGAATGGATTGAATTTATTTCCCTTTGCTTTAGCGGATATTCATTCGCGCTGTAGTTGTCCCGATAAAGCTAATCCTTGCAAGCATATTGGAGCCGTTTACTACGATTTAGCCGATCGCTTTAGCGAAGATCCTTTTGTTTTATTTCAGTTGCGAGGACGCACGAAAGAGCAAATTTTAGAAGCCTTGCGTCAGTTGCGCGGAAAGGGGGTTAAAAATCACCGCGATACTCCATCGGGGGCAAAAAAGCGACCAGAAGAAGATCGCAAAAAAGCAGCCCAAAAACAGACGGCCAAAACTCCTTTAACTTTGGCGGGATTTTGGGACTATGATGAACCCCTAGAATCTTCCTTGGTGGCGATCGCACCTTCTCCAGAAAGTAAAAGCATTTTGGAATTATTGGGCAGTTTACCGCTACCCGCAACAGAAGCCGCAATGATACAACAGTATTTAGAGATTGCCTACCGAGAGGTCCCACAGCAGGCGATCGCCACCGCGTTAAATCGCGAAGGATAAAAAAAATCCCCAGAGTTGAACTACTCTAGGGACTAATCAGGGTGCATCTACCACTTCTCTCTACTGCGTCTTGAAAGCTCATCCGGAAAATATCGAGAAAGTTTTAATTTCCCAACTCCCGAGACCGATCGCAAGCTGCCTTAACCGCAGCGATCGCAGCCGCCCGAAATCCCCCCGCTTCTAATGCCGCAACCCCGGCGATCGTCGTTCCCCCTGGACTGGTAACGCGATCCTTGAGTTGTGCCGGGTGCAGTTCCGTTTCTTGCAGGAGTTTCGCCGTCCCTAATACCGTTTGTAGCGCCAATTGAGAGGCGATCGCCCGAGGTAGCCCCGCAGCAACTCCCCCATCTGCCAGCGCCTCCACCAGCAAAGCTACATAAGCCGGTCCTGATCCCGAAAGTCCCGTTACCGCATCCATCAGAGATTCCGATACCTCGACCACCTCCCCCACCGCCGCAAAAATCGTTTTAGCGCGATCGATCTGTTGGGGGGAAACTTGAGAACTTGGCGCGATCGCCGTCATACCTGCCCCTACCGTAGCGGGAGTATTGGGCATAGCACGAATGACAGCACAAGCAGGAAAGGCAGCCTGCAAGCGTTTTAACGGCACTCCTGCTAAAATTGAAAGGAGTAGATTGCTCGAGTTTGCAGTACCTGAGAGATCGGCAGCAACGCGATCGAGAACTTGCGGTTTAATCGCCAACAAAATCACATTTGCCGCAAAAACAACCGCATTATTTTCCGTGACCTCAACCCCATAGGTTTTCTGTAAATAATCCCGTCGTTGTTGCAAAGGATCGCTCACAACAACCGTATTGGCTGCATAAATATTTTGAGAAAGAAGACGAGATAAAATAGCCTCTGCCATAACCCCGCCACCAATAATACCAAGTTTTACTGACACTTTGAACGAATGATGAAAGCTAAACGATAAACACTAAAGGAAGAAAGAGCAATTTTTTCTCCTCCTCCCTTCTTTCCGATAGTTGATTGTGAATTGTTCAATAGTTAATTATTAACTATAATCCCCGCTATCAACTATCAACTATCAACTATCAACTATCATTGGGCTAAACGATTGGGATCGAGAGTCCAAGCTGGACTTGGGGCAGCTTGAGGACGGTTAGCGCCCATATTCGCGGCCATATTTGCGGCGGCCATTTCCTGAACGATTCCCGACTGAGTGCTAACTTGAACGCAACTGGGGGTAAAAAGGAAAATACTTTCACCGATGCGTTCCTGATGACCATCGATCGCATAAGTTCCCCCAGCAACGAAATCAACCGCACGTTGCGCTTCATCGGGATCAATAACCGTTAAATTTAAAACCACGGATTTGCGTTCTCTCAAGGCTTGAATAACCTGCGGCATTTCTTCAAAAGAGCGAGGTTCAATGACCACAACTTCTGAAATTCCATTGGCGGTTCCGGGCATTCCAATCACGTTACTCCTCGGCGTTGTTGAAGCCATTCCTGTTTCTGGTGCTGTTGTTACGGGGATTCTCTCGCGGTTGCGACGAGGGCGCTGACGTTCTTCTTCGACTACCGGGGCATTTTCTTGCTGGTAGAGGTTTTGATAGTCATTGCCATCCATATCTTCCTCATAATACTCGTATTCCTCTGATTCGTTGAGGCCTACAAAGTCTTTTAATTTGGTGAAAATTGTATTCACGACGCGCTCTCCCTAACCCTTAGCATTTAGATCGATACCAATTTTTTTTTGTATCCCCACAGTAACAAAGTTGAGGCACTTGTGCTGTATTGAGGGAATTTTTATTTTATCAGGAAGCAGGTGTTACTGGTTATTCGTGACAAATTAAGAGGAAAAGGCAGATTTTAAGTGGGTTTGAGGGGAAGAGGACGAGGAAAAGAAAAAGAAAAACTTGGGAGAACCTCGTTGACGGTGCAACTAATAATCATACTCAAAAATAACTTGAAGGAACTCGCTTAATACTCAGACCGTTTCGCGAGTCGCAAATTCGCCAAGCGATGAAAACTTGGCTATTGGGGCGCAGAATTGATACGGATGGCTACATTCGGCGCTTATTTCGAGAGAAACCGGAGCTAGTTCCCGCGTTACGCAATCCGTTTACGGCGGAATTGATTGCAGAATACGCGCGATCGACGGGAGAGGAAGAACTACCAGAGAATTTGTTTGCCGTTTTTAACCGCTATATCGAACAGCGATTCATTGCCGATCGCCCCAAGTTAAGGGAGTTGAATTTGACTGTGGATGAGGTGAGGAAATGCGCGGCGACGATTTTTATGTATTATCATTTGGTTTGGAAAGTGTAACAGGATCTTTTGCGCTTCCACTAAGTAAAATACCTTTGTCTTTAAAAGAACAAAAGAATATTTTTATTTCTATGCTTAATATGGTTTAGCAAGTTAATATCGAGATCCGCTAGGAATTGAAAATCTCCGTCTCATACACAAAATCTATTGATGAAAGGTCAAAAATTGTTTCAATTCAGTTTTGTAAAATTAGGCAGCAAGCGGGCAAGATGTTACTACCACAATTATCGACTATTGTAGTGGGAGCGTCTCGCTCCCTAGATTTCTAGTTATGAGAGGAAATATTGTCAATTTGCTTTGAGATGCACCCTATTTTATTTCAACTTCTTAACTAATAATCATACTCAAAGATAACTTGAATCCAGTGGGGAGGGCGAGGAATGGGATTTTTGAGGCGATCGAAAATCAATAAAGCGACGATATGAACCGTAAAGAGATACATTAGACTATTGAAAACAAGCAAAGCAAACGCGATCGCCTGAATTAAACCAATATCTGGCTGTGCTAAAATTCCCAACTGAATAAATAGCCAATTTAACCAACTGGTAATTTGGTTCATCGCATAAAGCCAAAAGTTTTCCCCGAGGAAAATGGAAATTAAAACAATGCGAAAAAAAGAACCAAAAGTTCCTAAAATCGTCCCCAACAAAATCGAAAAGTACCAACTTCCCCCCCGCTTCCAAATCATCCCTAATTGAACCCCCATAACCGCATAGGGAATCGTATACATAATACTGCGGGTCGGTCCCATCAATACAGCCAGCAATAATCCTGAAGTTAGAACCCCCATCCAAGCAGCACGACTTCCTCGACGCAAGTAAACTAAGGCGATCGGGATCGGAAAAAGAAGTTGCAAGACAGGACCGAGAGGAAAATAATAATTAATCAGCCAGATTAAACTCGCGGCACTGGCTAAAAAGGCTGTTTCTACCATCACCAAAGAAGCCAGATGACGAGTTTGCGGCAATTCTATTGTTTCATCCTTCGGAGATAAAGTTTTCTCTTCATCAACTGTATCAACCCAATTCGTTTCATCCATACAAACAACAAGTAACAAACAACTAGGTAATCGTTTTTTCTAATTTTTGCTTGTCGGGAATTCTGAGAACATCGTGTTCGCGCTGAATTAAGCCTTTTTTCTCCAATTTAGTGAGAACCCGAGTCACAGTTTCTCGCGCTAAACCGCTTAAACTGCTTAACTCCCGATGGGGAAGATTGGGGATTTCAATGCCTTGCTTGCCTTGTTTTCCCTGTCCTTCCGCTAAAAAGAGCAAAGTATCAGAAACCCGAGACATACTATCGGCTTCCCTGAGTCGCAAGCGGCGATTGACCTGCCGCAAGCGGGTAGCCATTAATTGCGCTAAACGTACCCCAGCTAAGGGTTCTGTAGTAATTAACTTGACAAAATCTTGAGCGGGAACACTGCTAATTTTTGTGGTCGTCAATGTAATCACATCCGTCGATCGCGGCACTTCTTCTAAAGCCGCCATTTCTCCAAATACTTCCCCTTTACCAATAATATTTAGAGTCACTTCTTTGCCATCGAGGTTGTAGGTTCGGATTTTGACCCAACCATCCACGATAAAATAGACTGAGCCGCCCCAATCATTTTCCAAAAGAATCACTTGGTTGGGGGGATGACTGCGGATAACCGCATGGGACGTAAGCCTATCGAGAGCATCATCCGGAAGCCCTTGAAAGAAAGGGGCGGCATCGATAAGTTCTTGGATATCGGGGTTGAGTTCGCGGGGTTTGGTTCCTTCCATGAGGCAAGAGCTAGACGATCGCCAATGTTTCGGTTATCCTGCCCGAAGGCGAGGCGATCCGGAACGTTCACAAGTTATTATGCGCTAATTACGCTTACAGTGTTACCAAAATCTGGAAATTTCCCCGTTTTCTGGGAGATATCCCCGATTGACCTTAAGTTTCCTGGATAAGCGGGAATTGAATAGTATAAGAAGAGTAGCATAAAAAGCGAAACGCCGAGTTTATCGATCGTTTTTACTGAGGCTGTTGCCTTGTTCAAGTGCTGTGAGCGTTTTAATCTAAGGATTTGCGGTGATTTCATACAACGATATTCAAACTCTTATCGCCGAGATTGACAAGGTTCTGCCTCGGGATGCGGAACCGGTCGAGGCCGCTGGGTCGTTGGCTGAGGACAAGGGTGCTGAGGGGTCTAAACAAGAGGCGGTATTGGCGAAAATTCGCTGGTATTTGCTCGATTTGCGAAATCAAATTGAGATAACACCTTCTGACTCTTCTCAACTGGGGAGGGAACAAGAAGGGACGGCTAGGGCGATCGCCGATGCGGTGATGGCGCAGTTGAATTTTCAGCGTCAAGATTGGTTACAACCCCTACAGATGGAGGTGGAGGGACTACGACAGCAACGCGAGTCTCTTCTACAAGAAATTCGCACTCTGGAGGGGAAGCATTTACAGTTAATGTCGGATTTCCTGCAAATTCTCCTGGGACGTTGCAGCAAGGCACTGCAACAGGAATTTGCTCTCTCTCTGGAAAAGTTTGAAACTCAGTTATGGCAACTGCAAGGGACGGGGGATGACAAGGTAAATTCTTTGACCCCTTTAAAACACCTCGATCGCCTACAACAATTGCGATCGCTTCAGCAACAGGCAGATTTCCTCGTTCTCAATCTTGATAGTACCTTCCGCAAGGTTTTTGCGTCTTTAGAGCGAGATATGGAAAGCTATCAAAGATCTCTATCCCAAGGGATTGAGCAAATGCACGTCCTGGGAAAACAGGGGGAAACTGTTTTAGCGGCTTATCTTCAGCGTCTCAACCCAGAAACTGCGGCACAAGTTCCCCCGTTGGACAACAGTATTGACCAACAAATTGACCAAAATCCCTCTTTGTCTGAAACTGGCGATCGCGAAGATGCGCCAGTTTCAGAAATGTCCCTGTTTCCTGCTATGTTTCCTTTTGCGGGGATGGAGATACCAGGCACTCCCAGGTTGCCAGAAGGATCCCCCCAGGGTTGGGATGGGTCGGAGGAAGATAAATCTCAGGAGTCCGTTGATGCGCTATTTCAGGTCGATATTGAGGCAGAGGAAGAATATCCCCTTGTAGCGGACGATCGCCGTCAGGGAGAAGCATGGGAGGCATGGGATGAGCATTTGTTTCATTCTGATGAGTTAATGAGTGCATGGGAGGAAGATGATTCTTTTGCGCCCATTGTTCTCACTCTGAAGGAGTCAGAATTAGAGGCATTATCTGGGGAGGAGTCCCCAGTTCCAGATCTGTTTGCGGGATTGCCAGATCCGGCGATCGCAGAGGAAGAAACAACTGAGTCTCTTGCTGCACCTCCTACACCGGACATTTTTCCCTCTACTGTTGAAGCGGCACTATTTGGCGAACCTGTTGAGGAAACTATGGCGATCGCGCCAGAAACTGAAGATATTCCTCTGTCTAAAGAACAATCCCTCCCAGAAACCGATTCCCAAACTTTAGAGGAAATCGTTGGCGAAACCATTGCTTCACTGACGGAACTTTTAGAAGAAAAATCGGCACAATCTGAACCCGAGGAGATTATTGAGGAAGAAACAATTTCTGTTACCCAAGGGGAAACTTTATTGGCTACCGATGAGGTTAGACCTCAACCCCAAGAGGATTTAGAACACCTTCTCGACTCCGGACAGTTAAAAACTTTGACGGAAGATTTAGCCAATTTTGAAGGAAATCAAGCTGTTTCAGAGGTTGAATTTTTACCCGCAGAACTTGATGTTGAAGAGGAGAATAGCGATGAAGAGGAACAAGAGATTGCACTGAATGTCAGGAGTGAACAGAAAATTAATTTTAATTCTCCTGAAATTGAGGCAGCAATGGAGGTAGATGAGTTCTTCGATGAGGCATTTGAAGAGGAGATTGTCAGTGAAGAAGATGAGGACTGGATACTACCAGAAAGGGCGATCGCGCCCGAGATGGAACAAGAAGAAACAGCCAAGATGAAAATTCCTCCCGAAGCGATCTTGACTTCTTTGGCTGATTTGAGTTGGGATATAGAGGCAGAACAGTCTTTTGCTCTTCCTGCTTCATCATTAGAAATTGTGGTTGATGATGATTTTCCCTCACCTCCTCCCCAACAAGTTGTCAAGGGTGCGAAGATGGGACAAAATTCTCTGCCGGTAAGGGGTTCTCCTAAAACGGGATCAAAGTTTGTGGCCAATAGTAATGATGACTTATGGGACACTCCAGAAGCGCCTCGGGAAGCGTCTGCTTATTCCCAAAATAGTCAAGATTTGCGGAATAAATCTGGGGCGATCGAGGAAACAAATCCCTCGGTGAAAGAAACTGCTACAGATGCTTGGAGTGAAATGCCGAACGGTTCAGAAAGGAAGCAAAATAAGGAAAAAGATGAAAAAAATTAATCCATTCTTGTTAACTTCTTTGGCTTTAATAAGGATTTACGCATTAGCGGGCAAGATGCCCGCACTACCATAACAATAAGAATACGGGAGTGGGAGCGTCTCGCTCCCTGGCTGCGTAAGTCTTATCTACAATTCTTTCTTTTTATGACTCATTCTTGGTATTTAGGGATTGACTTTAGCACCTCTGGCATGGCAGCAAGACTGCGGGATTGTCAGCAGGGCGAATCTTACCCTCTCTACTGGTTATCCTCCGACGGATCTGAGTCTCGTTTTTGGGTGTTACCAATGGGGTTAGAGATCGGCAAACAAGGACGGAAAAAACAAATTCTCTCTTCTACAAACGCTTTTACTCCTCCCCCTTACTATTTTCGGGGGGCGGTTCCTTGTTACAATCGCCAATTGGGTCAATGGGAACCTCGGTTTTGCGGGACTGAAGGGGCAGTTTTTTCTTTGCAGGCGATCGCCCAAGAATTACAGGCTCTTTTCGCAACTTTCAATCCTTCGCAAAAAACACCCTATCGTCTCGAAGCTGTTGGCTTGCCGGAACATTACCTCAAATCGGCTTTGCTGGCTCTAGAAGGGGTTATTCTCAGTTGTTCTGTGGCTTGGGGCGATACCTATCGTTTTAACCTGCGAGAAGCCATTTTAGGGGCGCAATTACTCGATACTCCCGATCGCATTTTTTTCCTGGAGGAGGCGATCGCGATCGGTTTAGGAATATTGGGAGAAGAAGGAAGCAGTAAAACAGAACAGTTGACCCCATATCCTCTCATTTCCTCTTCATCGCGAGTCCCCAATGGCACGTTAATTGTACAGGGGGGAAAGATAACCACAGAATCGGCTTTGGTATCGGGGACGCAACTCGAACACCTCACCCGAGAAGATTGGGCGCTACGGGGTTTAGAATATGGAGAAATCGATCTGTATCAAGATGTTTTTTACCAATTACTTTATCCCCAATGGTTGCCGGAACAAGAATTTGTACAATGTTTAAATCTAGAAATTCCTCCACCGGGAGAACCCGATCGCCCCAAACGCGATCGCGCTGCGGTGACATTACAAAACTCTCCTGAAGGACAATCCTTACTGGAAACTGCAAAACGAGTCGTCCTCATTTTACAGAAGCAAGAAGCCTTCTCAACGCATCTAGGTCATCAAGAATGGGGAGTGACGCGATCGCAATTCCAAGAGAAAATTATTGAGCCTCTCTGGGAGAATTTGAATCGCCAAATTAATGAATTATTAAGTCAAAAAGGGGAAAATCCCAGGGCGATCGCGCGGGTATTCTGTAGCGGCGAAATGTTGGCTCTCATTTTACCTTTCCTGCAATCTCGCTTATCTGCTAAATTTCCCCAAGCTGAAATAGTTCTCCTGCAAAACAATAATGATAATCACTTAATGGCGATGGGACTCTCTCGCTTGCCCTTATTTCCCCAAATGCTCGATCGCCTGCGTCACCAATATAGCGATTATTTTCTCCTCGCAGAATTACTGCAAGGCTTCCCCGATCGCCCTCTCTCCTTGGAACAAATTATGAAATCCCTCGAACGTCGAGGGATTCCCCGCGCTTGTCTCTGGCGCATTCTCCCTTTTCTAACGGGACAACTGCCCCAAGGGTTGATTCCTTCCCCCGAAGCCCGAGTCCGCATGGAGGCAAAATCCCAGGAATTTCTCCCTTATCCGGCGATCGCCTCTGCCCCCCTGTTTACCCCTCAACCGCCGCTTTATCATCCCAACGACAAACAAGGAAAGCGCTTACAAAAGTATTTTTCTTTTATTTTGGCAACAAGCTCACAAAAATTCAATGACCCTCTTGCTGTAAATTTCTCTATCTTCGAGAGTCTAAAACTATGATTTATCCTGTTTCTACTGCGATCGCAACGGGTTGTTGCACAGTCTTATTATCCTGCACCAGTTTTTTGCCTTCAGCTATTGCCAGTGACCTCTCGGATGCGCCCAAAGATTGTACCTCATTAGGGCAAGAAGTCGCCATCCTGCAAACCGATCGCCCAGAGGCTGCTGATAGATTAGAAATGATGGGGGACCTCGATCGTTGTCAGGATAACACGAAGGGAGCGATCGCCAACTATACAGACGCGATCGCCGCCTATAACAGTGCCAACATTGACCCAACCGAGAAAGCATTAAAAATTCCCAGCCTGTATTTTAAGCTGGCACAAATGCAGGTTTTAGCCAAAAATCCAGATGCAGCCTTGGATGCCTTTCGCCAAGGAATATCCCAAGATCCTCTCTACGGTTACTTGTCTCTCTTTAGCGATCGCCAATACTCTCCCTTGGGAGAGCCAATTACCGATGGTTCGATGCGCGGTGATGCCCATGCAGCCCCAACAACCTCAAGAGAATCCATTGAAGCCAGTGCCTATTTTGAACTGGGACGCACTCTAGAGCAGCAAAACGGGATACTAGGAGAAGCCGTAGAAGCCTATCGCCAAGCGATCGCGATCGATCCCACCTTTGCCCATGCCTACAACGCTTTGGGACGCATTATGTTTCGCTCTTTTATCTATGATGACGAGATGGCGATCAAGGCACTAGATACCGCCCTGCAACTCGACCCAGATTTGGTTTGGGCGCACTACAATCGGGGTTATGCCTTGACTTGGCGAGGGAATGCAGAGGAAGGATTTAGAGAGTTTCGCCGGGTTATCGATTACCATACAGGACTCGATAACGTTGGATCGCCCTATAAAGATGCGATCGCCTGGCGTATGGTGGGGGATATATACCTAGAGCAAGGTAATCCCCCCCCAGGACTCGAAGCCTACAAACTGGCTCTCAGTCTAGATCCCTCTAATCTTCTCGTTCGCATTAAACTCGGGCAAGTGTTTTTGATGTCGGGAGAAAGCGATCGCGCGATCGGTGAATTTTCCACTGTCCTGAATAACCTGGATCAATTGCCCGAGTCGTTCATGGAGGAACAAGGAGCCGAACTTTATTACCTCTTGGGGCTGTCCTATTTGGGGAGCAAACAATGGCATCTGGCGAAAGAAGCGTTACAAACAGCCCTATCCCTCAATTCTGAGCGCGTAACAGAGATTGAAAGTGCTTTGACTTATATCAACAGCAACCTATCCCATTAATCGAAAATGCGCGATCTGATTTTTTCATCCATTCCCGAACCATTATCTTGAATGCGAATTAACACAAAAGAAAGCGATCTCAAGGTAGAGTTTCAGGATCTATACCTAATTGTATCAGGCGCTCTCTCATTTTTTGCAAGTCAGATTCAGCGCGATCGGCACGCTGTTTTTCAAGTTCCTTTTCTAAACGTTCGCGATCGGCTCTTTGTTTTTCAAGTTCCTTTTCTAAACGTTCGCGTTCTTTCTCTGCTCGTTCGCGATCGCGCTCATTTTCAGCCATAATAGCCCGTTGTCGTTCTTGTTGTTTTTCGTGTCGTTCTCGTTCCTTCTCCAGTTGTTCGCGATCGGCACGTTCATTGGGAGTAGAAATCCAATTA
>NZ_JACSWA010000242.1 GCF_016888125.1 Spirulina sp. CCY15215
TAGTCTCTATCGTCTAGGCGATCGCGGTTATAAAAGAATTAGCAGCAGTGAAATTCCTGAATTGACAACCCTAGATCTAGAATTACTCTCCCGTTGCGTGCTGATAGCTCAAACTTCACGCTTAGAGGCAGCTACTACCTTTCGCAATGCCTGAGAAGATTAGGAACAAAAGAGCTATATAGGTGGCAAACTAGGTAATGGCGTAAAACATTGAGATTATAGGAGATTAATCGTTTTGTTAGATATTTGGTTTAAACCCCTTATTTGGATGGACTATCGATTAGCTGTCCTCTTCACCGTCATTTTGCCTTTAATTTTGTTGCTTTGGGCAGTAATACGCAAGGAAGAGGCGATAATCCGTCTCCTCATTATTTATTGGCGGGTTGCTAGTCTGCTCATGATTACTGTTTATTTAATGATTCCATCGTGGTCAATTGGCTATATCACCGGGTTTGTCGCCAGAATTTTGATTCCCCTTTCTTTGTGGTTTTGGATCGATATCAATGATGAAATTGACGATCGCGGTTTCAGTCCTCTCAAGTTAACTTTGACGGCTTGGCGTTGGGCGGTGACGGTTTACTGTACCCTGGGAACTCTAGCATTTCTGCCGTTTCTTTCCTGTGCTTTTTCCAGCGCAGCGATAAAAACCCCATTTTGCCGCGTTTGGCTTGAACCGGCCTTTTTCTACAAAAGTTGGATTCATGCTAATTCTCGTCCTGGTTTTCTCGGTTTTCTCGCCGCTATTGGCCTAGCAGCCTATATTCTCTATTTTGTCTATTTTCTCGTTGTTCGTTTGGGCAAACAGGGGCGATCGGCGATGGAGAAGTAGTTTTTGCAAGGTTATTTGCGCTGCACTGACTCCTGTTCCCCCCAGATTTGAGGGGCTAGGGGGGCGAAATTTCCCTACACTGCGTAAGTCTAGATTATTGATTAAAAATGATTGCATCTTTAGGAAAACGCTTAGAGCAATATACGCTGAAACGCCCGCAGGAAGTATTAGTAGTGAGGGCAAAAATTGCAGGAGAAGAAGACGAAATTATTATTTTTAAAGGCTTTTCCAGTTCTCTGATGCGATCGACTGCTTTCGATCCCGATGTGCCAATCTTACCTGAAGATGCCAAAATCATCGCGATCGCCCGCCTTGCCAGTCCCTATAGTCCCGAAAACCCGCAATATATCGAATCCAATCTAACTTTAGAACAAATGGAAACCTATCTCAAAGCCCTGGGAATTTAGAAGCGATCGCCCTCCCGAAAAGATTGCCATAGGGGGAAACCTACTGAATGGGGATATCAATCACAAATTCTGCACCTTCTCCCGGTTGAGAAAAACACTGTAGTTGTCCGCCGTGCTGCTGGGTGATAATTTGGTAACTAATCGATAAACCCAGTCCTGTTCCCGCGCCGATCGGTTTGGTGGTAAAGAAGGGATCGAAAACGCGATCGCGAACATTTTTACTCATGCCCGAGCCATTATCGGCGATGCAAATTCTTATATTTCGTGAGTCTTTTACTTGGGTCTTAATGGATACTTTGGGAGAATCACTAATATCCGAAACACTTAAAAAGTCTATAGCATTAGTGAGGATATTGAGAAAGACTTGATTGAGTTGACTGGCGTAGCAATTGACCAAGGGAAGATCCCCATAATTTTTGGCGATCGCAATGTCGGGACCCTTGCCCCGAGAGCCGAGGCGATGTTGTAGCAAGAGTAGAGTATTGTCTAAACCCTCGTGCAGATCGACTTCCTTTTTATCAGATTCATCAAGACGGGAGAAGTTTCGCAAACCGAGGACAATTTGGCGAATGCGATCGCTCCCTGTTTTCATCGAAGCAAAGAGGCTATCTAAATCCTGACACAAAAATTCAAAATCGATCTCCTCTCTTTTCTCTTCTATCATTGCCTGGGGATGAGAGATATTTTCCTCATAAAGCTCGATGAGATCCACTAAGCTCGCAACATAATTCCGAGCATGAGTGAGATTACCAGAAATAAAGCTGACCGGATTATTGATTTCGTGAGCAATACCCGCTACCATTTGTCCCAAACTGGACATCTTTTCGACTTGGATGAGTTGTGTTTGAGTTTGTCGTAACTCTTGGAGAGTTTGCTGTAATGTTTGGTTATTTTTTTGCAGTTCTTGAGTTCTTTCCTCTACTTTGACTTCTAAGTTGCGACTATAATCCTCCAAACGATGATACAGCATGGCATTGTTAACAGAAATAGCAGCTTGAGTGGAGAGAATTTTGAGAATTTTTAGGCGATCGCCCGTAAAAGCCCCCGCAACCAAATTATTTTCCAGATAAAGCATCCCTTCCTCTGCGGCATTAACGAGAACCACATCCTCATGGGTGCGTTGCACGTATTGAATTAAAGATAGAGGTAACAGATCCGTGGATGCAAAAGGCTGATTTTCCCAGACTGTGACAGTCATCGTCGTGTCAACTTGACCCGAAGCAACAATCTTAAACTGTTCTTGTTCCATGAGGAATAAATAACCCATCTGCGCCCCAGCATTTTCCATCGCCAAACTCATTAAACGGGAAAGCAATTGAGATAAAACAATTTCACTAGAAAGAGTTTGAGCCGCTTTGATGACCGTATTTAAGTCTAAGATTTCCCCAAATCGCCCCGTATTCGTTTGCGTGTTTTGGGTTGAAGTAATGGGGGTAGGATTCGCGGAAACGATTTGAGCTTGTTGCAATAAGGTGGGGTCTTTATCTTGGAGAGCCGTCACTTTTGCCCATACTCCCAAACGATTGTAGTGATATACCGCATCGAGTAAATACTGATTAGCAATTTTGCTGCGCCCGAGGCTCTGATAAAATTCAGATGTTCGCTCAGAAGCGATCGCCACTTCCATCCAAAAGCCCCTCTCTCGGGCAGTGGCAATAGCGCGATCGTAATAGTCCATCGCCTCTAAAAAGTTGCCTTGAAGACGCGATCGCTCTGCCCAAATCAATTCCTGTTTGCTTTGATAATTTTGAGGAGAGAGATCGGCCCAATTCGTGATTTGCTTAGTGTTCGTTTCAATTACTTCCCAAGTCTTCTCTTGTTCCTCGGGGGACAAATCCCCATAAAGCGCTAAATGGACTAAAGTTTCATAAAAGAGATATCCCCCCGAAAGCATAGATGCCGTGGCTGCTGCTTGGTATTGAGCCGTGATGGGGAGCTTGGCTCCCGCAGTTTGCCAATCCTTCAGTACATAGGCCAAAATAACCTCAGCAAAATACACAAAAAACAACGACATCTGATTTTGTTGGGCTTCGAGAGATTTGATTTCCTCGCGATTCAGATAATCCCCCTGGAGTGTGAGGGGATCCGGTGCTTTCCCTTGTAAATTTTGGGTGAGTTGTCGCCAGGTTTTGGCAGGATATAAACCATGATCCTGCTTAGTTTTGGTCAAGAATTCGATATAAATTTCCTGGGCTTGAGCCGCATCTTGCAGTTTTGTTCCCGTTAACATCATGTAACCGCAAGACCACATCGCGCAGTAGGCCGCATAAACCATATCCCCGGTTTCCATGCCCATCTGCACGGTCTTCTCTAAGCGATCGATCGTGAGAGCATGGTCTTCTTGCCAATGACCCACAAAGCAGTTAAACAACATATTAATTTTACATTTGAGGGCATCCGATGGATATTGTTCGAGAATGTTTAAAGAAATCTGTCCGGACTGATAGCCCGAGAGAATATCCTGGAGGGGTCCGCAGAGCATGAGACCGTACATCCCATAGGCATAGGCCGCGAGGGAAGAATGACCAAACTCCAAACAGAGGTTAACCATCCGAAATACAATAAATGGTAAGAGATCCGGACGCGCCATATAAGCTGGCCCCGTAACAATAATGAGGATTTGCAGAGCGGCCAATTGTTGGCGATCGCGCATTTGGGGATAATTGGCCAATTCCTGCAATTGAGGGAGAGGCCGGGTCAATTGCAACCGTGTCGGCTCGATCTCTAAGGGGTATCCCAATAATTCCACCACGGGCAATGCTGTCTCGATCGCCTCATTCATCCGATTTTGAGGAATCAAAAACTGAATTTTTAACTCGTAAATCTTGACCCGATCGAGGAGATTTTGGGCGCGATCGAGAACGATATCCGAAAGATTTTCCGCCTTCTCAAACCGTGCAAGGAGGTATTCTACTTCCACCGTTTCAACGTATAGTTGCAAAGTCAAATTATACTCGGTGTCCCACCCCTCCTCGGGCAGGAGATCGCGACCGATGGTGAGATAGGCCAAGGCTGCATCGTAAGCGGCCGCAGCTTTGGCCTTGCAGCCAGCCTGTAAATTCAATCGTGCCAAATCAAGTCTTTCTTGGGGATCTTTGATGAGGGCAGAGCCGATATTGAGAGGGTTCACAACATCAAAAAGACAATCCTGCAACTGTTCAACGGAAACACTTTGCCGAAGCAAGCGACCGACTTGGAGATGAACCTGTTGTTTTTCCGCCTCGGGAATGAGGGAATAGGCGGCCTGTTGAACGCGATCGTGTAAAAACTTGTAGTGAATTTGCAGGGTTTCGCTATGCTCCATCGCCTGGGGAATTTTGTAGGTATCATTCAAAGGCACAATCAAACTGGATTGAAGAGCATCCCACAGATCCTTAGCGGTGGTTGTTACCGATTTTTCGTTGACAATAGCCAACATTCTCAAATCAAACTGATTGCCAATGCAGGCCGCCAATTGCAAGACGTTTTGGGTGGATGGCGCTAATTTTTGGATTTCGCGCATCATCAAATCCACTTTAAAGGGCGCAGGGCGATCGTTTCGAGGGTGGCCTCGGTCTCCTGAATATTAGTCAGAGTCCGCATTAAGGGATGAGTTGGACTCACCTCATTGTCTCTATAGGCTCCCAACATGAGTAAATACTGCCCGTCGGGATCTGCAACCAGTAATTGAATTAATTGCAGGGATGCGGTATCCGCCCATTGCAGGTCATCTAAAAACATGACCAGAGGATGCTCTTTTTGGGTAAAAACGTGAATAAATTCCCGAAAAACGAGATTAAAGCGGTTTTGGGCCTCCGACGGGGGCAAAAGGGAAATTTCCGGTTGTGGACCGAGAATAGATTCAATTTCAGGAATTACCTCGACGATCGCTTGACCGTTATTGCCCAAAGCAATCTGAAGTTTTTCTCGCCAAGCCGCGATCTGGGTTTCCGTTTCCGTCAACAGTTGGCGAACCAGTTCTCGAAAGGCTTGGATGAGGGAAGCATAGGGCATATTGCGCTGAAACTGATCGAATTTGCCGCTAATAAAATAACCGCGCTGTCTCGCGATCGGCTTGTGGACTTCATTGACCAAGGCTGATTTACCAATGCCCGAATAGCCTGCGACCAGTACCATTTCTGTTGTGCCTTGGCTGACGCGATCGAAGGCTGTCAGCAATTGTCTCACCTCTGCTTCTCGACCGTAGAGCTTTTGGGGAATCGAGAAAGTTCCCCGTCGGTCTTGTTGAGCGAGAATAAAAGGGGATACAGTTTGGTTTTCCCGCCATTGCTGCCCACAAATTTCCAGATCGGCTTTAATCCCATAGGCACTTTGATAGCGATCTTCGGCGGTTTTAGCCATCAGTTTTAAAACCAAGTGAGAGAGAACGGCAGGAATTTGCGGATTTAAAGTATGAAGGGGTTGAGGGGTTTTAGCAATGTGACAATGCACTAATTCCATCAAATCTTGGGATTGAAAAGGAAGTTGTCCGGTCAGGAGTTCATAAAGCGTAACTCCCAAGGAATAAAAGTCCGTCCGATAATCAACTGCTCGGTTCATCCGACCGGTTTGTTCGGGGGAAACATAAGCAAGAGTCCCTTCGAGAAGGTTGGGGCTGCTAATCGTGGGATTCTCTTTAGACAGGCGAGAAGCGATGGAAAAATCTGCCAGTTTTAACTGTTTAGTTTCCGGGTTAAAGATAATATTGTCGGGTTTAATGTCTTTATGAATGACTCGCTTTTGTTGGAGATGTCCCAAAATTTCTGCTAATTGTTGTCCGATCCTGAGAATATCTTCGAGGGAAAGACTTCTGGCCCGAAACCAATAGGCCAGATCGCGTCCGCCAAAATCTTCTAATACTAACACGGGCTTTCCTTGCCATTCTTCTAAAGTATAGGGAATGACTGTCCCCGGAATGTTGAGATCTCGGGTAATATCGTACTCATGTTCGAGTCGGGCAATATCCGTGGAGGAGGGGTAGTCTGTGGTAAAAGTTTTGAGAATGACCGGAGTGCGATCGGGTTGTGTTAATGCCCGATAAACAATGGTTTTCGCTGTTTTCGACAGGGTTGCCAAGACTGCATATTGTGACAAATTGAGCATATTTTGATAGGAAAGATTATCAAAGAGATTTCGGAACTAATGGATATAGAGATGAGATTTTGTAGTATAAAATACTGTTTCTCTCACCCCCTCCATTTTTTTGCATCTACTGTGATTACAAAAGCGATCGCATCGCACAAACACACACAACCCGATCTACTACATTATCGGCTTATTTTTTTGGTATTGCAACTATGAAAATAATCCCTTGAGAAAATCCCAAATCAAAATGATGGGCAAGAAAAGTCGTAAATACCACGGTGAAATTTCACCATTCCAAGGCAATCCCTTTTGGTAGCGCAGGCTATCTGACCAGCGCCGCAGGGATAAAATTGCTGGTTGATGGAGATCCCAAATTTTGCAGTAGGAAACCCGAGCGCCAGAAGCATCGATGATTGAGTTAACGGCGCGGCGAGCCGCTTCGTTGGCACCTTCCATTGTGGCAAGATCCGTATTGGTTTGCACGTAATCTGAAGCGAGAAACAGATTGGGGATTTGAGTATAAGCACGGGGACGAAGAGCCCAAGTATTGACCAAATTTACTAAGAGGGGTTCGCTGTTGATATTGGCCTCGGCATTCCCGATCCGACTTTTATAGCATAGTCTTTCGTTACCCGGACGCAGGCAAAATCGCCGATCGCTTTCGGCCTCGGGTAAGGGAATCGGCCCGACAAATCCTTTGGCAATCAGGGCATTAACGGCTAAACGAGCTTGACTTTGATCGATGTCCAGGCGATCGGCGATTTGCGTTAGAGTGGCATGGTCTCGATTGTGAATCCAGAGGAAAAGCTCTTTGAAATAGTCGGGGAGATAAAGATCGAGAATCTCTTCGAGTTTCTCTGGGTTATCGGCAAGATCGCAACAGTTATGAATGATATCGGGGTCGAGAAACCAAGACAGGAGATCCTCGTCTTTGAGTAAGTAGCGATCGCCGGATTCCTTGAGAGAAAGTTTCATTTGTTCCCAAACTTCAGTTTTAATTTCTTCGGGAGAACAAATTTGGGCGGGTTTTTTGACAACTAATCCCCGAGAGTCATTGATTGCACCGACTTCATCAGTATTGGGATCGATAAAGTAACCCCAATTGGAGGGAATTGCAGAAATAATGCCCTGGACTTGACCATCGCCAAAGTTTTCCATGGGAAAATCCGGCCAAAAAACTTGCTGGGAAATCGAAGTCAAAGCCCAAGGAGAATCAACATAGAGAACGTGACCGTGGGTAACGGGAACATCTCGATTGAGATAAAATTGAATTCCATTCATCCAAGCGGTACTGGTTCCTAAACGTTTGAGGTTGGCCAAGGATGGATCCCCGGCCACAAGATCGTCGGAGATCAGACCGGCGATAATTTCTACGGGTAACGCGGCAATATAGTAGTCCCCCGTCACGGTTGTGTCGATTTTATTGTCCATATCGGTGACGATCGCGCCAGTAATATGCACGGTTCCATTCTCATCTTTGTCTGCTTCGATACTCCGCAAACGATGGGATTGATGATATATCACCCCTCGATCGCGCAAATATTCCAGCCACGGATCGATCCATACGTCATTAGTGGGGCCATTAAGAACGCGATCGGCGCTACTATTCGCGGGATTGATAATACCGAGGAGCAGTTGGACGAAGATATCACCCATTGTCTTTGTGCTGGCTAATTCAGCCCGAGAGGCCACTAAGGAGGTGGTGATTCCTCGCGCTAATAGAGCTTGATAAGCAGGGGACTTATTGGCAGCATCGAGATAGTTCCACCAACTGATTTTCTCGTATTCCCCAAATCGTCGTTCTTTTGAGGAGGTAAACAGTTGCCAAACCCGTTCGGCAAAGAACTCTAGTTCTTCGGGTTGTAAGTCCAATGCCCCCTCTTGGAGCAAGGCTTTGAGAATTAAAATAATATCGGAAAGAGATTGAGGAAAGCGATCGGGCAAGATAATTAAATTTTTGTCTTCTTGATACTGCGCTAATGCCAAGCGGGTTGTATCCACTAAATTATTAAATACAGTGCGCGATGCTCCCCCATTGGTTGGGCAGGGATTATTCACTGACTAGAGAAAAAGACTGTAACCCCGATGTGTCGTTGTAGAACAAATGATTACTAACGAAAAATAAGGGATTGTAACAATTT
>NZ_JACSWA010000243.1 GCF_016888125.1 Spirulina sp. CCY15215
GATATCAATGAAGTAACCCATATCGACGAAAAAAATTCATCTTTTTTACTGGATTTTTATCTCTGGTTTCGCTACAAAGGAGATATAGAACCTGACGATATTGAATTTACAAATTATTCCGTTGAAAGATTGGATTCGGGAGAAAAATTAACTCTAGGTGAACCGATTAAAAGAGATCGGCATGATGGAGTCAATCATGTTGTCTATCGCGTTAAAGCTGATTTT
>NZ_JACSWA010000244.1 GCF_016888125.1 Spirulina sp. CCY15215
TATACTTTCAAACTTATTCTTTTTTCTTGGTTCGGCGCGCTGTTTTTGAGAACCCCGTTTCCGGTTGCTCTCTCAACCGCGCATTTACTAAGGTAGCCACTTTTTCTTTACCTGTCAACCCTTTTTGCGAAAATATTTTCCTCTCTACTTATCTTTTTTCCTGCATCCCCCTCATATCAACTCTTTCGGGTTTTAAAAAAACAGGAAATTCTTTTCGGAATTTTCCTGTTTTTGTCTTTCTAGTTTCTATGTTCTGGTTTCTATGGGCATTCTCTCCTACACATTAAGAAAAATTCCGTCTCATCCCCAGATAGAAACAATTACGTTACGATCCGGGGATAAGCGTCAATACCATGACCTTTGGAAATATATAGATAGATAAGACAAAATTAATTAATTTCTCTATGACACAACAAAACGCCAGCATCAATACGTTATCCCCTCTTTCGGTTGTATCTACTCCTCCTGAAGATTCTAGTTTCGCCATCGCCCGCATTATTGTGGAAGCGGCAGACGATCGCCAAGCGGGAGATATTCTCTTGCTCAACGTGACGGGAGTTTGTTACCTTGCGGATTATTTTGTTATCGCTACTGGCTTTTCCCGAACCCAAGTCCGTGCTATTTGTAATGCGATTGAAGATGCTGTTGAGGAACAACAGGAATGCCTTCCCCATCGCATTGAGGGGAAAGCTGAGGGAAGTTGGATCGTTCTTGACTATGGCGACGCGATCGCCCATATTTTGCTGCCAGAAGAGCGGGAATACTATAATTTAGAAGCGTTTTGGGGTCATGCTGAACGCATTGATTATCAATTCGATCGCGCAGCAGGGGAATAAATGAATAATGCCCATTCTTCTCTTTCTTCTTGTCCCGTTCCTATAGAGCAACAACCTCTTAATGAGTACGAACAGTTAAAAGAATCGTGGTTGTTTAATTGGGCCGTACAAAGTCCGTTTAAATATACGCGCAAGCTGGCGTGGGTGTGGGGACTGGGATGGCTGGTTTCTGGACCGATCGCCGCTACCAGTTTCCCTCCTGCTAAATCCCCTCTCAATTTTACCCTCGCTGCGGCTGGAGGCGCTTTGCTTTTTGTTGTTTTGCTGTTAACACATCTTTATTTTGGTTGGTCTTATATTTGCGATCGCCTCTACCGAGAAACTGTGACTTATGAGGAATCAGGATGGTATGACGGGCAAATATGGCAAAAACCTCAAGATGTTCTTTTGCGGGAAAGGTTGATTGTAACTTATCAAGTTAAGCCAGTTCTCGATCGCCTCAAGAAGACCTTCGCGGTTTTAGCAGCTTTTATAGCGCTTGGTAGTGTAACGTGGATCGTTGTTTAAAAAAAATCTGTTTAAAGAAAATCTTATGACTCGAGGAATGCGAAATCACGCGCCAGAACTAGAAGTTCAACTCTTAAGGGAAGGAATTGTTGAATCTATCCATCATGTTACAGCAATTGTCAGCGACGATCGCGGGCGAATACTTTCTCTAGCAGGAAGCATAGAAACCAATACTTTTATTCGTTCTGCCCTTAAACCCTTTCAAGCTCTTGCCGTTACATCAACAGGTACACTTGAACGTTACAATCTTAATGATAAAGACTTAGCTATCATGTGCGGCTCTCATCAGGGTAGCGTAGAACACGCCCGACAGGTCTTTAATATTCTCTGGCACTGCGATATTGAGGCTGATGCGCTACAGTGTCCAACTCCAAAAGGGAAAAAAAGCCCTCTCCAGCACAATTGTTCTGGAAAACACGCTGGAATGTTGGCGGTTTCTCAGCAACGTCATTTTCCCTTAGATAATTATCTCCATCGTTCTCATCCCATTCAAAAACTAATTATTGGTAAAGTTGGAGAATTGTTAGGAATGCCTGCGGATGAATTTATTCGCGCTCGAGATGACTGCGGTGCGCCAACTTACTCGATGCAAATGGGGCAAATGGCCTCTCTTTATGCAAAGTTAGCTTCTGGGAATAACTTAGATTTAGAGCGGATTTTGCGAGCCATGACGTACCATCCTCGCATGGTAGCTGGAGAGGGTGCATTTGATACAGAGTTGATGCGATTAACGGAAGGTGAATTAGTGAGTAAGTCTGGTGCGGAAGGGATACAGTGTGTGGGAAGAGTGGGGGAAGGAATGGGACTGGCTTTAAAGGTACGAGATGGGGCAAAACGCGCCAAATATGCAACAGCGATTCATCTCTTATTACAATTAGGCTGGTTAACCCCTTCTGTTGCGGAAAACTTAGCAGAACAATTTCTCAAAATTGATGATTATAAGCGTTTAGAAGTTGTAGGAGAGTTATCCATGATTTAATGAACTTGTATCAATAATTCAGGATTGAGTTTATAACCAGAGCTTTTTTGCTAATGTGTTCTCATTTTCCCTTGGAAAAACTTGCGGACAAAGAGTTTTTCCATTTCTACCCAAACAAACATCAAACTACTAAATCCCAAACAAAGTAATAATTGTTCTCCGCTTAACACTTGCGTGCCAAAGAATTCCCGTAGAAAGGGAACATAGACGATCGCCAACTGTAAAGCGGTTGTCACCAAAACTGCCCATAATAAGGAAGGATTGCTAAAAAGATTCATTTCGATAGTTAAACGAGTAAAAGACCGTGCCGCGATCGCGTGTCCCATTTGTGCTAAACAAAGTGTCGTAAAAACCATTGTTTTCCAACTTTCCGGGTTATCTGTTCCTTGGGTCTGGTGATAGGATAATACCATCAGAGTAATGCTGAAAATGCTAAAAATGATCCCAATTCGTACAATATACGAACCCAAGCCTCGAGCAAAAATGCTTTCATTGGGACTATGAGGAGGCTGTTTCATGATATTAGGAGAAGCGGGTTCTACGGCTAAAGCTAGGGCGGGTAAACCATCGGTAACGAGGTTCATCCAGAGAATTTGGAGTGGCGTGAGAGGCACTCCCGATAAGCCTAAAATCGGGGCAGAGGCGATCGTAATAACTTCCCCAACATTACTCCCCAAAATATATTTAATAAAGCGGCGAATATTATCATAAACCACTCGCCCTTCCTCGGTTGCAGCGACGATGGTGGCAAAATTATCATCCAAGAGAACCATATCGCTGGCTTCTTTGCTCACATCTGTCCCTGTAATCCCCATTGCAATGCCGATATCAGCCTGTTTGAGGGCGGGGGCATCATTCACCCCATCTCCTGTCATGGCAACAAAGCGGTTACGGGCTTGCAGGGCGCGGACGATACGGAGTTTATGTTCTGGGGATACTCTAGCGTAAACACTGACTTTTTCCACGGCTAACTCTAGGTCTTGTTGGGAAAGTTTTTCTAATTCTTGTCCTGTTAAAGTGAGGCAATTTTCGTCAGCAATACCGAGTTCTTTGGCGATCGCCTGCGCTGTTAAAGGATGATCCCCAGTAATCATAATTGGACGAATGCCTGCATCCTTACTGCGCTGTACTGCGAGGGCAACTTCTGGGCGAGGTGCATCGATCGCCCCAGTTAGCCCCAACCAAATCATCTCTTGTTCGGGGTCATCTTCTTCGTTAGGAGTTTGGGGGAGTTCGTCTAAAACCTTGTAAGCAAACCCTAAAACCCGCAACCCTCGCGCTGCCATTTGATTGTTAGCATTGAGAATTTCGTGACGGCGATCGGGGGTGAGAGATTCGGTTTCATTCCCTAACTGGTAAGATTGACAACGACCGAGGAGAATTTCCGGCGACCCTTTGCTAAATAAGCTGTAAGATTCTCCATATTCGGAATCCAAACAAATAACACTCATGCGCTTGCGTTCGGAAGAAAAAGGGAGTTCGTCAACGCGCTGAAAGCGAGATTTGAGGCTTTCTTGTTCCAAACCTGCTTTTCCTCCTAAAGTTAGCAAAGAACCTTCTGTGGGATCGCCTAAAATCTGCCATTTGTTGTCTTCATAACGCAACAGAGAATCATTACAAAGGACGGCAGCGACAATTAGGGCTTGCAGTTCGGGGCGATCTGGGGAGGCGATCGCCTCTCCTTCTTGGAAAAATTCCCCTACAGGTTCGTAACCTTCTCCCGTAACGGGAAACGATCCCCTCGCTGTCTCTACTTCCCGAACAATCATTTTATTTTGGGTCAGAGTTCCAGTTTTGTCGGAACAGATGGTGTTAACGCTACCTAACGTTTCTACAGCCGGGAGTTTGCGGATCAGGGCGTTACGCTTGACCATGCGCTGAGTACCGAGGGCGAGGGTAACGGTAATGACGGCGGGCAACCCTTCTGGCACAACTGCTACCGCCATACTGAGGGAAATTTCCACCAGTTCTCGCAGGGGACTCCAATTCCCTGCTTTGAGAATTCCGATCGCAATAACCAAGGCCACTAATACGAGGGAGCCAGTAACGAGAACGTTCCCTAATTGGGTCATGCGCTTCTGTAAGGGGGTTTTCTCGTTTTCGACTCCTTGAATCATTTTGGCGATTTTCCCCAATTCTGTCGCCATTCCTGTGCCAGTAACGACAACTTTGCCTCGCCCCTGCACCACTTCTGTCCCAGAAAACACCATATTGACGCGATCGCCTAATGGGGTATCGGCGGCTAAAGCTGTTGTGACGCGCTTATTGGCGGACTCTGACTCTCCCGTTAAAGTAGATTCTCTAATCTGTAAATTGGCGGCTTCCAGGAGTTGCCCATCGGCGGCCAGTTGCACCCCCGCTTCTAACAAGAGAATATCGCCTGGCACAAGATCCGGTGCATCAATTTCCCGAGTTTGTCCCTCTCGCACTACTCGCACCCGAGAAGAAGCCATTTTCTTTAAAGCAGCGAGGGCGGCTTCTGCGCGGACTTCCTGCACATAACCTAAAATCCCGTTAAGAATGACGATAAAGAGGATGGCCGCCGTATCTTTAAAGGGGAGTCCGCTTTTGAGTTCGCCACTTTGCAACGCAAGAAAATCCAAAATCCCGGCGATAACAGCAACGGCCATCAGCATTAACAGCATGATATTGCTAAACTGATCGAGAAAAATTTGCCAGCGCGTGCGTTGGGCTGTTTCTTGGAGTTCGTTGCGTCCGTAGTAGCGCGATCGCGCCTCCACTTCTGTTGCACTCAAGCCGCGATCGGCATTGCTTTTTAAGGTTGTTAGTGTTTCATCTGCACTGTAGGTGTGCCAGTCTCGAGTCAGATCGGGCCAAGAAGCGGTCGGGGTTGATAGTGTCACGGATATCCAGGGAAAGACGATCGATTTATCAATTATCAAGGAAAAATCGCTTTATTGTGGCGATCGCTTTTCTTATCTTTAGTTTGCGATCGCCAATTTATGATCGAATATAAATCATGTCCAAACAGTTATAAGCGCCGAAACTGTCCGAAATGTTCCTCTCCCTGACGTTTGGGATGAGAATTTTCTAGGGGATCGAGAGATAATATTTCAAAAGCGGATTCAAAATAGCTGCAAATTTCTTCTGGAGTTGAACCGAAAGGCGGTCCCCCAGGGCGAGAATGAGTAAAAAATATGCCCAATAGTATTCCCTTGGGTTTAAGCAGCGATCGCGCAACTTCGACATAGCGATCGCGCTGTTCGGGTAAAATGGCGCAAAAGCAAGTATGCTCGACAACGTAATCAAAAACTCCCGCAAATTCTTCCGATAAGGCGAAGATATCTCGTTGCAAAAACTCTGCTTTTAAATTAATCTCTTGGGCGCGTTGTTTGGCGATGGCGATCGCGGAGGGAGCAAAATCAAATCCTGTTACCTCAAACCCCATTTTTGCAAATAAAAGGGCATCATTTCCGGTTCCACACCCTAAAATTGCAATTTTTCCCGATTTGGGGGAGATAGAAGAGTCAAGTAAATCTACAAAAGCAGGGGCAGGTTGCTTTAAATCCCAAGGAGTATCCTGGTTTTGATAGCGATTGTCCCAAAAAGGCGATCGTGTCGTCTCGTTATTTTGTTCCATAATAAAATAGCAGGTCAAGGTTTGCGATCTAATAGTGTTGCTTCTTCAATAGCTGCTTTTTCTTTGGCTCTACGGGCATAGGGTTGTAATTGTATCAATTCTAGTCCTGTCAGAATGCTTAGATTTTCCAAACTCATGCCTCGCATTAACATTTCTACACACCAGGTTTGTTGCGCCCGAGGGATCGCGGGAATTTCGCCTTCGGTTAATCCTTCTAACCAGATTTGCCAGCGTTTTTGGATCTCTAATGCAGACATGGGTTTGTTTTCCTCGTTGAGAAACAGAGATAACGCTTTATCTTTACGACTTTTTAACCATTTAGTGAGAGGATTGTTGGTATAAGAACCATAACGCTTGCCTAAAATCCATTGATTGACGGGAACTTGTCGCAGGCGATTTGCAACCGTGACTTGCAAAATATGTTGGTTTTTGTTACAAATTTGTTGCGTTTTCTCTAAACTGGCAATTTCTCTGGGGGATAATCCTGCCCCAAAAAGAAGATAGGCGATCGCGCTATCTTGTAAGCTGGATTTTTTGGCCTGCTGTAAGATGTTATGCACTAAAGTTGTAGGCAGATCGAGGATTTTTGGTGCGATCGCCTTGTCGCCATCGGGTGCCAATGAAATAGTAGTATCTGAGACAGTAGTGCTTGCAAATAAATCCACCAAACTATCTAGAAAGTCCTCGCGATCGCGCCAAAGTTCCTGAAATTCACTGGTAAAGGCGATCGCTGCATAGCCAATTAATGCACTCATCCATAAGCTGGAAAGGCGATCGTGGGGAATTTGGCTTTGAGGAAGGGCGATGGCAAAATAGTTGACAATACTACGATTGACCTCTGCAAGGCGTTTCCCGATCGCTTGGCGATTTTCATCAGGATATTGATCGGCTTCCCCGATCAGCGAGCGAAATAGCTCCGGCATTTGCTCTAATGAATGTAAGTTATAACTTGCATACTCTTTTAAGGACAGTTTTCCTGATTCAGATGGCTCAAATCCTTGCAGTAAAGTCTTTCCCAGATTAACAAAGGTGGGAGATTCTTCGATAACGGCGAGAAGTAGCCCGTGTTTATTGCCAAAATGACGAAAGAGGGTGACTTCGTTTACCTCCGCTAAATTGGCGATTTGGCGAGTAGTCGTATTGCTGATACCTTGAGAAACAAAGAGTTCTAGGGCAGCTTGAATTAAGCGATCGCGGGTTGATAGAGATTGAATTGACATAAAAATGTAAGTATAGCTTGCATTTTCTAGGGGGAGTTGTTAGGATGGTAGCGTGCAAGTAAAACTTACATTTTTACTCTAACACCGACTTGTCCCCTCACTCCATCTTTTTAGGTGGAGAGAAAGGGAGCAAAAAACAGTTTCCTTCGTTTTTTCTGCTCGTTTTAAGGATGCTTTTATGAATTCACAATCTGTTGCTAATGCACCTCAGAGTAATAATTCTCTAACCCTAAATTGGACTTATATCCTCTTTTTTGGTGCATTCCATGCCCTTGCCCTGTCTGCGTTGTGGTGTTTCTCCTGGCAGGCTTTAGGAGTCGCAATTTTTCTGCATTGGCTTTGCGGGGGAATTGGCATTTGTTTGGGCTATCATCGTTTATTGAGTCATCGCAGTTTTGAAGTTCCCAAGTGGTTAGAATACACGATCGCCACCTGTGGAGCCTTAGCAATTCAAGGAGGTCCGATCTTTTGGGTTGGAGGACACCGACAGCACCACGGTTATACCGAGGATGTTCAGAAAGATCCCTATTCTGCGAAGCGGGGATTTTGGTGGAGTCATATACTCTGGTTGCTTTACCCAAAACAGGAAGCCTTTGATAAGGAATATTACAGCAAATACGCCTCAGATTTACTGCGTCAACCTTTTTATCGCTGGCTCGATCGCTACTTCTTATTATTGCAAGTGCCTCTTGCAGTGCTGCTCTACGCTTTCGGCGGTTGGTCTTTTGTCATTTACGGAATTTTCTTGCGATCGGTTGTATTGTGGCATTGTACTTGGTTTGTGAACTCCGCAACGCATACATGGGGCTATCGCACTTTCTCTTGTGACGATAATTCTCGTAACCTTTGGTGGGTCGCACTTTCAACTTATGGTGAAGGTTGGCACAATAACCATCACGCTCATCCGCGATCGGCTCAGTCTGGTTGGCGTTGGTGGGAAATTGATGTCACGTGGTACACGATTCAGTTACTCGATCGCCTCGGGTTAGCGAAAAAGGTTCGTAAAATTCCCATGAGCCAAACAAGTTAAAGAATATTAGAACTTACGCAGTTAGGGAGCAAGACTCGCCCTAACTGCGTAAGTCATAAATATGTAATAATAGTGCGACTGTCCCCTCGATTTGCTCTTCCCTATGGTTCAGTCCTTCCCTCCTCCATCTACCGAAGAAATCGTAGAGGCACTAGAAACCCCTACAGATTTTAACTTCCAACTCCCCGATCCTGAAGACGAGGATATTCAAGAACACGATTTTCAACAGCAACTCGATCGCATTTGGAAAGTTTGCGAACAGTTTGACCTACAGACGGATATTTGGCGAGGGCGAATTTTGCGATCGGTGCGCGATCGCGAGAAAAAAGGAGGAGATGGAAGAGGGACGGGGTTTATTAATTGGCTGAAGAAGCGGGAAATTACGAAAAGTCAGGCTTATGCGTTGATTCAATTGGCCAATAGCGCCGATACTCTGGTTGCGGAAGGACAACTCGATCCCGAAGCCATTAATAGATTTAGCAAACGGGCATTTGTCGAAACCGCAAAATCGTCTCCAGAGGTACAGAAAATGGTCTCAGAAGCCGCTTTAGGGGGCGATCGCATTACGCGACGAGAAGTGAAGCAATTGGCGGATGAATGGACAGCCATGAGTTCGGAATTACTGCCTGATGAAGTCAAAGAAAAAGCCTCAGAGGGGGGACTTCCACCGCGCCATCTCGCGCCTTTAGTCCGGGAAATGGAGAAGTTACCCGATATTCATTTGAAGGAGATGCAGCGAGAAATCGCCGCAAATCCCGATATTGACACGGTGAAAAATCTCACTTCTTCTGCCAAAAATCTTTCCAAATATCTCGATGCAGCCGCGCGGGTACAAACCTTGAAAAAAGGCTCAGTTGACATCGAAATGGCGCTAGAAGAAGCCTTACGCATCGATTGTTTGAATACTGCCGCCGATATTGTTAAACAAGCCACCAGCCTCGAGCAAATGGCAGCGAAACTCTTTACCACTTGGAAGCGTTTAAGTAACCTTGCCGATCGCCTTTATGTCGATACAGGAGCCAGTAATCCCAACCTGCGATCGATGTTAACCTGTTTGGAAAGTCTAACAGGAGAAACCATAGAAGTACAATTGGATGATGCAGGAGAAAAGATTGTTCGCTTGAAAGTGATTAGCGAAGAATAAGCAATGATACGACTTCTCACAATTCCTCCTGCAACACAAATATCGGGGAAACACCAAGCGATCGCGCTAAATATTAAAAGCCCATTACCTTAGCAATACTTTCTAAATCCGATCCAACCCCAGAATGAATTTTATTGTGACTATATTCGATCGCCGCATCGGGATCTTTTAAGCCATTTCCGGTTAAGACACAAACAATAGTCGCCCCTTCAGGGATTTGTTCTTTCACTTGTAGCAATCCTGCCACAGAAGCCGCACTAGCAGGCTCACAAAATACCCCTTCTTCCTTCGCCAAAAGCCGATAAGCATCTAAAATTTCCTCATCTGTAACGGCTTTAATTTCCCCCTTTGATTCCTGTTGTGCCGCGATCGCCTTTTGCCAACTGGCAGGGTTTCCCACTCGAATTGCCGTGGCGATCGTTTGGGGAGAAGCAATGGGATGTCCCAAGACAATAGGTGCCGATCCCGCCGCTTGAAAGCCCATCATTTTCGGTAAGCGGCTGCTAAATCCTTGTTCGCGGTACTCGCAAAATCCCATCCAATAGGCGCAAATATTGCCCGCATTACCCACAGGAATACACAACCAGTCGGGTGCATCTCCCAAATCGTCAATAATTTCAAAAGCGCCTGTTTTTTGTCCTTGTAAGCGATATGGATTGAGAGAATTAACTAAAGTAACGGGATAAATATCGGACATTTGCCGGACAATTTCCAAACAGCGATCAAAGTTACCTTCAATGGCAATCACTTCTGCACCGTACAAAAGTGCTTGAGCCATTTTCCCTAAAGCCACATAGCCATCGGGGACGATCACAAAAGCCCGAATTCCCGCCCGACGCGCATAAGCTGCCGCCGAAGCAGAGGTATTTCCCGTAGAAGCACAGATCACGGCTTTATCTCCAGCCTCTTTCGCCTTAGACAAAGCCATTGTCATGCCCCGATCTTTAAAACTTCCCGTTGGGTTTAACCCGTCGTATTTGAGAAAAATCTTGACATCTCGACCAATACGTTGCGCGATCGCCGGGGCTGGAATTAAAGGGGTATTGCCCTCGAGAAGGGTGACAACGGGAGTTGCATCGCTAACAGGCAAAAAAGCGCGATATGTTTCAATCAGACCACGCCAGCGCAAAACAGGGCGATCGGCGTTGTGATTGGGGTGAGAAACCGGGACAGCAGAAGGACTTAAAACCACAATTGACGTTAAATGACCAATAAAGAAAACCAATAAAGAAATAGGAAAGACGGATAATCCTATCTTTCCTATTGTGACATTTTTTTGCCTTGGGGATGGCAGAATCTTGAATCGATGATGAGAGTTGAGTTATATTCTTTTTCAACACTCATAAATTCAAACTTCTGCAATCTCTACTTGACCCGATCGGATAGTTGTACCTTTTTGGGCATTTCAAAACGATCGCGAGAGGAACGATCGTTGTTGCGATCGTGGTTGCGATCGTTGTTGCGATCGTTGTTGCGATCGTGTCGCTTATTCGACGGTCGGCGATCGCGATTATTACCGCCATTGCCTCCTCGTTTAACAGGCTTAGAAAAGTCCTCAGAAGGAACTTCCCAGTCTCCCTGCATCCAACTCGGACAGGACTGGTCGTAAACCATTTGCAAGGCCGCTGCCGCGATCGCATGGGGATCGTATTCTTCTCCCAATTCTTTCACGGTAGAGAGGAAAGAGGCCATGCGTTCTCCTGAGAGGGCTTCTTTCATTTGCTCTTTGAGTTTCTCTAGGCGGCGGGTTTCTACATCCGATCGCGAGGGAATGCGAGTGACGGGTAGTTTTTGATGCAAGCGATTTTCGATCCGTCGTAGTAAATGACGATCCATTGGTTGAATCAAAGAAATTGCCGTTCCAGTTTTGCCCGCGCGTCCCGTCCGACCGATACGGTGGATGTAAGTTTCCGAATTATCGGGGAGATCGTAGTTGATCACGTGGCTGAGATCCTGTACATCCAAACCTCGGGCGGCAATATCCGTTGCTACCACTAGGCGCACCTGACCATTACGAAAACGGTGTACTAGGCGTTCTCGCTGACTTTGACTTAAATCGCCGTGATATTCATCTACATTGTGTCCCGCCGATTGTAACTTGCTGGTGACTTCCGCCGCCGCCCGCTTGGTGCGAACGAAGATAATACCGGCTTCCGGCTCTTCCATTTCTAGAATGGGCTGTAATGCCTTAATCTTTGGCCAGCTTCGGGGGATATTATAGATTCGCTGTTCGATACGAGACGGGGCCGCTTTGGTCTGTTTCGCGGAAACCGTGGTGGGGGATTTGAGGAAGCGATCGATTAACTTGCGAATTTCTGCGGGCATTGTTGCCGAGAAACAAGCTGTACAGCGTTCGTCAGGGGTTTGTCTGAGGATTTTCTTGACATCATCGATAAAGCCCATGCTTAACATTTCATCGGCTTCATCCAATACGACCCAGCGTAAGGTATCTAAACGCAGATCCTTGCGATCTAACAGGTCAATGACCCGCCCAGGGGTGCCGACAACAATCTGGATCCCCCGTTGCAAACTGCGAATTTGCCGTTCGATGGACTGACCCCCGCACACGGTCAGAACTCGCAGGCGATCGCGGTTCTGAGAGGGTTTATTGTTGCCCCAAAAATCATCGATCGCTTGGGTGACTTGTTGTGCCAGTTCCCGCGTGGGAGTCAGAATCAAAGCCTGAACTGTCCGAGCGTTGGGATCGATTTGCTCGAGAATGGGCAGCGAAAAGGCTGCTGTTTTACCGGTTCCTGTCTGTGATTGTCCTACTACATCTTGTCCTGCCAATAATATAGGAATGGCTTGCTCCTGAATTTCCGTCGGCTCTTCAAAACCAATTGCTTCGAGTTGCTCGATGCGTATATCGGACAGTCCCAGACTTTTGAACGAAATTGTCATATATAACTCGTTATGTTTTTCGTTGGCTATTAGTTTACGAAACTTAATTAATTTTGGGAATAGTCAATTGGCGATTAATTGGCGATCAATTGGCGATCGCTTTAATTGCGCTGATGGCGATCTGAGAGGCTAACCTCCGACTCTGTACAATACCGAGATAATTTCCCGATACCGCACTGGCGGGTTTGTTTATCTAGATTTGTTGACATGACGCTACATCTTCCCCCGCAGGTTCTTGAATCAAAATTTTGCAGCGTTTGGTTTGGATGCCTACAGGAGAAGTGAACAGGAGCAGTGATTGATTGATCTGGCTCGATCGAGCGGTATTGTATTCCCCCAAAACAGCGCGATCGAAAAGTAATTCTCGCTAGTGACATCCCGCTATACTAACCGCAAAGCGAATGAGTATAGGCTTCTTGAAGATTCTCAGATCGTTTTAGAACAGTTCGTCAGAACCGCGAACTAAATTAAGTTTCGATCTCCAACCATCATACACCATTGTAAAGATTTTTGGCCTTAATTGACATCTCCCCGCTTTAAAAAGACGGGGATTCTGTGGTTAATCCACCGAAAGCGGGTTAAAACCGCGCTTTCGCCAAGTCTGTCAACAGACTCCTACATCCCTTGGCTAAAAAATAGCTGTGGACTTACATGGAAGTATTGTAACGCAAGAC
>NZ_JACSWA010000245.1 GCF_016888125.1 Spirulina sp. CCY15215
TGATTCGCTTCGCTCAATTTCCTCTGTTGGCGGCGTTTCCGAGAACCGCTAACCCTGTCGGGTCTAACGGGAGTCCCCACGCCGCTTTTTTGATGGGCAAAAACCTTGGACTTTTTTGCAAAAAAAGCTGGAAACTCTTATCTGGCATGGCTTTAAAACTCATACAGCAATCCCTAAATAACTGAAAATATGCGTTTTGATATTGTCACCCTCTTTCCAGAATTTTTTACCTCTCCCCTGAAAACAAGTTTATTAGGGAGAGCCTTAGAAAAACAAATTGCTACAGTTAATTTGATCAATCCCAGAGATTTTGCGACGGATAAACACAAGCGCGTCGATGATGAACCTTATGGGGGAGGAGTGGGAATGTTACTCAAACCCGAACCAATTTTTGCTGCTGTAGAATCATTGCCCATTTTACCTCGACGGGAAATTATTCTGATGTCTCCCCAAGGGAAACCCCTCAACCAAGAAACATTACTAGAACTGTCGCAAAATTACGAGCAACTGATCGTGATTTGCGGCCATTATGAAGGAGTAGACGATCGCATTCGTCAGCATCTGATCAACCGAGAAATTTCCTTGGGAGATTTTGTTTTAACCTGTGGCGAAATTCCCGCTCTCGCCTTACTTAATGGAGTTATTCGCCTGCGTCCAGGGACCGTGGGAAAAGAAGAATCCTTAAAAGCAGAAAGTTTTGAGGAAGGATTACTCGACTATCCTCAATATACTCGCCCCGCCGTTTTCCGCGATTGGGAAGTCCCCGAAATCCTGCGATCGGGTAATCACGCGGCGATCGCCCAATGGCGCAAGGAGCAACAAATGGAAAAAACTCGCATTTGTCGTCCCGATCTCTGGGCAGTTTTGCAGAACAATAAGGAAGAAGATTCCCCCATAGGGGCTTTAAATTTGTAGAACAAATTATTAAAATAAACGTCGAGGGGAACATTCGGCGATCTCCAAAATTTGCACTTTCAATCTGTTCGCAAAGAACATAATTTTTTCTACAACCTGAGAAATTAACCAATTACTGTTTTATGAAATTCTTGCACAAACTAACAGCAACCTTAACCACAACTATCCTCTTCTCTGCGGGAATGCTGGCTCCTGCACGAGCAGCTTATGATTTTGCTAAAGTTGAAGTCGATCAGCGACGTTTTGTGGCGATCGCCACTCCCTTTGGGGTCGGTCGGCGCTACTATAACCTGATCATCATGGAACAACAAGCCAACGGTCGCAATTGCTGGCAAGAGAACGGAGAAAACCCCACATTTATCGAACCTACTTGGGAAAGTTTTGATTTTACGGGAATTTGTGGACGCAGTACCGATAGTAACGGTTACTCCGCGCGGATTAACGATACTGACTTGGGTTGGCGCTTTATTCTCAGTGTTGTCCAACGCGGTGACGAACTGGTTTTACTGGCCAATTCCCCGCGAGAGCGCACCACCATTGAGATTGGGCGCACCCGAGGCATGGATAGCAGCGATCGCTATCTCAAAATTCACCTCGATCCCGGTTGGCGCTTTACCAAACGGACTTATAATGGACGGGCCCTTGGTCACGTTTATCTCACTTCTGATAGCAACACTGCCAATATTCCCCCCGTCCAAGAACCTCCCGGAATTCTTAACCCGCCTTCTAATACCAGCTTACCCCCTGCCGATCGCGAGTTAATCTTTACCCCCGAACCCAATCCTCAACCCACGGCTCCAGCCCCCCGTCCGCGCACGACAACGACCCC
>NZ_JACSWA010000246.1 GCF_016888125.1 Spirulina sp. CCY15215
AATATTGAGAAATTAATAGAAAAGGGAGTGAGTCTAGAAATCTTGAGTAAAAGGCAATACAGGAGATTTTTAGTAGGAAATGAAATCTACCGTCAGCAGAAATGGATGTGGGAAAATAAGACTGAAAAAATTGAGAATCGAATCGTTAATCTAACTCAGCCCCATATTCGTCCAATTGTCAGGGGAAAAGCAGGAGCAGATGTAGAGTTCGGTGCAAAAATATCAGCCAGTTGTTTTGACGGTTATCTATTTCTTGACAAAATAAGTTGGGATAATTTCAATGAAAGTGGAGATTTAAAAGCACAAGTAGAAGCCTACAAAGAATTTACAGGACATTATCCCGAATCAGTTCATGTTGATAAGATATATCGTACAAGAGCGAATCGAGCTTGGTGCAAGGAGCGGTCAGACCCCGCGTCGCCGAAGGGCGCAAGGGAATGCTGACCAAGAGAGAGAGAGATTAGAATCAGTGGAGTGCCTTTAGGAAGGCCGCCAAAAAATGTTAGTAAAGAAGCGAAAAAACAAGCAAGAGAAGATGAAAAAATCCGCAACAGAATCGAGGGAAAGTTTGGGCAAGGTAAACGAAGATTTAGTCTCGATCGCGTCATGGCTAAACTTTCTAATACCTCAGAAACTGCCATTGCCATTACTTTTTTGGTCATGAATCTCGTCACCCTGCTTCGGCAGGTTTTTTGTCTTCTTTTTTGTCAATTTTTCTGGAATCGTATCTTTTTGACGAAACTCATTATCTTTCATTATAGAGGGAGAGATTATCGACAATATAAGATTATAGTTTCTCACATCTAAAATGCGATTGCACTCGCCTCAATTTTTTTCTAACTTTTTCAGCAAACCCTATCTAAGAAAATAAAGAGAAACTTAAGAACAATTTTGCTCTCCATATTTCGTGGTAGAGTTCTGAACAAATGAACCGACTCTGGGACAATCAAAGAATTATTCTAGAGTGGGTAATTAGTTCAACCTTTACAAAGAGAAAAACAATGCAAAAAATGAGAAGTTTTTTGAAGAAAATAGCAGTGATTTTTATCATTGTTGCTGTTACCTTCTTTACAAATACAACGGTGGCCGCCGCCTACACAAGCTATTATGACGTTCCCCCCGGCAAATTTACTGAAGATGTCGGGCCACAGGGAAATGAAAAAGATGTGGGTTGCGATCCGGATACTGGAGGCACAAAATTGTTTTCGCAAGATAATGCTGAAGAGCAACTGGCAACTTTTTACGCAAACTACGGACCCACAGATATCCTCCTCGCAGGCTATTTGCACGCGGCCGGTTGCTATTTTTCTCATTACCTATATTTGCCAGTTGGAACAGTAGGTAGCACACTTGAGGCCACAAAGGGTGCAGGTTATGTTAATGTCTATGCTTACGCAGTTGATGGTAGTCCATACAAGGAAGCAAACCAAAAAGGGGTACTTGTTGGGTGTAACGCGCCTACTTATGTAAATGAGTTGGAAAATTTAGATGAACAAATCGCGCAAATGAAAGTAGACTTAGATATAGTGACTTCGGGGACTATAGAACTATTGCCAGGAGCCGACGAATGGGCGTTGAAAAACCTTGAAGAGCAAAGAGATAAGATATTAGAGGAGATGAAAAAGGAATGTGACTTTTGATGAAACCCACATTCCGCACTTCGGAATGTAGTATCCTAAGATTACGCATTTTGAGCCTGTTGCGATCGCCAAAAGCAGCACAAGTAGTAAATTATCTTAAATAGGAAACAAAAAAATACCCCGTCAAATCAAAGATTCTGACGGAGTTTTTCTGTGAATGATTTTACTGAACTGCTAATTCAACTACCTTTGTAAAGGCTTCAGGATCGGCAACTGCCAATTGAGCCAGCATTTTCCGATTGATTTGAATATCGGCTTTCTTTAACTTGCCCATCAGTTGACTGTAGCTGATATCGTGTAGTCTGGCGGCGGCGTTAATACGCACGATCCAGAGACGACGAAAATCGCGCTTGCGACGACGGCGATCGCGATAAGCCGATCGCAATGCCTTCATTACTTGCTGATTAGCGGTGCGAAATAGCTTAGAGTGAGAACCTCTAAACCCTTTCGCCATTTTGAGGATTTTTTTACGGCGCTTGCGGGCAACATTGCCGCGTTTTACTCTAGTCATGGTTTTAATTTACCCGTTTTAATAAGGTGGAACAATGGGAAAAGAAGAAAAAAAGTAGAATTCGCACCAGCGCGATCGCACTTGAGCCAATTCCGCAAAAATCTACATATACGGCATCATCAAATGCACATTTTTTTCATCGCTCTCGTGTACCAATGATAAATTAGAGAGACGGCGGCGGGTGCGTTCGGCGGATTTATGATCGAGTAAGTGGTTTTTATTGGCCTTGCGACGGCGAATTTTACCGGTTCCAGTCGCTCTAAAACGTTTAGCGGCGGCTCGACGAGTTTTTAGTTTGGGCATGGTTTTGTCTAAATTCGACACAATTTATAATCATATCGCACTTGCAAAGAGATAGGCAAGCATTTTTTCTCCCCATTATTCATGACGCTTTAGGGCTTTAGGGCGGAGGGAGCAATAGAATCGTCTTCATCGGTTGCCAGCACTGCATCCAATTCGGCTTCGAGATCGTCCTCTTCTTCGCTGACTTCGGGGGGCTTAGAAAGAGCTATTGCACCAGATTTTTGAACGGCGATCGCGATTTGTTGGAGAAATTTGGTCAATCTCTGTTTGGAGAGGAGGTCAAGGCTCTCGTCTTCTCGCAACAGGCTCATGGGAACGCGGCTTTGCTGATCGTTACTTTCGATCCAGTAAGCCACTTGTTCGTGGACATTGGCGGGTAAATTCACCAGTACAGGTTTTTCAGTAGCTCACTCGAAGATGCGATCGACGCGATCGACTTCTAAGGAGGAGAGGGCGATTTCTTCGTTAGCGACTTTAAAGCTGATGTCTCGAATGCCATCGTAGCATTCGGCAACATCGTTATTGGAGTCGGCATCGACGAGAGCGCAGTCGATGCCTTCACACTCGAAATAGTGCGCCAGACAGCGAGAAAACATACTTTTTCCCACTCCTCCTTTTTCTCCGTCAACGAACGGAAGAATGGGGCAGTGCGATCGCATTTCTTTCTACGAGTTACGTCATAAATTCCATAATTCCATCATTTGATAGGATTCGTAGAATGAAGCAATCCTATTAATAAAAAAAAAGATAGGAAATTTGCAAAGTCAATTATAATAAAGATAGCTGTTCTACATTTTTGAGTTGCATATTTTGATCACTAGAATATTTTAAATTAACCGAACAATCTTCTACAGAATTCCAAATATATCTTACAGGATTTTTTGTTTTCCTAATTTTATTTTTTTCTATACCTAGCTTAAGCCAGTGCTGCATCTGAGTCTTTGTTACTGTTTTAAAAGAGGCAAGAATTTCATCTAACATACGAGGTTGCTGTAAAAATATTTCCAGTTCAAGTAAAACATATTTCTCGAAAATATTGCAATGATATTCTTGTAAATTATTTTGTGTTTTTATTTGAGAAAAATGATCTATATCATCTGATTGTTTTTGAGGTGCTGTATTGATTGAATCTTCTTGTTGAGTGAAGGAAGAAAAGATAAGATAAATTTTTTCTTTTGGTAGATCTGTAGAGATCGTTTCAATAGGTTGATTGTAGAGATTAAAATCTTTAATCTCTAACGGCTTAACAATTTTTAATGTCTCTGGCTGTTTTTTAAGAGTTTCTCTGAGTTCCATTAATAATCGCCCTAAAGCATTAATTCCTACTAGATTGTCAGTATCTACTGGAATTGCTCCCCAAAAATTATCTTTACGCGAATCTTCTACAATTGGTTTATCTTTTGTTTGTAATAATAACTTCCCAAAGGTTTCCCAGTTTTGTAATAGCTTAATACGCAAACACCAACGCATTATATTAAGTTTTACTTTCTCCCAATCAGAACGAGATCGATCTCGATAAGGTTTGCCTTTCATTTTAGCAGTCATCGGACTCTTTTGAGAAATAATTACTTTTTGAATATCAGGAAGATGAGGAAAACGACACGCTTGATATAAGGCTTCTGATGTACGAATATTTATGCCATTAACGATTATAGGATATCCTCCAGCCATATTTGATAGACCACCAAAAGATTCCTTTGTTTTGCGAAAGGTGATACATTCATTTCTATTATATGTTCTACTGGCTGAAGAAGTATTCATGCTCATTACCTTTTTCGCGATTTTTTTAATAGAAAAAACAAATACAGTTTTAATTGACCTTACGAGGAAATAAAGGATACCACTTACTAAAAGGATGGGAAGAAGAGTAATTTATTGGATCGCCCCACCAAAGAACTAAAGGGCAATTATTAGCAATATTTCGATAGGTAATGAACATTGAGCCAAAACCCAGTGACTCAAAATACTCAAATCCCATAGGTCTCATTGAATGTTGGCGTTTTTCCGGTAGCGAGACAATATAAGATCCTTGTTTGAGAAAAGCTGCTTCAATTACATTTCTTGCTTGAGGTGAAGAGCAAAGTGTTTCTTGTTTTGGTATTAAATCAGGACGAAATAATCGCGGATTAAAATTCTTGTTTCTACAATTATCTTCAACTAAGTTAACAAATTGATCGACTAATGGATTATTATTTATTTGTTTTGGCCACAAACACTCATATTTTTCCTTTTCCCAATGCAGATTAGAAAACTCTAAATCAGAATCAATGATAAATCGGATGTTCCTTTCTCGAGCAATTGTAGCAAGTGATTGTTCTACATAACGCTTGCCTGAAGTATGTAAAGCAAAGAAAATCAGGAAAATATTTGTATGAGAGATAGCAATATTTTGTTCTAGCCAGTCTTTTAAGTCATGATAAACTCTATTTCCTGAAAACAAGCAATCATCCAAATAAACATATCCAATCGGTTTTAAAATGTTGCGATATAAATTTATACTATATCGACTTATAGTGATTTCATTTGCTAATTTAAGTAATTCTTTTTGGCTATTCCCTCTTTTTTGAATATCTAAAAATTGAATCTGGGACACTTTTTCAGCTTTATTAGTATTAAAAAAACTTTTTTCAAGGCAAGATTTTGCACGCGAGCGTGAAAAATAATATTTTTTGAGGAGATAATTTAGTTCTTGAAGAATGGGCAATTGTTCGTTGTTCTCAAATTGACATATCCATCTATTTACATGATCGGGTGTCATAGGTGGAATTTCACCTAAGCGATAATCACAGATAATTTGAGAAATTGATTCTAATAAATCTTGCTGTGTCATTATTTTGAATCTTGGGGCAACAAAATCACCGACTCAAAAAGTATTGTCGATCTTCATATTATACCCAGCGATCGCTAAACAATGTTGAGTTTACCAAGGAAATAACTTCCGCACTTTTTTCCCAGATTCAGCCGCAGCATCAACGATTTGCTGGTTTCGCTCGTCCTGTCCTCCTTGAACCTCTTTCGCCTTCAAATCGTATTTGCCACGATTTCCCCCGTCATCAGGGCTTCTTGGGCAACATCGGGAAGCTCGTCCCGTCTGGACTTCCGAGCATTCGTTTGCCGGTAAGGCTCCGACGACTTGCAACCCATTACCTCTTGAGTGAGAGCCTCCGTTGCATCTCGGTGCGCGTCGCGATCGCCTCCCATGACTTTAATCGTATCGGTGTAATGCTTGCGAACCATCGCCCCATCAACTCGCTTGCGTTGCGTTCTCTAACTGCTTCTATTTTACAGTGACGAAGCAAACCAACAAAAAAATTGAGTATTTAAAAAAGTTTCTAAGTGCCTGCACCTATCAAACCAATTGAGTTTCTCGCAGTTTGGTATCTTGACGATCCGGATCGATTCCTTGTTGGGTATAGTAGGCTCTCGGACGACCGGAAGGCGATCGCTCCCTGTTTGTCCGTCTTCGTCAGTAATTATTTTTTGAGAATGGAAATGCGATCGCGAGCAATTATTTTTTAGAATAGAAGGCGATCGCTCAAACCAAAGCGATCGCCTCTTCTTCCAAACATTTTGGGTCTAGATAATCCGGATCGACACCGAGGGTTTCGCAGTCTTTTCTCGACAAGCCAAAAGGTGCTCGGATCGCATTACCAAAAATCTCAAAAAGGTCTTCGAGAACATCCTCAAAAGGTGCGTCGAGAGAGGTAGAACGATCGAGTTTTGCAACGCTTAATAAAGCACAAACCTCAAGCCCCTTAAGGGTTTCCTGATATCTCAAGCGCGGTTTGTATCCCATCGATTCAAGTTTCGCGATCGCTTCTTGATGGGTCATGCGCTCTAAGGCTTCGAGATTGAGATATAAAAAACCGTATCCTGCGGGAGGGATGCCAATTTGATAGGGAGTCAACCCAACGAAGGGTTTGCTATTTTTCTTCACGATTGTCTCCTGTTGATGCTTCATAGGAACGAAATTTACACAGCCACAGTCTTTTGCTCCGACCGAGGGGGCTAACAGACATCAATCGACCTCTTGCAGTATGACCTATATTTTTACATATCTGCCTTGCTTCGGTTTCGCTATTGGCAAATGTCCGCTCGTACCAAATGGCAAGTTCCCCCTCCGGATCTTCAAGATATTCTGGGGGTTCGCTATCCAAAAGATTACTCCTTCTTGAATTCATTCGTATTAACATACAAATGGAAATGCGATCGCTAAACAAAGCATTAAACCAATTGAGGTTCTCGCAATTTAGCATCTTGACGATCCGGATCGATCGCTTGTCGGGTATAGTAGGCTCTCGGACGACCCGAAGGCGATCGCACGGCATTGCCAAACATCTCAAAAAGAGCCTCGATCCAAAAGGTGCGCCGCAAAACCATCAAACCAGCGATTGAAAATGAGCGTTACAAACACTCAATTGACAAGGCATTGAGCCAAAAGGACGCTTTCGCTTCTTCAGGAATGAAAACAATTGGGAAGGAGACTGACTCAATGAACAAGCGTCAAACTCAATAGGACTTATGCAGCTAGGAAGCGAGACGTTCCCACTACTGTATTCTCTGGTTATGGTAGTGCGGCCATCTTGCCCATTAATGCGTTAAGTCCTAATTGAACGCTCCCCAACCAAATCAAAGATTATGGTTGGGGATTCTTTCAGCTACGAGAGACCTCGTAGCGTTCCCAGAACAACTGGCGTTCTCAG
>NZ_JACSWA010000247.1 GCF_016888125.1 Spirulina sp. CCY15215
GAGAGTGCGTTCCAAGCTGAAACTCTATGCAGTATTCAACGGTTTAAATCAAGGTTTCTCCCTCAATCCCCATCGCCTTGCGTTGGGGTTGTTGAACTATATCGCCAAATGATCCAACAAGGTTGCCCAAAAAGTGACGAAAAACCCAATTACCCACCAATTACCGCATTCCCCATTCCTTGAAACATAAGCCAAGAGAGAAAAAAGTTAGTCACAAAAATGGCTAAAAGTGATGTTACTACGGCTGTTGTTGTAGACTGTCCGACTCCTTTTGCACCTCCAGTCGTTGTCAAACCCCAACTGCAGCCGATAACGGCGACCAATCCTCCAAAAACAACAGATTTAATCACCGCACTGAAAATATCCCATACCCCTAAAAAATTTTGAATCGATTCGAGAAATACCGATTGAGAAATACCGTAAAGATTTGTTGCGACTAATAACCCTCCCGACATTCCCAAAAGTAACGATAAAAGTGTTAATACAGGCAGCATCAAACAACAAGCGATAATACGAGGAATGACCAGATAATCAATGGGATCGGTTTTGAGGATATAAAGTGCGTCAATTTGTTCCGTGACCCGCATCGTGCCAATTTCCGCCGCAAATGCCGATCCTACCCGTCCCGCTAAAACAACTGCTGTGAGGACCGGGGTTAATTCTCGGGTTAATGCCACCGCTAAAACGCCACCGATCGCGCTTCCTGCCCCAAAATGAATAAATTCCCGCGCTACTTGAATTGTAAACACCATCCCCACAAAACCCGCCGTAGTTAGGGCGATCGCCAAGGAACCAGGACCGACTGCATTACACTGTTCGAGGGTATTGCGACGGTTAATTTTCGCCTTCAGTAAATGCAAAACAACTTGACCCCCTAAAAATATGGCGGCAATGAGTCGCTGTATCCAATTCCGTAACCCCATATTTGAGGCAACTTGACCTGCCATAATCACAAATAGTTAATAATAATAATTACATTACAATCGCTTTAAATATCCTAATAAATCTGCCATATCTTGCGGTTTAGGCTGAAACTGAGGCATGGGTGGAGTTGTGCCGTCAATCACTTGTCGAATAATTTGCAGGTCGGACTTGCGATCGCTCAAATGTTCCAGGCTTGGACCGACATATCCCGTCCCATAGACTCCGTGACAGCCGGCACAATTAATCGCAAAGATTTCTTGACCTCGCTCAATATTTCTATTTAACGCGAAGACTCTTTGTATATACGGATCGAAACTCTGAGAATAGAAGAACCCCATAATCCCGATCGCAATTAATAAAATAAATACCAGCACGAATAAAACCATTCGTCGAACCGGAATTTGAACTTTGGCTTCTAAGTTAGTCACGGGTTGAGAAAATTGTTTGCGAAAAAGTACCGGGAAAAAAATAGATCGATATCCGGAAGTTAGCTAAACTGTTCCCATCGGACTCTCAATTATTGTGCCAAAATATTGCGATAAATGAAAATATCTTAAGATTTTTCTTAATTTATGTTAATTTTTGTGTTTTTCTGTTGCTAATGGTACCTTTGCTGTGTTTGCTTTGGAAGTTTTTTGAGTTTGGAGTTCCCAAACTTTAAGAATAATAAAATACTCATAAAAAGATTGTAGAACGCACCAAGCCCAACCCGGACGACCATCCCAAATTCCCCCCAACAGGAAATACATATATAAAAATCTTAAAAAAGGACGAAAAGGGAGACGTAAAGAGAGGTCTTTAAGAGCGCGGCGCTTTTCGACCTCCGATCGCCCCCAAAATAAATCTTGCCAGCGAACCCCTCCGGCTTCGAGTTGGGACAGGGTTTCTCTCGCTTCATCGGTGGAATAGCGATTATGTTTTTCCAGCCAGCGACTGAACCCCTTACCGCTTGTATAGTGAGGATAGGTTTCTTTTAAAAAGCTCGTTTTACCGTCGCAAATTTCCCGTTCCGTGTGGCCGTAATCGTCAAACCAAACCTTATCTTTACGGAAAAGTCGGAGTTGATAGCGGGGATATTGGGTACAATGGCGAATCCAGTGATTCATAAACATGACTCGTTCCGCCACATAATAACCGATATATTCATCTTTATTTTGAATAACTTGACAGCATTCGGCATAAAGTTCTGGAGTCATGCGTTCGTCGGCTTCAAGGATGTAAACCCAATCATATTGGGTGGAGACTTCCCGCAGCATCCATGTCCGTTGTTTACCGTGACTTTCAAAACTGTGTTGGACAATGCGAACATCATAGTTACTAACAATATCTAAAGTGCGATCGCTGCTATAAGAATCTACAATAATAATGTCATCGCAGAAAGAAACAATAGACTCGATACAAGCTGCAATTTCTATTTCTTCGTTGTAAGTCAGGATATAAATAGAAAACATTAATAGGTTTTGGGTATGGGTTAGAGGTTATAAGCTATGGTTTAGTGACGTTCTCCCCCGTTAGACCCGACAGGGTTAACGGAGACTTCAGAAGAGATTGTTTGATAATTAATAATTGTCCACCATCCCACTCGATAAAGAAGAGTGGGATGAGTGATAAAACTAGACGCGACGGCGACTGGTAGCGCCACCTCCTCCAGCTAATCCTCGGAAACCCAACGCACCAATGACACTATAGCCGATGGACAGCAACAAGCTACTAACTCCCGTGCGGATACCCGATTTAAAAGCATTAGTTTTAGCAGTTTGTTCTGCTTCTTTACGGCGTTCTTGGAGTTGGGTTTGAGCCGCTTCTAGCTGTTCATTCAATGCGGCTGGATTGGTTTTTAACTGTTCGATTTGATTGCGGATAGTTTGTAATTGTTCGAGACGAGGACCCGTTACTTGGCCGCCCTTAATTGCGTCGTCGAGTTGTTTAATGCGAGCGCTATCTCCAAGGAGTTGATTGATTTGGTCGAATTGAGATTGAATTTGTTGTTCGGCAGCCGTTAAACCCTGTTGAATTTGTTCAGTGGCCTGTTTCGTTTTATAGCGAAGATTCCCCAAATGCAGGGGAATAAATAATAAAAACATAAGTCCGAGGATGCAGGCAAACAAAAAAGACCAAAATCTTAAGTCAGTGATAGAAACACCACGACTTTCATTTCCTAGGGATTCGCCGATCCAATATCCCACAATGAGGAAAGCAATGCCCACCATCGGAATGATACCGCGATCAACAATATTGCTGGCTAAGGTCAGTTGCCAGTCTTTGTTTGTAATCTGGAAAGGAATCGCGAGTACGATATAGTCAAGCAGCGACGAAACGATCAGTATCACCCCGACAATTTTAAGCGCTAGAGAAGAAAAGGCAGAAAAGGCTGGATTGTTCATTATTTTTATCTAAGTCGTATCAGTTTAATCTTTGGGGAAGCATGAAGGCGAAAGGATTAAGCAGGAAAGCTCTTGTAGAATCCTTCTCTTATCTTGCCGGAACTTGTCGGCATAAGGGAAGAGAACCGCTTTCGAGGTCTATCAAAAGCTAGGTTCAGCCAATAATAGTTTAACCAATGGCGAGGAGCAAGCTAGTAAACTACCGCTATCCTAATCTTTGTTGGATGCGGCTTTCAGCAGCCCTCTATCAGATCGAGCAAGCTAAACTGTATGGGATACATCTTAAGTTGGCAAGAAAGATAGGGACTTCCGGGCTGGTTTACACTCAGCATGAAGGTACAATAGCGATTCTTGACTTTTTCTGTGCTTGCCAATTATTTTGGCTGCGTTTCCGATCGCCAAAATACCTGTTAAAAAAATATTCAAACTACTAATCTCTTGCTCTAGATTTCCCATCTTAACTCACGATCGCTTCAGATTGATTGACGAGGAGAAAACCTTAACAGACCTAGTGTTAGGCATGACGATCTTAAATTCTGGTGTGGGAAATGTAACATTAAGTTACAAAATGGGGAGAGGGCGATCGCCAAAAATTCAAGAAAGTTATCGAGCCAAAGAATGATTGGCCCCCTTTAAGCTGGAAAATAACTAAATTTAGAGAATTTCATGGATAATCCATCAATTGAAGTTTTAGCCGATAAGAGCGCTCTAGTAAAACGGGCAACGGTTTTGGTACTGGAGAAAATCCAATTAGCCTTGCAAGAGCGAGGACAATGTACTCTAGTTCTCGCGGGGGGAAGTACCCCTAAGCCTCTTTATGAGGCGATCGCCGCTCAATCTCTCCCTTGGGATAAAATTCACGTTTTTTGGGGAGATGAGCGCTATGTTCCTCACGATCATCCCGACAGCAATTGTAATATGGCTCGCAAGGCATGGTTAGAGCGGGTAGACTTCCCAGAAGCCAATATTCATGCCATGCCCACCGGAGCCAAGGATGCCACCGCCGATGCCGATCGCCACGATCGCGAACTCCAAGGCTTTTTTGGGGTCAAAGCGGGGGAATTTCCCCGTTTTGATATCATCCTCCTAGGCATGGGAGATGACGGTCATACCGCATCTTTATTCCCTCAAACAGAAGTCCTACAGGTATGCGATCGCCTCGTCGCCGTTGGCAACAAATCTGGTCAACCTCGCCTAACCTTTACTATTCCTCTCATCAATCGCGGGCGTTGCGTTATCTTTTTAGCAGCAGGAGCCAACAAGCAAAACGCCCTTGCTAATGTTTGGGGGAATTCCGCCGATCCCAAGGATTATCCTTCCCGTTTTATTCAACCCGAGGGAGAACTTTGGTGGTTCGTTGATGAAATTGCCGCCCGGGACATTGAAGCAAGCATTGATAATTGATAATTGATAATTGTTCATTGATAATTAACATGATCGTTTGTCCGAATTGCAATCACCAAAATCCTGACGGCGCAACCCAATGCGAAGCCTGTTATACACCTCTGCCTACCATGACCAATTGCCCCAACTGCGGCACGATCGTCCAAGTCGATGCCAGTTTTTGCGGACAATGCGGTTATAACTTACAAGAAACCAATATAACCGTGGCAGAAGAAGGTGAAAATAACGGCATTGAACTCAGCAAATCTGAGGTTAGCACGCCTCCACCCGTCTCTAGTTCTACAGAGGCAACAGTGGTAGAAGAACAAAGTATTTCTTCTTCTCTGCCACCCATTTCTACCGGAGGAGCTTCGACGCAACTCCAAGTTAAAACGGCGAGTTTGCTGCATCTGCAAACCGATACCGTTATTGAATTTCCCCAAAATTTACCCGTGATTCATATCGGCAAACCAGGAGGACCCATCCCCCCCGATGTCGATGTTTCTGGGTTTTCCGACTCGGCGATCGTTTCGCGGGTTCATGCCGATATTCGCGTGGAAGCAGATCTGTTCTTCATTGAGGATGTGGGCAGTGCCAATGGCACCTATATCAATCATAATCCTTTGCCCCCAGGAAACCGTCACCGCCTCAGAGCCGGCGATCGCATTGCTTTAGGGAAAGAAGATAAAGTCACGTTTATTTTTCAGCTTGCTTAGGAATAGGGGGATGAGGAGGGATTATTTCCTCCTTTCTTCCTTCTAAGGTAGGGCGATCGCGCGGTCTTTTTTTAATCGTTTTGTGTTTCATTGCTTCTCCAACAGTGACGTTAACCACGCCACCAATCAGAAAAACGAGGGAAGTTAAATACAACCAGAGCATTAAAACAATAACCGCCCCGACTGCCCCATAAACCTTGTTATAAGCGCCAAAATTATCGACATAAACGCGAAACAGCAGGGAAATGCCCGCCCAAGCAAAGGCTGCTAACATTGCTCCTGGGAGAATGGGGGTGTCTCTGCGCCACTGACTCGGACCTAAGCGGTAAATGAGGGCAAAAGCGACGATCGCAATGCTCAGAGCAAAAGGCCAATTGAGTTGTTGCCAAAGTTTGAGCAACCAATAGCTGCCAATTTCCAATTCCTCGATGGGGAGTGCCTCAATGGTCCGGACCGCGAATTTCACGAGAACATCGCCGACAAGGACGAGAAATGAGGCAATGAGAAGCAATCCAATACTGGCAAGGGTTAGCAGGAGGGAAATGATTTTTGCGTGCCACCAGGGTCGTCGTTTGTGTCTGGGAATTTCGTGAATGCGATCGAGGGCATTCATCGCGGCACCGATCGCGGCGGAGGAGATCCACAAAGTGGCAGCAAAACTGGCGGAAAATAGACCTGTGCTGCGGGTACGAGTGATTTCTGTAACAAAGTTGGAGAGAAGTTCCCAAACTAAATCTGGGGCGACAATTTTCAGGTTCGCTGCTAACCCTCGCATGGTAGAACCGAGAGACTCATCTTGTACAACCCCAAAGCGTTCAATTAAGGTGCGAAAGAGGGTGGACAGGGGATCTTCAAAGAGGGCGATCGCGGTAATAAGCGCCAAAATTGCTGGGAATAGTGCCAACAGGGAGTTATAAGCCATTTCTGCGGAAAGACCCGCCAAACGTTGGCGAAAAATTCTCGCGATAATGGTGCGGATAACTAGCCAATTTAGGTGGGAGAAAAAGCGGAAAAAATGCGGGAGTGGCATGGTGAAACTGATTCACGATTAGATCGCTTGCAAATTCGTGTTCGATCGCCGTTAACCCCCCTGAAAAAGGTCAGAATTTTGCAATGATGCAAGAGGTCTATATCTTAATTTGCCAGATTTCGGTCAAGCTGGCATCGCGGGAAAGAGTTCGCATCTTCAGTTAGGATAAATTTTTGTAGAGAACGATCGCAATTTTTCGGACTTTTTTCAAGGAGTGCTGGGTTATGAGTGAAGAGGTGGTGCAATGGCTGGCGGAAATTCGGACGTTAAAGCAGCAATTGGCGCAGTTGGAGGGCGATCGCAATGCGGCGCAGGAGAGTGCGGCACATTGGCGCAAACTCTACAATATTGAAGCACGACAGCGACGGGAGGAGGCGCAGTTGGCTCGCCAAGAGAGTCAACTCCTACAGGCAAAACTTGAGCAGGTTGAGGAGGAAATTCCTGCACTGTCGATGGAGGATATTGAGGCTGCTATTAAGGCGGAAATTGCTGCTTTGGAGACTCCTGAAGCGGTGAAGGAGAAGTTAATCACGGTCATTCGCGAGCGCGATCGGGCGTTGGAGGCTTTAAAGAGCGAACAGGACAATCATATCGAAACTCGTCGCAGTTTAACGGCAGTTATTGGCGATACGATCGATCAGTTGACTCGGATGCGGAATGAGAAATAGGGGTTTGAGTTGGCGATCGCTTTTCTGGATTGGCGATCGAGACTATATTTCCAGTGTAATCTTTCGGGTTTGTATTTCTTCGATAAATATTTTTAAGCTGGGATTTTTAGGATAGTATTGGGTAAATTTTTCGGGGTTTAAATAATAATTTTCGGATAGGCGATCGTAATCGGGTTGAGATTTAGAAAATTTCGCCAATTCTCCTGTTAATACTCTTCTTAATCTTTTCTCACAATTTTTAGTTTGTGCAGCTTGTTTTATATCCGTGCAGTATAGAGGAAGCAACCAACATTCGAGGGAGTGGATCGCGATCGCAAATAAAAACTGGGGTGCAAACTGGCGATAAAATGTTTCGCCAATGAGTCCTATCAATTTTTGCCGAACGCGATCGCGCAATTCTTCTACGCTTAATTCTTTTTCTGCTTCATATTTAGGTATATCAAAGTTAACGCGATCGCAAACATCAGTATCGATATGAATGATAATATAATCGACAAATTGCAAGGCTTGTTTTAGTTTTTCTGACTGACAATATGCAAACACTAATTCCCAATTACCAAAAGATTCCTCTCCTTTCTTGCGTTGAGGTTGAAGTTCGATGACATCATCAGGTTCAAGGTCTGTAAAGTACCCCATTAAGATGTTTTTAATTACAATTTGATCAGTTATTCCTTCTGCAATTATTCCAAATCTAGTCATTATTAGAATTTTTGATTATTGGCTTAAAAATTTTGCGGCATTCCTCCAATATAACCTCTCAGAAACGCTTCTGAAAGTCTGACGGGTTCTTGTCCCTCGATTTTCTTAGGACTAAAAATTCGCCTAACTCTAGTTCTTCCAAATTTGTTACGAGAGACAACAAATAATCTTTGTTCGTCATCATGTAAATCTAATCCATCTAAAATAGCAGGATTATGGGTTGTGAAAATAGCTTGTTTATCATATTTTTGTGCGAGTTCCACTAGCTCTTCAACGACTCGCCAACATAATTTAGGATTGAGTGAATTATCAATGTTATCTATTGCAAAGAATTTGGGTGTTTCTTCGCCAACAAAGAGAGCAAAATGGAAAAGTATAAATAAAAACCCTTCATTGGAGCTACGCTGGTCAAAATATTTGAGTTCTGGATCGAGGTATTTATCAAATATATGTATTTTTCGTTCGGTCTCAAACAAGTCTTTAGGAATTTCAAAATCTTTAAACCAACTGATTAAACGAAGTCGCTCTTTTATTTCTTTGAATCTTGTTTTATCTTCTTTCATATCAAGAAATCTCAAGAATTTAAACAATCCTTCTCCACGAGTTCCCAAGGGTTGAATTTGTCCTTCTTCTTCAAAAATCCTCAGCGATGAATGGTTTGGATAAAACAAAATAAAATTTAAAAAATATGGTGTTTCCTTTGCTTTACCTATATCACCAAGAAGATTTTCAATGCTTTCAATCGCTTTTGTTATATCATTTTTTTCTACTTTTATTCTATTGTTTTTTTTGTCCTTTTTAGAGATTCCTGAAGCTACAAGTTTTTTTAGTTGTAGGTTATGATATTCTAATCCCTCTTTCCATTCTTCTAATGGTGTGAATAGTGTTTTGCCACTTTTTATATCTACAGCATGGGAATACCATTTAGAATATAATTCATTTTTATTTGTTAAAATCAACTTAAGGGTTGTAGCATTTTCTGGAATAATTTCTATCTCAATTTCTTTCACAATATTCTCTTTCTCAAAAGCCGATCGCATCAACTGAGGTTCTGTGACGCGAATACCGCGAGACACCAAAAACTCATTATCTAACTTGTTACTATAAGCCGCAGAAGCAAGGGCGATCGCCTCCAGAATATTAGTTTTTCCGCAGCCATTTTCCCCAATGAGAACATTAATACGTCCCAACTCCAGATCGAGACTTTCAATCGATTTATAGTTTTGAATCTTAACTTCTCGAATCATGGTTCAAATGATCAGTTTGCTATTTATCCTATTGCGATCGTAACAAATAACCCAGAATAAATTATTGTGACTTCAGATATGCCAAGAAATCTAATAATTCCTCATCGCTCAAAACTTGGCGCGATCGCTTACCATAGCGTTCGATTAAAAAATCGCGTCCCTGTGCTTGCGTCCACTGTAAGCGACGAATTTCAATATTAGTTTGGGCGAGAACCTCTGAGAAATCAATCGGTTCTGTCAGTGGTTTAATGGTTGCTGGGGACGCAGTTTCTTCTACAGGTTCAGTTTCAGGTTCTACAGGTTCAGTTTCTTCTACAGGTTCAGTTTCAGGTTCTACAGGTTCAGGAGAATCTTGCATTTCTGGCGCGGTTTCGGGAAATGTCGGTTCTGAGGGAGAAAAGTCAAAACTAGCCTCTGGTGAGGGTTCTGGGGAGATGATTGTTTCCTTCACTACAGTATCCTCCACAGAGGCGATCGCCCCTGGAATCACCGTTTCCTCGGGAATCTTATCCTCAAAAGAAGCGATCGCCGGTGCAGGTTCGGGAGTGGGAAGCGTGACAGGAGTGGAAAAATAAGATAAATCTTCAGAGACAACCGTTGAGGGAGAAGACACAACCTGTATTTCCTCATCTTTTCTTTCCTCATCTTTTCTTTCCTCATTTTCTTCTCTTCTCTTTGTCTCATCTCCCCCCTCTTCTTGCGCTGAAACAGGAATTGCAGTTGCAGGAGACTGTCCCGATAGGTGCGACGGACTCCCATTGCGCGATCGCACTTCAGGAAGAGTCGGAATAGTCCCAAGATTTAATAACGCTAAAGCACGTTCTCGAGCGCGATCCTCTGCTTCTTCCACAGTATCAGCCGAACCAAGACCCGTACCTAAAACCATCCGATCTAGATGAACCGTGACTTTGACCACATATTTACCTTGCTCGAATTGCAGTAACTCGCTAACGAGACTACCTTGGGGATAATGAGAACGAAATAGCTTTAACATCATAAGAACGTAAGGTGTGAAGTGCAGAATGTAAGGAATTTGGGCTTTGTTTTTATCCTTATCTCCAGACGGATCGGACTCGATCTCGTCCCTTAAAATCATTATCTCATACTTGACGAAAAGATCATTTTGATTCCAGCTTATTATTTTACCCTTCTCCAATGAGCCGATAAAATCTACAATGGATAAAAGACTATTTTTGATTCTACTCACTTTTTGATGTTGACATACTCTCACCGCTAAACGCTTGAGCGTTCTAGCGGTCAGACCCCGCGTCGCCGACAGGCGCAAGGGAATGCTGACCAAGAGAGCGGGAGATTCTTGAACTCACATTCAAGATTTCTTGCTTCACAGATTTTTGACTAGGCAAAGCCCCCGTCAGATCATCTCCACAAGCATTTTCCGATACGCTATGCCCTAGCGCATTTTTGATTCCTCTAT
>NZ_JACSWA010000248.1 GCF_016888125.1 Spirulina sp. CCY15215
ACCATTATTAGCAAGGGGGAGTAACAAAGGGTCAATCCCTTTTATATTGCTGGTATCGGTGGTAATTGTTGCTCCTGTCGTGTTTTGGATGAGACTGAATTGAATCGTATCGAAAATCCCGCTTAAATCCGGTGCTCCCCCACCCGAGTCGCTATTTTGAGCAATAATGCTGTTTTCAATGGTAAAAGTATTGTTTGTCCCAAAGTTAACGCTCAAAATCCCTCCACCATCCCCCGCACCGTTGTTATCGGCATCTGCGACATTGAAGGCGATCGTACTGTTGCGGATCGTTCCATATTTCGCAAAAATTCCACCACCGTATAGATTACTAGAGTTTCCAGAAATCGTGCTATTTGTGATGATTACATTATAGGTCCTAATTCCACCACCATTGTCACCGCTAGAATTCCCTGAAATTGTGCTATTGCTGATGGTCATATTATCGGCATTAACGCTGTAAGCATAAACTCCACCCCCCCTGCCGCTGCTGGAGTTCCCTGAAATTGTACTATTGTTGATAGTTACGTTGGAGTAAGCATAAATTCCCCCCCCTCCTATTATTCCACCGCTAGAATTCCCTGAAATTGTACTATTGGTAATCGTTACATCATTAGCGCCAGCAAATCCACCACCATCGGAACTGCTGGAATTCCCTGAAATTGTGCTATTGTTGATGGTTGCACTAGAGTAAGCATAAATTCCCCCTCCTATTCCACCGCTAGAATTCCCTGAAATTGTACTATTGGTAATCGTTACATTATTTGCGCCAGCAAATCCGCCAGCAACTCCACCACCATCGTCACTGCTAGAATTCCCTGAAATTGTGCTATCGGTAATGGTTGCACTAGAGTAAGCATAAACTCCTCCTCCTTTTTGGTTACTGGAATTCCCAGAAATTATACTATTGTTGATATTTAGAGTGCGGGTATCCACTCCACCCCCGTCTTGGCCACTGAAGTTCCCTGAAATTGTACTATTGTTGATAGTTACGTTGGAGTCAGCATAAATTCCACCCCCTTTTTCGTTACTGGAGTTCCCTGAAATTGTACTATTGTTGATAGTTACGTTGGAGTCAGAATGAATTCCACCCCCATCGTCGGTGCTGAAGTTCCCTGAAACTGTACTATTGTTGATGGTTACGTTGGAGTAAGCATAAATTCCACCCCCATCGTCGGTGCTGAAGTTCCCTGAAATTGTACTATTGTTGATGGTCATACTAGATGTAGTCGCAACTCCTCCACCGTCGTCGCCACTCGAATTTCCGGAAATGGTGCTATTGCTGACCGTTAAACTTCCGGAACCATTATGATAAATACCTCCTCCACTTCCTGTGGTACTCCCATTCTGAATGGTTAGATTCTTAATGGTGGCATTATTTGCAGAAATATTAAAAATGCGATTCATTCCACCTCCATCAAGAAATAGATTATTTTGTCCCGTTCCCTCTAAAGTTAAATTGTCAATTGACCAGTTGATTTCATTCCCTGTCAAATCAATCGTCACCACTCCTGCAAATGCTGTCGGGTCAAATGTAATGGTGTCTCCCATAGTTGCTACACTTTCAATAACATCTTTTAAAGAACCTGCTCCACTCCCTGTTGTAACTGTAACCGTTGCTAACTTCCCATCCCAGTTCGCTAAAGTTCCATCGGTAAAAGGTATCCCTGCCTCAATATTTCCCGTACTATACTCCAATATCCAATTGCCTCCATAATTAGCACTTCCCGTTGCATCTACCGAAGCGGCTACATCTGCACCTGTCGCATTGGCCATTTGATTAACTAAACTTTCTCCTGCTGCCCCTAAAGCCGTAAAACAACTATAGAGCAAAATATCTGCAAGAGGAGAGAGAGATTCTCCCCAACTTTCCAATTGAGTGCGATATTGTTGAACGTTTTGCGCTGTAATAAAATCTTTCCCTAACCAGAGTTCCCCAGAATTTCCTTCTGCAACGATGCTTAGAGTCTCGATGGGGTCATTGGCAAAATTCAAGACTTCGGTAATCTTAGCCATACCATCTTCACCTCTGAGCACCAAACGGGAAACGGTGCCGGCTTCTCCTCCATAGAGTAATTTATAGGGATTATCTGCTCTCTCGTCAATGAAGGTATAATCCCAAGAATCCCCAACTTTTTCGCCAAAGCGCATCACTGTGGGGCTGTGTTGTGTTCCATCCC
>NZ_JACSWA010000249.1 GCF_016888125.1 Spirulina sp. CCY15215
CTCCCGCAATAAATACATCCTCTCGATCTTGAAATAAAGTATCGAGGCCTCCTTGAATCGTGACAATTAAGCGAAATTGAGTCGTATTATCTGCCAAGGGTTTACCGTCACTTTCCGGATAAAGACTATCCTCGTCAATGAATAAGGGATTAAGTTGCTGTACCATTGCCTCAATTGAGTCGATACGTTCGACCCCATCATACCGAATTATGAGGAAGGATTCAACTTTTGTCAACACTTCTGTTTATGATATGAATATCGATTCTGTTTATGATATGAATTAGGATTAAAATCCCGGTAATACTAGGATTTTAAAGCCGGCTTTCAATTCAACTGCAAAGTGTCAATAATTAAGGAAGAGAGAAAGCCGATCGCGGCACCTCCCAAGACCAGCCAAACCGCATTGAGTCGAAAGCGAAATAGGGCGATCGCGCTGAAGATGGCGATCGCGAAAGCAATAGGATCGAAGGGTAAACCGAAGTGAGGCTGCCCAAAAATTGTCCCAGCCAAGCGTACTGTTACTACTATCATTAAGGCAACAGCGCTGGCATTGACGGCATCCAAAAAAGCCGCACTCCAGGGCGATCGCCGCAATAAGGGAACGATAGGATTTAAAATTGCTACCAAGAGAAAAGAAGGGAGAAAAATGCCTAATGTAGCGGCGATCGCCCCTGGCACCCCTAAAATAATGTAACCGATGAAGGTGGCGGTAGACAGAATTGGCCCTGGGGTAAATTGTCCGATGGCGATCGCATCCAATAATTGCTGCTGAGTTAACCAACCTTGACCCACTAATTCCCCTTCTAAAAAGGCAATTAACACATAACCGCTACCAAATAAGATTGCCCCCACTTTGAGGAAAACTAACCCCAACTGCCATAAAGCAGGGGTCGTCACTTCTGTACTCGCGGCAATTGTCCGTCCTGCTACTGTAATATTCAAACTTGCGATCGCCAATTCCGCGAGGCGATCGGGAGGGGATTTCAGTTGCAACCATAGCATCCCAACAATACCCCCAATCAAAAGGGCTAAGACTTCATTCAGCCCCAATAGTAATAAACCGATGGCTAAACCTGCGATCGAAAGAAGCGATCGCGATTTAATTGCTTTCCTCCCCAACCGCCATAATGCCCCAGCAATCACTGCTAAAACGGCGGGTTTAATGCCATATAATAAAGGAGAAAATTTCGGCAGCGTCCCGAAACTAACATATAGCCACGCCAATATTCCTGTTATCAATACCGCCGGGGTAATAAAACAAAACCCCGCCACCGCTAAACCCATTACCCCGCCATAGGAATAACCCAGATGAATCGCCATTTCCGTCGAGTTGGGACCAGGAATTAAATTAGTGGCCCCCACAAGATCGAGAAAATGCTCCCTTGTCAGCCATTGACGGCGTTCGACCACCTCCTCCTCCATCATGGCAATATGGGCAGCAGGACCACCAAAACCAATAATACCTAACTTAAAAAAGAGTTGTGCCAATTCCTGTGATCGCTCCTTTATCGTTGAGTTTTCTTTCATCACTAACCATCAATCACTAATCACTAGCCACCAATCACTAACCACTAACCACTCCTAAAGCACCGTCATACTGCGAATGCGCCAGAGGTCATTTTGTCGGACCAACTCATAGCGAACTCGCAAATTATCATCATAGGAACTGCTGCCATCGGGTTGTCCACCGCGAAAAGCGCGAGCAATTTCTCGAATAGATGCCTCAACCCTTGCTGTATTGGGATTCTCGGCATTAAAATCTACATTCTCTATCCGCAGGGTATGTTCGTATTCCCGATGGGCGTTTTCTTGTTGCAGAGATTGTGCCGTATCGCGCCAAGTTGCGAGGGTAGGGTCAGCTAAAATGCTTTCGAGTAAAGGAATTTGATGCTCTTTCCCTAACGCCGATCGCTTCACCGATAACCAAGTTTCGATAATTTGACGGGCGCTTTCCTCCGTTAATGTTCCAGTGGCGGCATTAGGGGCAGTTTCCTCGGTTTCTGTGGGAATGGCAACCACTGGACTATCGAGGGAAATAGCAGGTTGATCCGCTTCTAACCCCGGTACCATATCCGTCGCCCCGAATAAGGCTTTGAGAACTTGCCCGATCGCCAGCCAGAGGATGAGAATGGTTGCAATGCCTCCTACTCCAAATAGGAGCAAGCGACCCCATTGGGAATTGCCCGAGGAACGCGATCGCCGACGGCTGCTGCGTCGTGCTACAGGAGGGGTTCCCGTTTCCTCTTCTTGGGGTTCTTGTCGTCGTCGTGGGGGAGGCGAGGGGGCGGGTTGGCGTAAGGCAGTCGGAGAGGGCTGCGATCGCCCAGGACGACTTTGAGTTGCAGTAGGAATGGCGGGGGGGTTCAGGGTGGCGGTTCGTCCCGGGCGGGTTTCTTGGAGGGTGCGTTCGGCGGCAACTGCCCCCAGATCCCCTTGTAATGTGGTGGGAACTGATACGGGTTGGGGGTCTACCACGGACCAGCGATCGGGATTTTCTGTTTCTGTGGGCAGTTCTTCTAAATAACTTTGTACCTGTTCGTCAGCAAAATAGTCTTTTAAAGAGGCTCGCAAGTCAACTAAATCGCGAAAATGGGGAAAAACTTCCGTTTGCATCCACCGTTCCCCATAAAGGCATAAACCTGGCAGTAAATCTGGCGATCCTTGGGAATGTTCGCGAATAAAGGCGAGGGGTTCGTATTCTTGACTTAACTCTAAAGCATGACTGGCTTCGTCGGTTTGACCGAGTAACAAGGCGCAAACTGCTTGTTCTAAATGTACGTCCTGCCGCCGTCCTAGGGCTTGCAGCATCTCTTTGGCTCGGGTAATCAAATAGGGTTGGAACTGGGCAAAACCTCGCGCAACGAGGGCGTAGACGGCTAAATAGGTGGCAACGGCGGAAGGTCGCCTGGCTTCGAGTTCAAAAATTTCTTGTTGTTCTGCGGCGGTTAAATAGCTGCGAATTTGCTGGATAAAGCGCAAAAAGTCATCAATACTTAACCCAGAGCGATCGTCGCCATTACCATCGATGCCGCCGCGTTCTTGGAGCATTTCTTGTAGAAGTTGAATGCCTTTAATGCGATCGCTGACGGCTTGTTCGTCTTGAGAGAGGAGTTCTAAGACGCGATAGGGGCGAAGTTTGTAGAGGTCTGCTTGAATTTCGCCGCGAATATTGGCAAATAAGCCCTCTCGCAGCAGTAAATCTTGTCCTACTTGTCCGGAGATAGCGGCGCGTTCTGACTGCCCTTGCTGCCACTGTTCTCGCCCTAATTCCAAACAAGCGAGGGCGATGGTTAAGACAATATCAGCGCGAACTAATTCGGAATCGATCAGTCGTTCTTGTTCTGGGGTCAAATTTTGGCGATCGATCAGGGGAGTTCCCAAACTGATGACCTGTTCGTATTCTCCCAGTTCTTGCAGAATCAGGAGTGCGCCGATAAATTGTTCGTTATTAATTTCCAGCCAAGCTATGGGGGCGTTTCTTTCTCCTTCCCAAGCTAAATCCTCGGGTAGGGTTTGGCTTTCGAGAGGGTGAGTTCTGGCCAAAAATCCGGCATCGTACTCCGATCGCTGTTCCGCATCGGATAAAACGGAATAGGCTTCGTCGAGTAGCTGTTTGCGGGCATTAATGGCAATATCGCTGTACTCGCGACGCGGCAATTGCAAAGCGCGATCGTGGTAGGCTTGACCGAGTTGGGGGGCGGTGGCCTGAATGGATACCCCTAAAATCCGATAGTAGTCGAGCGGAATTCGCACGGTTGGCTCCCCAAAACAAAGCGACTTATCTATATTAATATCACTATGGCTCTAGGAGTCATGGTGATGGAGAGAAAGATTATATTTCTTGGTGATTATTGGCACTCTTCTGCGAGAATCAACCCTTCCTGGGCGCTTTAAAATTTGCAAGACTCGATAGCATAGCACTGTGATCTAGTGAATATTTTACTGGCGATCGCGGGACTTCTATATCGCGGGATTTCGTGGCAACGGTTTTGACCTAGAAATGAGAATGACGATATACTTGTTCTTATTAATCTTGAGGGAATGTTACTATGTCGGTCGAATTAGTTCGCGAACAACTGCCTCAAAATCTCACAATCAAGGAAGAAATTCCACTTCCTCCCACTAATCTACCTTATGACGACGGAGAACCCTTGGAAAGCAATCGCCATCGCATCGCTATGAATGTTCTGATTGAGTCTCTCCACCAGGCTTATCAAGAACGAGACGACTATTTTGCTAGTGGGAATATGTTTATTTATTACAGTAGCGCACAGGTCAGGAATAAAGATTTTCGAGGACCTGATTTCTTTGTTGCGTTAAATGTAGATGGTACGATTGAGCGTCGCAGTTGGATTGTTTGGGAGGAAGAAGGACGTTATCCTGATGTTATTGTGGAGCTAATGTCTCCTTCGACGGCAGGTGAGGATACGGGCAATAAAAAGCGAATATACGAACGAACTTTTAGAACGCCCAATTATTTTGTTTACAATCCTTTCAATCAAGAATCTCTGCAAGGTTGGCATTTAGGAGTCAATGGGCGCTATGAAGATTTAACGCCAAATGAACGAGGATGGTTATGGTGCGAGAGTTTGGGGCTGTGGTTGGGGACTTGGGAAGGAACATTAATGAAAGAGAGTGCGGTTTGGTTGCGCTTTTACGATCGCAATGGTAATTTAGTTCTCTTACCTCAAGAAGTCGCCGATCTCGAACGAGAAAGAGCCGATCGCGCACAACAAGAAAAAGAACTCGAAAAGCAAAGAGCCGATCGCGCTGAAGCTACTATGGAGGAGGAACAACAGAAAAACCAACAGTTGCGCGATCGCCTTTTAGAATTAGGGGTAGATCCCAATAGTTTGCCTTAGTTTTGTTGCTGCGATCGCCTTTTCAGGATGAGTTCGATCCCTCGATCATTTTTAGCAAATATTTTGGTGATTCTTGGTAGCCTTGTTGCTGGTAAAATTGATGTGCTAATTTACGTCTTGAATGGCAATGAACTTCTATGCGATCGCATCCTCTTGCTTTTGCTTCTGTTTCTGCACGTTCGATTAGTTTTGTACCCAGTCCCAAACCTCTCGCATTCTCGGAAACGCAAAAGTAACTAATCCGACAAAAATCCCCGACTAAAGCAAGTTGAGGAATGAAATGTAAGGCGATAAAACCCAAAACTTGTCGCTCTTTTTGTAGCTCTTTTTCTGCGACAAGAAGCAAAGTATCGGGATGGGACAGTTGTTGGCGCACTTTAGGAACAATAAACCCATTTGTGTCTGGATAGCCAAGTTGTTCGAGCAGAATCGCTATTGCGATCGCATCGTCTATTATTACTTCTCGAATTAACATTTTTCAATCAACTCTATGAGATCACAATTCTATCAATATTTATTTGCGAAGGACGCGATCGCGTTTTGAGGTACATCAATATTATTGGCGAGTTCTGCGAGTTCTGCGATCGCGATCGCAATTTAGGGTGATGTTATCTGGATAACACCCATAAAAAATAAGACAGAATATAATCAAGGACGTTAGCTCAAACTGTATTTTTAACTTAAGCTATTTGGCTTAGTATAAATATGGAAATTAATAAAATTCTGCCCAGAATCTCTATTTTTTCATAGTTCTTCCTGTTTGGTAAGTTCTAAATGAGATTTTTGTAACAGATTGTTAATTTAATGAGAGCAAACTCATCTAATAACTTGTTTTTTGGGATTTTCAGGGTTAAAAAAACTATTCTGAAACATCCGGAATCTAGATTTAGATGACTGTAGACAAAGAATAAGCAAGCCTGTTCTCAAAGTTAGAACAGAAAGGAACAATGGCTGACGCAATCAGAACCACAATCAAAGAATTCGTTTTTAGCAGTTGGAGTTCCGAGTATCTTCCAGCCCACCAACCCGGAATTTCTCTACAAAAAAATATCCCCTCAAAACTTAAATTCCCTAAGATTACTTTTGCACCGTTAAAGCCCCTGAAAATGCTCCTCGATAACTGGGAAGTCAAAAATGCTGATTTTGCCCGCGTATTGTGTCAATTAATCCCCGCACAATGCCCATTTGAACGAGATGTGAAAGTTTTGGGTAAAGTTCTCTTTCATATTCCCCCCTTATGCAAGTTGAATCCTTTTTACGATCAACTGGTGGGTTTGCGGTTTCGCGCTTTGTGCTACTTAGCAGATGAATGTGGCGAGGATATCACTGCTTACTGCTAATATCGGACTTAGGCATGAGCGGGCAAGATGCCCGCACTACCATCACAATAGAATACAGGAGTGGGAGCGTCTCGCTCTCTAGCTGCTTAGTAACCCGACTCCCAACAGCTTGGGCATCTTCCGAGCATTTGACGGAATCGCTTGATTTATGATTTTGTTAGGCTTGTGTGTAGCTATCTTGAACGCTCCCCCTCAAACCCATGAACCGTAATCGTTCTCTGCCTTGGATTTACCAGAAATCGCGCTGGCTGATTGGCGCGATCGCGCTGTTGGGGTTTGCCCTAACCTCGTATCTTACCATAACTAAACTCACGGGAAATTCTGCGGTTTGCTGGGCAGAAGGAGATGGCTGTAATATTGCCCTGTCGAGTTCTTATGCCACAGTCTTTGGCTTACCTCTCTCGCTTTATGGGGGGATCGCCTATTTGAGTATGGCAGTTTTGGCTTTAATTCCGGCGATCGTTAAACTGGAAGACAAATCCCAGGGCGATCGCCTCGAAAATTGGAGTTGGAATCTTTTATTAATTGGTGGGACGGGGATGACAGCAGTTAGCAGTTATTTAGTCTATCTCCTCGCCTTTGAACTGCACATTTTTTGTCCCTATTGTCTAGCTTCAGCCACTTTTTCCCTCAGTTTATTTGTCTTAACACTTTTGGGTCGTCTTTGGGAAGACTGGGGACAAGTTCTCTTTACCGGAATTCTGGTGGCGATCGTCACAGTGGTTGGCACACTAGGGGTTTATGCCAATGAAGCACCCCCAACTCTCATCAACGGACGTATCCCCATTCCCGCCCTAAAAACCGCCTCTACACCCGGCATTGGGTGGGATATTACCACAAAATCCAGCACCTCTGAAATTGCCCTTGCCCAACATTTAAGCAAAATTGGCGCAAAAATGTATGGTGCTTATTGGTGTCCCCATTGTGGCGAACAAAAACTCTTATTGGGCAACAAAGCGCTTTCTCAGATTAATTATATAGAATGCGATCGCAAGGGGAAAAATTCTCAAACCGCACAATGTCACGCGGCTGGAATTACCTCCTTTCCGACTTGGGAAATTGACGGCGAATTGTACCCAGGCATTCAAAGTTTAGAAAAACTGGCACAATTATCCGGTTATGAAGGAAGCCAAGACTTCAAATATATTATCCCAGGCTTAAAATAGTTAGTTAAGACTGACCCATTAGCGGGTCAAATCCCCGCACAACACTCTCCATTCCCTATCAAAATATCAAAATAATGATAAGAAAACGTTCTATTCCTTGGATTCATCGCTACTCGCGATTTATAATTGGCGCGATCGCCAGCATCGGTGCTGCTTTAACTGGTTATTTGACCATTACCAAACTCACCGGAGGAGAAGTCGGCTGTGCGATTAATACCAGTGCAACGACAGGAAGTTGCACTGATGTCCTCTCCAGTCCTTACGCAACAGTTTTTGGACTTCCTCTCTCCCTATTTGGCTTATTAGCATATCTGAGCATGATAGCCTTTGCCCTCTCCCCATACATCATTAACCCAGAAAGCGATCGCGATTTGCGAAATAAACTAGAACATTGGACGGCATTATTTTTGCTGATTGGTTCAACAGCCATGATGATTTTTAGTGCCTATTTAATGTATGTTCTCTTTGGCAAAATACAGGCAGTTTGTTATTACTGCATCGGATCGGCCTTATTTTCTCTCAGCTTATTTTTACTGACAGTTTTTGGACGCACTTGGGAAGATTTCGGTCAACTTGTTTTCACTAGCGTTATTGTTGCTTTTATTACTTTTATGGGAACTTTAGGAATTTACGCACCCCTGAATAATCCCGCGATCGCCGAAGGCAAAATCATCATTCCTCTTCCCCAGCAAAGCGAACTCATTCCAGGAAAAGGTTGGGAAGTCAAGACAAAATCGGGAGAATCAGAAATCGAACTCGCTCAACATTTAAGAGAAAATGACATCAAAATGTACGGTGCTTATTGGTGTCCCCACTGTTACGAACAAAAGGCCCTGTTTGGCAAAGAAGCCTTTGCCGAAGTGGAATATATCGAATGCGAAGCAGATGGAGAAAATGCCCAGCCTCAAGCCTGTCAAGCGGCTGGAGTGCAGTCCTATCCCAGTTGGGAAATTGACGGCAAGGTAGAACCGGGAAGGTTATCATTGGAAGAATTGGCCACAGTATCTGACTATGAGGGGCCGACCAATTTTCAATACGTTCTTCCGACAAGATAATTGATTATCTTGAGCGATCGCTACATTTGTATTGGCAGTCTCTCTCAGGAACGCATAAAAAGGAAAGAAGGGGAAGCTAGAAATTTTCCCAACTTTCCTTTTCTGCGTTCTTTTGTTGCTGGCATATTTATCGATGTTTAATTCACGTTCTCGATTTGCATCCCTTTGGCGGTGGTGGCAACAAAAACAGGTCTTTTGTTTGGTTTCTGTGGGGGTTGCAGGTTGTACTATTCTGCTGCGATCGAGCGGTATCCTCCAAACTTGGGAATGGGCTGCTTTCGATCAATTATTTCGTTTGCGACCCTCCGAACCTTTAGAAGAACGAATTTTAATTGTGGCGATCGATGAAGAGGACATTCAGGAAAGCGGCACTTGGCCAATCCCCGATCGCATCATCGCCGAACTTATTCGTCGGTTAAACGAAGCTCAACCCCGCGCGATCGGCTTGGATATTTATCGGGATCTGCCTGTGGAACCGGGTCACGATCTTTTACAAGAAACCATGACTCAAGTTCCTCATTTTGTTGGCATTGAAAAATTAAAAGACAAGCAAGGAAGCGCAATTAATCCCCCAGTTGGTCTAACTGAAGAGGCAATAGGTTTTAATAATATTGTCATCGATGCGGATGGGCGAGTGCGTCGCAGTCTTTTCTATTGGCACGAAGAGGGAGAACCTCATACTAGCTTTGCCTTACGTCTCGCCTTGCTTTATCTCCAACAAGAGGGAATTGATCCTCAACCTTCCGAAATTAATCCGAAATATCTCCAATTAGGGAATCGCACTTTTCCAGCCCTACAGCCTAACGATGGTTCTTACATTCGCACAGATAATCGCGGCTATCAAGTTTTAGTTAATTTTCGCAATCCTGATGCCTTTGAACAGGTGACTTTGCGGGAAGTCCTCAACGGAGAAGTTTCCCCCGATCGCATTCGCGATCGCATTATCGTGATTGGTTCGACGGCTCCGAGTTTGGGGGATTTTGTTTATGTTCCCTACAGTACCAATCCCTTTGGGTCGATTTCTCCTCTCTACGGGATAGAACTGCACGCTAATTTTATCAGCTATATTCTCGGGGCTGTCCTGGACGATCGCGCCATCGTCAAAGTTTGGCCTGATGCGATCGAATGGCTGTGGATTTTTTTCTGGTCGAGTTTGGCCGCTGCGATCGTCTTGCGATGGCGATCGCCTCTCCATTCTTCTCTCGTTTTATTTTTGGGGATAACCTTTCTACTGGGAGGAACTTATGGGGCGTTTTTATGGGGATGGTGGATTCCTGTTATCCCTCCCTTACTGGCTTTGGGGGGAACAACAAGCATATTAACGGGTTACTTGGCTTATCGAGAAGAAGAACTCAAACGGTCTACAGATTTCTTAAGATCCGCGATCGATAATATTCCCGATCCTATTTTTGTTAAAGACCGCGATCGCCGTTGGCTCGTTCTCAATCAATCTTTTTGCAATCTTAGTGGCTACCCCTTAGAAGAGTTATTACATAAAACCGACTCGGATATTTTTAGTCCGACTGAAGCGGAGATATTTCGCCAACAAGACGAATGGGTTTTTCGCCATCAGAACCCACAAGAGAACGAAGAAAAATTTACCGATCGCCACGGTAAAACCTATTTAACGGCAACTAAGCGTTCTTTACACAAAGATGCCGCCGGAAATATCTTTTTAATTGGCGTGATCCGCGATATTACAGAACGGAAAAAAATTGAAGAGGATTTGAGAAGAACAACTCAAGAACTCAGTCGCTCCAATGCCGAATTAAAACGCACCCACGATCGCCTGCACCATCTCGCTTACACGGATTCTCTCACGGGTTTGGCCAATCGCAAAGGATTTTACGAAAGTTTTCAAACTTTTTTGGCCTGGGCTGAAGCAAAGAAACGCCTTGTGGGGTTGCTGTATTTAGATTTAGACGGGTTTAAACAGGTCAATGATAGTATCGGTCATCAAGGGGGAGATTTGCTGCTACAGGCAGTTGCAGAACGAATTGAGAATTGTCTGCGGGATAGCGATCGCGTTGCCCGATTGGGAGGTGATGAATTTACAGTCATTTTGCCTGGGATCAAACAAGCAGAAGATGTCGAAATCGTTGCTCGTAAAATTGCCACCACTCTCTCGAGTCCCTTCAACCTAAACGAACATCGCGTTTTTATTACCGTGAGTATTGGCAGCAGTGTTTATCCTCACGATGGCAATACGGAGGAACAACTGATCTCTCTAGCAGATAAAGCCATGTATAAGGTCAAAAATCAGAATCGCGCCGGATTTTCCCCCAACGAGACTCAAGACGGCGATCGGTAATATTACGCAAAAATAAGGGTTGGGGTATAAACTAATATTACAATTTCGCAAAAAAAATTAGCTGTTCCAATGGCAAGCAAAAAATTGTGAAAAATTTATGAACATTTTTTTTGCCATTTTGCACAGCAGTGAATATACTTATGGAAACAGGTTAGGAACAAGATGCGGTCTTGTTAGAGTTGTCAGGAACCTCAGCCTTTAGGCGTGAGGCTTGAAAGAGGAATCTAACAAGCCATTCTGACCAGACTCAGTACCCCGCGTACTACGTTATTTGGGTCACGACACCTGGGAATGCGAAGCTAGTTCCCCGCTCTGTCG
>NZ_JACSWA010000025.1 GCF_016888125.1 Spirulina sp. CCY15215
AGCCCGCTTGAATGAGCTTAAACTGTGGCCAAGTAAGACCATAATGAACAATATGGCGATCGGGGGATGTCGGCTTGAGGAGAGAGGTTTGAGTCATCTAAAATTTTAACAGTTTGTTATTTTTATAGTGCATTACGAAAGATATTGGCTGCTTCTAAGCGTGAAGTTTGAGCTATCAGCAGGCAACGGGAGAGTAATTCTAGATCTAGGGTTGTCAATTCAGGAATTTCACTGCTGCTAATTCTTTTATAACCGCGATCGCCTAGACGATAGAGACTA
>NZ_JACSWA010000250.1 GCF_016888125.1 Spirulina sp. CCY15215
TCCCTAGGTGAGGAAACCTCACCGGGGTCTGACCGCAATGTTATTTAGGCTTGTTAGGTTAGCAGCACTATTTCAGTGACCTTAAAATTGTTTAACTACTAACGACAGAGCGGGGAACTAGCTTCGCATTCCAAGGTGTCGTGACCCAAATAACGTAGTACGCGGGGTACTGAGTCTGGTCAGAATGGCCTGTTAGATTTCTCTTTCAAGCCTCACGCATTTAGGCTGAGGTTTCTGACTTGTCAATTATTGATTATCAATTCTTAATTATCAGTTATTAATTATCAATTATCAATATGCTTGGCAATTCGATCTTTTGCTAGGAGATATTGTGATGGCGATCGCACTTCAGCGATGTTGGGCGATCGCAAAATTTTGCAATAAATTTGCCGGAGAAGAAAAAGATCGCTTATCCTAGAAATAGTATAGGAATCAGGGTGCGGATTACGATGATTAATTTATTAGTACAGTCTGCTTTTCAGACCGGGTGCGTGAGTGTGGCCTCCGAGGCACTCTTGCGCCAACTTCTTAAGCAGCATATCATTCAGCCTTCGGATTTAACTGCGTTGGATGCTCTCGATCGCGCTGTTACCACCGGACGCATTCGGCGAGAAGGATTGGGAGATTGGCCTGCGATCGCGAGTAATATGACTCTCGCAGCGATTTAGTTTGAAAGAATCCCCAACTATAATCTTTAATTTGGTTGGGGATTTTTTCAGCTACGGGTTCTTCCGTAGTGTTCCCAGAACAACTACAGTTACATTTGCCATAACATTTGCCATAACATTTGCCATAACATTTGTCATAACATTTGTCATAACATTTGTCATAACATTGTCAAAATCCTGTCACGGTGTTGTCAAATTGAGTCTCTACATTAAAAATTGTCAGCCCGAACTTTACTTTCCGATCGCGAATCTCTTGCTCTAGGGCTGGCTTTCCTTTCTCCAGTTGATGAACTTTTTCTGAAGGATACGGGACTGTCTTCCCTTGTTTTTTTCTGAAAGATTCCCAGACACCAATACTCATTTTTGCAATATACGAACGGTCATGAAAGATAACAACTCCGATGGACTTAAGATAGGTCAAAACATAGTCAATCTCCTGCCGCAACGCGATCGCCTCAAAAATGTTGCTCTTGTTTTCTTGAGTTTAGGATTATCTTTTGGAGGAGGTTATCTCTATTCTCAAAAAAACCCTCCTGTGACTCCTATCGCTTCAGAAGCGACCCTACAAGCCAGTGAAGAGAATGCAACTGTTGCGACCCCTGCGATCCAATTATCCCCCCGGGAAGGCGATAATTTCGTCGCCCGAGTGGTTGATCGTGTGGGAGGGGCTGTTGTTCGCATTGATGCGTCTCGCACTATCAGCACTGCCAATAATCCTGTTTTGGAGAGGTTCTTCGGCGACCAAGAACCCCAAGAACGAACGCAACGAGGTTCGGGTTCGGGCTTTATTCTCAGTCCAGATGGTAAGATTCTCACTAATGCTCATGTTGTCGCTGGAGCGGATAGTGTTACCGTTACTCTCAAAGATGGACGTAGCTTTCAAGGGAGGGTTATGGGTAGCGATCCCGCTACCGATGTAGCTGTGGTTAAAATTGACGAGAAAAATCTCCCTAAAGTAACATTAGGCAACTCCGATCGCCTACACCCTGGGGAATGGGCGATCGCCATCGGTAATCCCCTCGGCTTAGATAATACGGTGACAACAGGAATTATTAGTGCAACCGGGCGATCGAGCAATCAAATTGGTGTTACAGATAAGCGGGTGAATTTTATTCAAACCGATGCCGCCATTAATCCTGGTAATTCTGGCGGTCCTTTAATTGATGCTAACGGGAATGTTATTGGCATGAATACGGCAATTATCCGCAATGCACAAGGTTTGGGCTTTGCTATTCCAATTAATCAAGCCAAACAAATCGCCGATCAATTGATTGCTAAAGGCAGTGTGGATCATCCTTATTTAGGCATTCAAATGACCCCTCTGGATCCAGAAATTATTAAACAATTTGAGAACAGTAGCGGTCAAAATATTAAGGCCGATCACGGTGTTTTAATTGTTGGGGTTCTCCCCACTTCTCCCGCAGACCAAGGAGGATTAAAAGCGGGTGACGTGATTCAAAAAGTTGGCGATCGCGCTATCACTGATGCGGCACAGGTTCAAGAAATGGTTGCTAGTCTTGGCATCGGGGATGAATTACCCCTCACGGTACAACGCAACGATCGTCTGATCTCGTTAACAATTCGCGTTGGGATTTTACCCGCGAGTTAATAGTTTTCCTCTTTTTTTGAGTTTGACATCGTTTCCTTTCCTTTCCTTTCCTTGAGTTTCCGGGCGTTTTGCGTCCGGATTTTTTTTATAAATTAAAAATCTAGGGTGCGAGATGCTCCCACTACGGTAATATCCAAAGGTGGTAGTAGTTCGGCTTTGTATTAAAATTTATGCTATTAAAATAGTAGTCTACATCTGTATAAGATGAAATGAGAGAGTTATACCATATGAAAAACTCTGATGAATACAGTTTGGCAAAGGAAGGAAATCCGAAAGCTATTGAGGCTTTGATAAATAAAACACTAAGTTCTAAAGGTATAAGTGTAAAAGCATCACTAAATTATGATTGCTTAAGCCTTGTTGTCAAGTCTAAGACCTCACTGAATCAAAAAGCTGTTGGTAGTTTTTTACAACAAGGTCTAACAAAACTCAATCCTCAAAATATTGAACGAGTGGTTATCAAGGGTGGCGTTGCTAATCAAGAATCAAATCAATGGCAACTTTCATTTTCCCTTTCAGAGTCATCCAAAGAACATAATCCAGAAACTAAGACACCCATAAAAGCTGTTCAGAAAATCAAAAGGATAGATAAATATCCTGAAAAAAAGCAAAAGATTCAAGTTAAGAAGCAAAAGAAAATTCTTGACCTGACAACAAAAGAAATCACTCAACTAACAATAGAATTTGTTCAAAAAGAACAGAAAAAGATTGCAATTTTGTTTTTTACGCTACTTAGTTTGTTTATATTGTTTAGCTTATTTCCATCAAAAAAAATAAATGATGAAATAGCTCAAGAACAAAATACAGATTCAATAGAAATTGAACCTAGTCAATCTTCTAACACATCTGTAGAGCTTTGGAATGACACTACATATGGTATGAGTGAATCAGAATTATTTAGTCAGTTTGATAGTTCCAAGATGGTCAGAGTACCTGATTCGGCTCGAATGTGTATAAATTTTTATGAGAATAATTGTTACGAATACAGAATGGAAGGATTTTTAGTTAACACCAGTCCAGTAATTAGTGAAATTTACTTCGATGTATATTTTATTATTTCCGAAAAGGGATTAGAAGAGGTGATCTTAGTCAAAGAACCTATCCGATTCAGAGATAAGAACAATTTTGAATCTACGGATAGAGCTAAGCCTGAAGAAACAGTTCAACATATTATGGATGAAATGGCAATTTCTTTAATGTTGTCTGGTATTTATGGTGAACCACAAGAAAAAGAAGTTGATCGATTAGTTGAAAAACTTACTATTTGGGAGTTCCCAGAACAAAATAAATCAGTTACATTTTCAAATCAAGAAAAATTGGCTAGAATCGAAATTCGCTATGAAACGTACGAGGGACGACAAAGACGACTGAGCAAAAATCAAAGACCTGACATCAATGGATACCAACTATGAATCAACAAAGCCAACACTTGCAAAAATTGATGCAGCAAGCCAATATTCCCAGCTTTAAACAATTAATTCATCTTGCACAAGTTTCAGAATGGCAAATACGACAATTACGACGTGGAAATATTGCGAAAATGCGAGTTGAAAATCTGGAGAAATTAGCAAAAGCATTGCAGATCCCCCTCACCCAGCTTATTGCCGAATTTTCCCCCTCTCTCACCGATCGCAGTGCAAACGCAAACATCAATCTGCAACGGGAATGCGATCGCCTACACCAACTACTCGATCGCCAACAAGAAACCCTCAAACAAGACTTTCAACGCGAGTGTTTACAAATCATCGAATCATGGTTGCTACAATGGCCAACAGCCGCGATCGCAGTACAGAAAAATCCCCAACTCCCCGCAATACGTTTATTGCCATTAATAAAACCTATTGAAGCCTTAATCGAAGCATGGGGTTTAAGGGCGATCGCCTCAGTGGGAGAAGAAATCCCTTACGATCCCCAATGGCATCAACTTATGGAAGGAAGTGCAGGAAGTGCAGAAATTGGAGAAATAGGAGAAATAGTCAAAGTTCGTTATATCGGCTACTGCGATCGCGATCATAATCTACTATACCGCGCAAAGGTGAGCAAGATTAAATAACGAGTTTTGAAGATTCTTGGAAATTATGGCGGGAGATGGATTTGAACCACCGACCTTCGGGTTATGAGCCCGACGAGCTACCAGGCTGCTCTATCCCGCGTCGCCTTTATCACTATAACAAACAATTAACCCAATTGGCCAGATTTATAAAAAAAAATATTGGGGAAATATCTTCCCCATCCTCAAAAATCCCGCAAAATGTTTGGTGTGGAAAGGGTTTCGGCTTTCTCGATCGCCACTGCTTCACCGACTAATCATTTTTAAGGTGTCGCATTCTGCTGGGCGTACTGAAGATATTCTGTGTATTCTGTTACTTTTTGTTGGGCAACTGCACGATTGGCATCTCCTTCAGGGACTTGTTGCATGAGGGCGATCGACGTTTGCCAAAGCGTTACAATATTTTGCCACTCTGCTGAAGTTTTAGCGGTTTGGACTGCATTAGCAGCTTCCATTGCCTTATTAACTGCATCGCGAAAAGGAGTTTGGGATGGGGGTACATTGGGTGGGGCGGGGGGAGCTTGTGCCGGTGCTTGTGCGGTAGGGGCTGCGGCTGGATCTGGGGCTGCGGCTGGATCTGGGGCTGCGGCTGGATCTGCGGGGGCTACGGCGGCGGGGATGGGAAGAGGAACTTCTTCTGCACCACCGCCAAAGGGATTAAGGGCGCTTAAGGTATCGCATCCTGCCACTAAAGACAGTAAAGCGGCAGTAAAAAGGGTCGTGAGAGTAGAGCGATTGGACATGGGTAACAATCCTTAATAAATAGGAGAAATGGGCTGCTAAGTTCTAGATTATGAATTCTCTCAGATATTTTAACGGAATCTTGGAATTTCTCTGGCTAAATCGTCAGGACGATCGCCTTCCATCAGGGTAATGCGATCGCGAATCTTCCTTGGAAACCCTGGGGACTAAAAATCTTGTAATGCTGACATCAATGTTTCTCTCGTGGTTAGACTGAGATAGCAAGGTAAAATTTGAGTTCATTCTAACGAGAAATGAAGTAATGACCCAATTAACCCCCAATCCTAGCTTTAGTCTAACGATTCGCGTCGAACTTCCTAATGAACCGGGAAGATTGGCGGAAGTAACCCGAGCGATCGCCATGAATGGCGGTAATCTCGGTCAAATCAATTTGGTGGAACAAACGCGCAAATTGTCCGTGCGAGAGTTTGTCGTGGATGCCTCGAGTGAGGAACACGCGGAGAAAATTACCGGGGCGATTACGGAACTTGCGGAGGTTAAAATCGTGAAGGTGTCCGATCGCACCTTTGACCTCCATCGCGGGGGCAAAATTCATATTATTAGCCGCATTGGTTTGACGGCGCAATCGGATTTGGCGATGGCCTATACTCCTGGAGTGGGTCGCATTTCCAAGGCGATCGCGGAAGATCCTGAACAAGTTTTTTCCCTCACTGTGAAAAGTAATATGGTGGCGATCGTCTCCGATGGTAGTGCGGTGTTGGGGCTGGGTAATTTGGGTCCAGAAGCGGCTTTACCGGTGATGGAAGGGAAGGCGATGCTTTTTAAAGAGTTTGCCCATATCAATGCTTTCCCGATCTGTTTGGCGACCCAAGATGTGGAAAAAATCATCGAAACCGTGAAAAATATCGCTCCAGTTTTTGGCGGGGTGAATTTAGAAGATATTAGCGCCCCGCGCTGTTTTGAAATCGAGAAGCGGTTGCGGGAAGAAATGGATATTCCTATTTTCCACGATGACCAACACGGTACGGCGATTGTGACTCTAGCTGCTTTGTATAATGCTCTGAAACTGGTGCAGAAGCCTATTGATGGCGTGAAAATTGTCTTTAATGGTGCCGGGGCTGCTGGGGTGGCGATCGCCCGTCTCTTGCGTCAAGCGGGGGCAAAGAATTTCATCATGTGCGACTCTCAGGGGATTATTTCTACCCAACGAGGGAAGCTGACTCCACAAAAACAAGAGTTTGCGGTGGATGAGTCGGGAAGCCTTGTAGATGCGGTTAAAGGTGCGGATGTCTTTGTTGGGGTCAGTGTACCAGGGGTTTTAACACAGGAGATGGTGAAGACAATGGCTAAAGATGCGATCGTTTTTGCTATGGCTAATCCGATCCCGGAAATTCAACCGGAGTTAATTCAAAATGATGCGGCGGTTATTGCCACTGGACGCAGCGATTATCCTAATCAGATTAACAATGTTTTGGCGTTTCCGGGGATCTTTCGCGGGGCATTAGATTGTCGCGCAAAAACTTTTACGGCGAAAATGTATTTGGAGGCGGCCAGCGCGATCGCATCTCTGGTTTCTCTTCAAGACTTAAATAAGGAACATATCGTTCCTTCCGTGTTTGACGAGCGTGTTGCTCCTGCGGTGGCTGCGGCGGTACAAAAGGCAGCACGGGAAGATGGGGTAGCGCAGAACTAAAAGCGAGAGCCATTACAGAGGATACAGAAACGGGTGTATCTCAGTTTGGCAAAAAAATTGGCGGTAGGGTGGGCAGGGTATACTGATAGAACTCTAAAAATATTGAGAATTCACCCCGCCCATTCTTACCAATTCTCAGTTCTCTTTTTTCTTTTTTTATGAGTAAGAAATTTACCCGAGAACAACTCGACCAACTACTTAGAGAAATTCAACGGTTAAGCGATCGCGCAGAAGATGAACTCGATCGCGAGGAGGTTGAGGGGATTTTACGAGAGTTGAATCTTCCTTCAGAGTTACTGGATGAAGCGATGCGACAGGTTTCGCGACGCAAAGCCCTCAAGGATAGTCAAGTTCGCTATCGTTGGATTGGATTTAGTATTATGGGGGCTTTAGTTATTACGATCGCAGTTTTCTTTGTCTCTTTCTACAGTCGCCAACAAGCCTTAGATCGGGTTGTAGTCTATCAAGATAGAATTACGCTTATATCTGATAATAGAGGCAATTTAGAGCGCGTTAGACGGCAAGATAATCCTGAAGTTTTCTATCGCGTTACCCTAGAACGATCGCCTCTGGGTCAACCTCTTGCGCTACAATGTAATTGGTACGATCCATCGGGTCGAATTGCTCATCAAAATCGTTATCGAACTCGCGCGATCGATACGCAGGTCTGGAATACTTACTGTCGCTATCAGTTTAGTTCTCTTTCTTCCCTTGGCACCTGGAAAGTACAAATGATATTAGGCGATCGCATTTTGAGTGATCGCGCTTTGGAAGTTGAATAATATTAAACACGCTTTTAGAGAGTTAATATTCAAGAATAATGCTGCCTAAGTCCTAATAATTAACACACTAAAAATTACTATACAAATCAATAATACAGGAGTCTAATGCCAATGTTTGCCACCGCGATCGCAGAAAATCCCACCCATCAAGCCGCATTTCCTAACGATCTTTTTGCCGCCATTGAAGTGCTGAAAAAGGAACTGAATGCAATTATTTTAGCACATTACTATCAAGATTCAGACATTCAAGATATTGCTGACTATATCGGCGATTCCCTCGGTTTGGCTCAAAAAGCAGCCGCAACAAATGCCGATGTCATTGTCTTTGCTGGGGTTCATTTTATGGCAGAAACTGCTAAAATTCTCAACCCGAATAAACTGGTATTATTGCCAGATTTAGAGGCAGGTTGCTCTCTGGCAGATAGTTGTCCTCCTCTAGAATTTGCTGCCTTTAAAGCCGCACATCCTGATTGTATTGTTATCTCTTATATTAATTGTACCGCCGAAATTAAGGCAATGAGCGACATTATTTGTACCAGTTCTAATGCCGTCAAAATTGTTCAGCAAATTCCCGAAGATCGCCCCATTATTTTTGCTCCCGACAAAAATTTAGGGCGTTATGTCATGGAACAAACTGGACGGAATTTGCTGCTATGGCAAGGAAGTTGTATCGTTCACGAAACATTCTCTGAAAAAAAGATTGTACAGTTAAAAATAGAACATCCAGAAGCTGAATTTATTGCCCATCCCGAATGCGAACCGCAAGTATTGAAACACGCGAGTTACATTGGTTCGACTACAGCCCTTTTAAAATATACCCAAAATAATGAGAGTAAAAAATACATTGTGGCAACGGAACCAGGTATTATTCACCAAATGAAAAAAGCAACACCTGCAAAAGAATATATTCCTGCACCTGCAATGAACAATTGTGCTTGTAATGAATGCCCTCATATGCGCTTAAATACTTTAGAAAAACTCTATTTGGCGATGAAAAATAAAACCCCAGAAATCATTTTGCCCCCAGAGATTCAAGCAGCAGCATTGAAGCCTATACAAAAAATGCTAGAATTATCGGCCTGATTGCAGGAGAACCACATTGCCCGAACCCCTATCCCCTAGTAAATTCCGCAGCAGCGCGAGTGTATTAGATATTGCTATTTTAATTCTTAAAAGTGCGGCAGTTAAAGTATTAAAATTAATAACGAATTATCGCGATCGCGCTATCTCATGCTAGGCCAGATTCTCAACGAACGTTATCAAATTATCTCTATTTTAGGATCGGGAGGATTCGGTCGAACTTATTTGGCACGAGATACCCACCATGCCGATAAGATTCTTTGTACGGTCAAGCAACTGCAACCCGCGAGTCGAGATCCCCAAGCAATGGCGATCGCCCAACAGTTGTTTTCTCAAGCAGCAGAAACATTAGAACAGTTGGGAACCCATCCTCAAATTCCCTGTTTGTTGAGTTATTTTGAAGCCTCGGGGGATTTTTTTGTGGTGCAAGATTATGTAGAAGGTTATCCTTTCAGTAAAGAAATTATTGCCGGCGATCGCTGGAGTGAAAGTCAAGTTTTCGAGTTTCTGCGGGAAATTTTACCCCTCTTGGATTTTATTCACAGCCAAGGGGTGATTCATCGCGACATTAAACCCGATAATATTCTCCGTCGTCAGCAGGATAATAAGTTAGTTTTAGTGGATTTTGGCAGTCTTAAACAAATTTACCTGCAAAAAACCTTGGCAGCCAATGCTGTCGAAACTGTGGCCATTGGGACCCCTGGTTATATGGCGATCGAACAACGCCAAGGACATTATTACTTAAGTAGCGATATTTATTCCCTTGGTGTGATCGCGATCCAAGCCTTAATTGGGTTTCATCCTCAATTTTTTCAGTACGATACCCAAACCGGAGAAATTATCTGGCCGAAAAATATCTGTAGTCCCGCTTTTGCTGCTGTCCTCAGTCGCATGGTAGCCTATCGGTTTCAAGATCGCTATCAGTCTGCCCGAGAAGTCCTCAAAACCATCGAACAAATTCAGATTCCGCGATCGCATACGGAACTCCCCCCCATCGCCCCAGTTTCTCGTTATCAACTGCCTCTCAATGGCGAAGCGATCGCCAGTAATAGTTCGCCGACACCTATCCTCCGTCGCCGACGGGTCAAAAAACCGCCCAAATCTCAAAAACGTAAGAAACCAGGGCAAAATTCCCTCGGGATTTTTATCTTATTGGCATTTTTAGTAACTGTTATGTTTTCCTTTTCCTTTGTTGTCACCCTCGCTTTACGAAAATCCCCTCAATCTTCCGTTACTAGGAAAACAGTTCCTTCCCAGAATAAAAAAGCAGGGAATGCCCTGGAAACCTCTGCTACAGATAAGATACCGACTAATTCTTGTACTGTTCAATCAGAATTTGGACTCAATATTCGCACTCGACCAAATGGAGAGAAAATTGGTGGTATGGTGCGAGGAGAACGGGCTATTTTGACTGGACTTGAAGATGGGAATTGGGTAGAAATTAGCAATCCCATTCAAGGTTGGGTTTCTAGGAATTATTTGCAATGTGCATCTCCTTCCTTTATTGAACGTGCTTCATCTCCTGCTAAAATTACGGGGGATGAAGGAGAAGATATTTTACAAGCTGCATTTTCCCTCATGGAAACAGGAGATTTACAAGGGGCGATCGCCCTCGCTGAAGAGATTCAAACCGATAGTTCTGTTTATCGCGATGCACAAAATGCGATTATTCAATGGAGGATCGTTAAAGAACGTTATGAAGCCATGCAGCAAGCTAAAAAATCGAAGCGTTGGGAGGATATCATTGCCGATCTTAAGGCTAATGGTTTACCGGAGAGTGACTACTGGCGCAATGAATTTGCTGAGTTAGGAAAACAAGCAAAGTTGCGTCGTTAACCGTAGGGGTTTGGTCTCCAAACCCTCCAAGTTTGGTCTCGAAACGGTAGGGGTTTGGTCTCCAAACCCTCTAATATTATCAAAAAAAATGACAGATCGGAAAACCTATTATGAAATTTTAAATATTTTTCCAAACGCTACCTCAAAGGAAATAAAAACAGCGTTTCGTCATCTTGCCCGTCTCTATCATCCCGATTTTAATCCCAACAATTCCGAGGCTTCCGAACAATTTAAACAGATTCTTGCAGCTTATGAAGTTCTCTGCGATCGCCAACAAAGACAAAACTACGATCGCCAATTAGGTGTACCCCCAGAAGCAGAAAAGAAGCAACAGGAAAGTGAATGGGATTTTTATCTGCAAGGAATTGAAAAAGCCATTCAAAAGGATTATCAAGGGGCGATCGCCAGCTACAATCAAGCCATTAATTTAAGTCCTCGTTTTCTGGAAGCATATCTCAAACGAGGAGAGATTTATTATACCTTAAAAGACGATCGCCTGGTTCTAGGAAATTGTCGGCAAATCTTACAATTTTTCCCGAATTGTGCGGAGGCTTATTATTATCAAGGGCGATCGCGGTATCGTTTGGGTTACATCCAATCCTCTATTGAATCCTACGATCGCGCCATTAGTTGCGATCCTCATTTTGCAACGGCTTATTATTATCGCGGTGTCGCAAATCGCGATTTACAGGAACATTTTACCGCAGAACAAAATTTAGAACAAGCCGCAACATTATTCCAAGAACAAGGCGATCGCAGTGGTTATCAATTAGCACAAGAGACTCTATCTCGCCTCGATGAAAAAGATTATCAAGGGGAATTTAATCAGGAACTTTCTGAAATTCAGCACCTCATTTTGGCAGCTTGGGAGATTATTATTAATCCCAGTCAGGGTGGAATTAATGCTTATAGTAACTTGCCCGCGAGAGAAGCGATCGCCCTCAGTCTTTTCTGCGCGGCGATCGCCAATATTGCTTTTCTGGTGGGTATTGATTGGGGCTGGCAAAAATTGCTGGGATTATCTAGTTTTCTTTTCATTTTTGTTGGCATTATCCCTTTTATCAGTTTAGCACTATTTGGTTTTCTTCTCCGTTTTTTATTTCGCATTTCCGGTGATTTTGCCGCAGATATTTTTGTCGCAGGAATAACTTTAATTCCCCTAGGATTCTTGGCCGTAATGAGTGGAATTGCAACTCATTTCGGAGGGGAAGTGATGGTAATTCTCACCTTATTTACCAGTTCTCATCTGATTTTGACCCTTTATCACGGCATGGTTAAAATTAGCGGTTTTCCAGAGGCGATCGCGGCTTGGTGCGTTCCTGTGTTATTATTAAGCAGTGGTTGGCTAACTTTTATCGGTTTTCAATTATTAAATTTAATCTGAGTTCGGGAATTGTATGATATCGAGATAGGTGTCTTTTAAACCCTCTATTTTTGGGTATTTTTGGGGGCAAATTGGGATTAATAATGGTTAAATCCTCATAGGAATAGGAGGAACAGCAAATATCCCCAGTTAGAGTCGCCCTTGTAAAATATAGATTTTCATTTTCCCCTTGCCTTTAACGGTAATTTCTTCCTCTTTCTCAAAAAAGAACTTATCTTTAATTAATTCATAAGTATCTTTTGTAACTTGAATCGCGTTCGGCTTACCTTGAGATTCCATGCGAGAAGCGACATTCACCGTATCTCCCCAGAGGTCGTAAATAAATTTGTTAATGCCAATTACTCCTGCAACCACAGGTCCCGTATTGATGCCAATACGAACTTGGAAAGGTTGACCGTCCTCTTGACGGAATTTAGAAATAGCAAGCTGCATATCTAACGCTAAATCTGCGATCGCCTCAGCATGATTGGCCGCCGTATTCAGGAGTCCCCCGGCCACCATATAGGAATCCCCAATAGTCTTGATTTTCTCCAAATTATGCCAGGTGGTTAACTTATCAAAAGCAGAAAACATCTCATTGAGTAAATCCACCAAATCCGTCGGTGGCATTTTGGCCGAGAGGGAGGTAAAATCAACGATATCTGCAAACAAAATAGAAACGTGATCGTAGCGATCCGCGATGGATTTCTCATTTTGCTTGAGACGTTCGGCGATCGCCTTCGGTAAAATATTTAACAGCAAGCGGTCTGATTTTTCTCTTTCTATGCGTAAAGCATCTTCTGCTTCCTTTTCCTTGGTAATGTCGGCAACGGTACCTTCATAATAAAGGATATTTCCATCGCTATCCCGCACCACTCGAGCATTTTCAGAAGTCCAAATCACGCGACCATCTTTGCGTTTGACCTGTGCCTTAAACCCAGAAATCGCCCCTTGGCGTTCGAGTTGTTCCCGGAATTGCTGGCGCAATTTGGGTTCGATATAGCTGAGATCGATATGGGACAATAAAGCCGCCATCTCTGCAAACGAATCATAACCGAACATCGCAACTAAGGCAGGATTAGCACTGATGTAACGCCCGTCCCGAGTAGATTGGAATATTCCTTCCGCCGCATTTTCAAAAATACTGCGGTATTTTTCCTCAGCCTTTTCTACTTTTAGCTGCATCTGTTTGCGTTTGGTAATATTCCGTGCCACCCAGATCGCGCAATTATTGGGTAGAGGGGAAACACTGGCAGAAAACCACGCCGTTTTATTGTGCAGGGAAACATCCACAAAAGGATTGCTTTCCAAACTGTATTCCATATAAACCGTTTCTCCGGTTTTTAAGGCTTGCTGGATATGATCGATAAAGATTTGTGCTTGTTCTGGGGGTAAAACTTCCCAGACGCTTTTACCTAACAACTTTAATTTAGGGCTATAAATAGTTTCTGAATTGGTAGTAACAATTTTGACGTAGTGGCCTTCCCCGTCAAAGACTGTAATAATATCTGTCATGGCGGCAAATAAGGCTTTTAGTTCTGCCTCTGAGGTTCGCAAGGCAGATTCAATCCGTTCCCGTTCGCCAATTTCCAGTAATAATTGCAAGTTTAATTGTTGCAATTCGTTCGTGCGTTGCTGGACTCGCGTTTCTAGTTCTTCATTCAGTTTTCTGAGTTTTTCTTCTGCTTCTTTGCGATCGGTAATGTCTTCAACGGTTCCTTCATAGTAGATAATTTTACCATTTTTATCCTTTACCGCCCGAGCATTTTCGGAAATCCAGCGCAGTTGTCCATCGCGACGACGCACTTGTGCTTCAAAGCCGATAACACCCCCCTCAGTTTCGATGGAATGAATAAAAATGCGACGGCGTTGGGGTTCCACATATAATCGTTCTTCTAAGTTGTCGAGATTAGCCATGAGGTCTTCTGGGGAATCATAGCCGTAAATTCTTGCTAAAGCGGGGTTAGCGCTGAGATAGCGACCGTCGGGGGTGGTTTGGAAGATGCCTTCGACGGCATTTTCAAAGATGGTGCGATATTTTTCTTCTGCTTTTTGTAGGGCTTCTAAGGCTTGCTGGCGATCGGTGACATCAATACCGACGGTAAAGGCGGCTCTTCCTTCATCGTATTTTTGCGCGGCAATGAGATAATTGTGGGGTTTTCCATCGACGATCGCCTCGACTTCCCGGAAGTTATCTTGTTCTGGACTGGCAAAAAAGTTGGCGACAAATTCATTAAAGTCTTCACTGGCTTGCAGGAAACCTAAACTTTTCCCCGCAAAGGCTTCTACGGGAAGGTTGAAGGTGTTGGCTAAATGGCGATTGACTCCCAAATAGCGTAAATCGGAACTAATCCAGGAAACAATCCCCGGTACGGCTTCTAATACTGCTTGGAGTTGGTCTTTGGTAAAGTGTAAATCTTCGATCGCCCGTTGGCGATCGGTGACATCAATACCGACGGTAAAGGCCGCCGCACCGTTATCATATTTTTGTGCCGCAATAAGATAATTGCGGGTTTCCCCATCTACGATGGTCTCGACTTCTCGAAAATTATCTTGTTCGGGGGCCGCAAAAAATTCCTGCACGAATTGGTTAAAATCATCACTGGCTTCGAGAAAACCAATATTTTTGCCCACGAAGTCTTCGGGGGAAAGATCGAAGGTTTTGGCTAAATGGCGATTGACTCCCAAATAGCGCAGATCGGAACTAATCCAAGAAACAATCCCCGGTACGGCTTCTAAAACCGCCTGTAATTGCGCTTTAGAACGGGCGAGGGCATTGATCGCCTCTTGGCGCTTGGTAATATCAATGCCAACGGTAAAGGCGGCTTGCCCACGATTGTATTTTTGGACGACAATTAAATAGGTTCCCGATCGCCCTTGCACGTGGGAAGTGATTTCGCGATAGGCTTCGGTTGCTTCCCCGTCAAAAAAGTCGCGAATGAAACCGATGAATTCTTCACTGGCATTTAAAAAGCCGATATCTTGCCCGACAAAGGCTTCGGGTTCGAGATTAAACATTCTAGCGAGGTGATGATTGACTCCCAAATAGCGCAGATCGGAACTAATCCAGGAGACAATGCCAGGAACTGTATCTAAAATCGCTTGGAGTTGGTCTTGGGCAGCATCTAGGGCATTTTCAGCTTGTTGACGTTCGACAATTTCCCCCACTAGGCGATCGCTGGTATCTCTCAAAGCGATGGTTCTTTCTTGAAATTGCTGTTCGAGTTCGAGGAGGGCTTGTTCTCTTTCCCATTCAATCTGTTTTCGTTGGCTGATATCCCGCACGATCCAAATTGCTTCATGGTTGTTGATGGGGGAGATAACGGCGGAAAACCATGCCTCTTCCCATTGATACTCAAATTGAACAGGATGTTTTTCGGTTAGGGCTGCATGAATATAATCCAGAAAGCGATCGGCTTGTTCTGGGGGAAAAACTTCATGTAGAGTTTTGCCGATCAAATCTGGGGAAAATTGCGGTAGGGGTTGAGTAGGTGCAACCCTTAAATAACAACCTCGGGCATTAGTGACAACGATCGCATCGCTGGTGGCATCAAAAAGGGCGCGAAGTTCGCTCCAATAGTCTTGTAGGGCTATTTCGATCGCTTTTCGTCTCGTTCTTTCCCCTTCTAATTCAGCAACAAGGGGATCGAGGCTGCTGTCTGTTTCTGGCCTGTTGCCTGTTGCCTGATACCCTAGCCACGGGAGGGGATTAATGGGGCGATCGCTTTGATAGACTAGGGTGAATTCGCCATCGCTATAGCTTGCGATCAGCATGGGACGGGCAAGATATTGATTGGGGTTCAGACGCACGCTTCCTGCTGCTTCTTGGAAGGTTTGCCCGATCGCCGCAGCTTGTACGCGATGGATTTGAAAAGACCCTGCTGTTTCTACTGCTTGTTTCCAAAGGTATACTTGGGTGTAGGCTGCCGCCGCAATTTCGTTGGTGGGGACAAAGGGCGCGATCGCCTCTGAATGGGGAAAATAAGCATTAAGGAAATAGTGACCTGCTTTGCTTTCGCCTAAATTTTCAATATCCGTCAGGGTCAGATTAAGAGCAAGAATCGCTGTTTTTTCCCGTAGGGGTTTGGTCTCCAAACCCTCCCCTTTATTGGTCTCCAAACCCTCTTCCAAACCCGTTTCGTAGAGATAATAACTCTCAGCACCGCAAGTATCAATAATCAGATCGGGTTCTTCTCGGGCGATCGCCGCTAAGAGTTGTTCCCAGTTCGTATTTTCGTCTACCGTTGCGATCGCCAATTCTCCTTGCTGTTGTCCCGAGTCTTGCCATTGTTGGGCAAAAATAGCGCCAATTTGTTGAGAGAGAATATCTGAGGAGTTGATTAAATAACACTTCTGTTTCCCTGTGGCTTGCAACCAGGCGATCGCCGCTTCCACCCGTTGGTTGGGACAAGTTCCCGTATAAAAAATGCGAGAGAAGGTTTCGGCTCCCAGATTGCGATCGGCGTACCATAATAAAGTATTAGAGGCTTCTACAAGAGAAAAAAGTTCTTGGCGCAACCCCTCTGGGATACCCCAACTAAAAATTGTTTTTACTGTTGCATCTTCCAACAAGATTCGTGCTTGTTGTTGTAATGTTTCGCGATCGCCAATTTCCTGCGCTTCAATCACTTCGATCGCTTGACCCAAAATGCCGCCATTTTGATTAATTTCGGCGATCGCCGTGGCGATCGCGACCCTAGCGAGTGCATTATCCTGTTGCCAACCCCAATCCAAATCTTCCCAATCTACAGACAAAATTCCCACTCGAATAGTGGAGGATACAATCGGTTTCATAAGCGCCTTGTCCTCTACAGATTGACAGTCCGAAACCCGAGGATTTATCTTTGCTGCCTCAGTGCAAATACGGGGTAGAGCATCCAAGGTTACATAATTGGCAATCTCAAAACTTGACATAATTAATGAGTGGGGATGGGGAAAACATCCGAGAATTGCTAGGGATTGAACTTTTGTTTGATACAGCCACAATTTCTCTAATTCAGGAATAACTCGTTCCTTTTTTTTGTGACGAGAGGGTTTGGCGACCAAACCCCTACGATGCCCTATCCTGTTTGTTAAGAGGGTTTGGCGACCAAACCCCTACGATGCCCCATCCTGTTTGTTAAGAGGGTTTGGCGACCAAACCCCTACTCGCAACCTATTTTGCCATGATACCTTGAAATTAGCGGATGAGGGCAAGATAGGTCAGAGAAATTCCCCTCCTATTTTTCTTTCTCCGATTGATAATTGTCCTCCGAGTGCAACGGCAGATCGAACGGATCTAATCTATCAATTCTATCCCTTGTTGTTTATTGGATGCGCGATCGCGGGAAAAATATAGAGAAGAAAAGATTTTGTCTTGTTATCGAGGCTCATTTTCTTTCACCACCTAACTAAAAACTGTCATGGATCAAAGCGATCGCCGTCCCATCGCCTATCAAAATCGTCTCTTTTGCCGTTTGGACGGTTTGACACCGGAAGAACGGGAAAAACAACGATTGCAGAGGTTAGAACAGTTGAGATTACTCAATTCCGATACCATTCCCGTTTTTGATGAAGCTGTGCAAACTGCGGCTCGTTTTCTGGGGGGTCGTTCTCTCCATGAGGACACTGGGTTAGGATCTCAGCGTTTTCCCCAGATGCCGATTTGTTTTGTCTGCATTCAAGTGAAGGACGAATTATGGCTTAAATCCGCTCTAGGATTATCGCAATTGGGTTTGATGAACGATCTGGCTACTCTTCGCAAATTATCTCGCCCAGAATCCTTGTGCCAGTATGTGATTGATGCTGCCAGTCCTTTAGTGATTGCCAATGTTTCCTGTCATCCTGTTTTTGCTCGTAGTTTATTATTTCAACATTATGGCATCCGCGCTTATTTGGGCGCTCCGTTGATCTCGCGATCGGGGGGATGTATCGGGGCGATCGCCGTCCTGAATTTAGAACCCTATGACTTTAGCGATCGCGATATTGATTTTTTAACTCTGACTGCACGCTGGTGTATGAGCGAATATGAAGGCTTGATGGGGCAATCGATCACTTCTCACTTTCATGTCCCTACCTATCATATTCCCACGGCGATCGCTTCCCCCGCACCCAAATTTCCGAATGGTAAAGATAATGGCCAAGATGGCGATGAATCAATTCATCTCCTTAAAGTTCGGTTATTGGTCGGACTAACGGAAAATTTACGAAATCCGCTAACATCAGTGATGGGCATGGCTCGGGTCTTAGAACAAGAAATTTACGGGCCATTGACTGACAAGCAAAAAGAATATCTGGAAATCATTCACACTAGCGGTCAAGAGTTGCTTTCTGTGGTGGAAGAAATGCTGGCTTTGGCAGTTTTAGACCAAAACAACAACCAATTACAACTGGCTCCTGTGGATGTTGAGATGCTCTGTCAGCAGTCTCTTAATAATTTACAATCCCTGGCTCAACAACAGCAACAAACCTTGCAAATGTCCGTTGAACCTGGTAATCGTATCTGGTTACTGGATAAAGAAAAGCTCCGTCAAGCACTTTATTATTTTTGTTACAGTCTGATTTATGCCTCCCATGAGGGAAGTGAGATTCACGTTCACATCTGTCGCAAAATTGAAGACCCCATTCACCCTTTACCGGTTCTTAATATTTCTCTGTGGACTTCTCACCCCTGTTGGCAGGATGAGGGGATGCGGGCTACAGTAATTCCAGAGCAGAATCGGCGATCGCCTCAACAAACTCTACAGTTGCTCATAGAAACGCTACAAACTTATAAGCGCGATCGTCAATCTACTGAGGAAGGAGGACGAGAAACTCTGGGCTTATTATTAGGCTGTCATTTACTGGAAATGCACGGAGGCTGGATTTCTTTAGAAGAATCCCGAGCAGGAAGTTATCGTTATATCTTCAAGATTCCCCAGATCGAGCAATCAGATCAGTTAAAAGTCATAAATCATAACTAATAACTCATAAATCATAACTCATAACTCATAACTTAATAAATCATCATTTCTTCTCGATTTAGCCCACAATGGAGATGGTGAATTGTAAAGGGGTCAAGTTGCGGTGGAACGTTTGCAGGGGAATAAAGGGAATAAGAGGGGCTTAAGGATAAGAGGTTTACTGCTCTTTCTAGCTTTAATTGTCTTGATTGGCTTAAACCCGATCGCCCATGCTTTGACAGAGTTATGGTGGTTTGAAGCTGTTGGGTTTAGTGAAGTATTTTGGACGCTGTTGTTAGGGCGATCGCTGTCTTGGCTCTTCTTTTTTCTGCTCTTTCTGCTCTTTCTGGGTTTTAATTATCGATTAGCCCTACATTTAACACGGGAGAGAGATTTTCGGGCTTTACCTGCGAGTAATACTTATGATATTCCTCCCGATGCGGTACATCGGTTAGTTAATTTTCTGGCCATTGCAAGCATTGTTTTCTGCGCTTTAGTTGCGGCTGCAGCCAATACCGATACTTGGGAAACTGTCTTAAAATTGCTTTGGAGGACGGATTTTGCGATCGCAGACCCCATTTACGATCGCGATATTGGCTTTTATGTTTTCCAACTCCCTTTCTATATCAGTTTGAGAAATGAACTATTTGCTTTATTTGGAGGTGCATTAGCCCTCTCTATTCCAATTTATGTTCTTAAAGGTAACATCGATCGCCGTCGGGGATGGAGCAATTTATGCGCGGGTCAAGTTAAAGCACATTTGCTGAGTTTATCATCTGCGATCGCCGTCCTCATTGCTTTTAGTTATTGGTTACAACGCTATCAGCTTCTTTATTCCACAGAAGGGGTTGTTTTTGGCACCGGATATACGGATGTTCACACCCGCCAAATTGCTCTAGTTTTAATGAGCTTTTTAGCACTGACTCTCGCTGCTATTTTCTTATTTTCCATCAGTCAAAATCGTTTAACTTTGCCTTTATATTCCGTAGGAATATATATCATCATTGCGCTTATATTTCAAGGCTTAATTCCCATCTTAGAACAGCAATTAGTCGTTGCTCCCAATGAACTGACCAAAGAGAAACCCTATATCGAGCATAATATTGAATATACCCAGAAAGCCTACGGATTAGATCAGATTCAAACCCAACTCTATGCCGTTAAATCCAATTTGAATTTGCAAACATTAGAAAACAATAAGACAACTATAGATAATATTCGCTTGTGGAATACTCGACCTCTCCTGAGTACCTATAAAGAACTCCAAGAAATTCGTCCTTATTATAATTTTCAGGGTGTCGATATTGATCGCTACATCCTCGATAAAACCTATCGTCAAGTGATGCTTTCCTTGCGAGAATTGGACTACAACCAAGTCCCCGCACAAGGTAAAACCTGGGTCAATCAACGCTTAAAATATACTCATGGTTACGGTTTGGTAATGAGTCCAGTCGATCGCGTCAGTCCAGAAGGTTTACCGCAATTATTAATCAAAGATATTCCTCCCATTTCAGAAACCGATCTAACCGTTGACCAACCGAGAATTTATTATGGCGAAAACACCGATCGCTATATTTTCACGGGCATGAGTACCGATGAATTTGATTATCCTTTCGGGCAGGAAAATGCCGCAAATCGTTATTCAGGGCAGGGTGGAGTTGCTATTCCTAGCTTTTTTCACCGTCTCGTTTATGCTTATCATTTCGGCAATTTAAAGATTCTCATCTCTGGGTATTTTACCCCCGAATCGCGCATTTTATACCATCGCCAAATCCGCGATCGCGTGCAGCGAATTGTCCCTTTTCTAACATTAGATCAAGATGCTTATCCCGTTATTGTTGACGGACGCTTAAAATGGATTATTGATGCTTATACAACTAGCGATCGCTACCCTTATTCAGAACCTTCTCCGGGAGGATTCAATTATATTCGCAATTCCGTCAAAATTGTGATCGATGCCTATGACGGAATCCCAGAATTTTTGGCAATAGATGAAGACGATCCAATCTTAAGCACTTATCGTCGTATATTCCCCGATCTTTTTCAATCTTCAGAAGCAATTCCTACCGCGATCGCCAGCCATTTTCGCTATCCCATCGACCTTTTTCAAGTTCAAGCAGCGAAGTATCTAACCTATCACATGACCAACCCTGAAGTATTTTATAATCGAGAAGATATGTGGGCAGTTCCTCAACAAATTTATGAAGATAAAGAAGAGATCATGAATCCCTATTATGCGATCATGCGCCTTCCTCAATCCAAACAAGAAGAATTTGTCTTGGTTTTACCTTTTACTCCTGTTGAAAAAGCAAATATGGTAGCTTGGATGGCTGCACGTTCCGACGGAGAAAACTATGGTAAAATTTTGGTCTATAAGTTTTCTAAACAGCAACTTATTTTCGGACCGATGCAGCAAGAAGCAAGAATCGATCAAAATACCACGATTTCCGAACAATTGACCTTATGGAGTCAAAAAGGATCGAAAGTTATTCGGGGAGATTTATTGATTATTCCCATTGAAGATTCTTTACTTTATATCGAACCAGTTTACTTAAGAGCAGAAACAGGGCAATTACCAGAACTAAAACGAGTGATTGCAATTTACGATCAAAAAAGTGTCATGGAAAAAGACCTAAAATCTGCTTTAGCGGCACTTTTTGGCTCTTCTTCTTCAGTTACTTCTCAACTACAAACAGGGGATGAAGCTGGAAAAGATACTCTTGAATCTTCTCCCTTGATTCAATCTGCCCTAGAAACATATCAGAATGCACAGGAGGCTTTGCAGTCTGGAAATTGGACTGAATACGGTCGCTTAAACGAAGAATTAGGAAAAATTCTCTTACAGTTAAATGGGGAGGAAAATTAGGGATTAGCAGCAGGTGAAAAAATGTTATTCTGACCCTAGAACTCTCAAGGGTTTAGTGGTGAGAGTAGGTCAATTACAAACAACTAATAAGTACCTAGTTCGATCGCGCCATTTTTGAGAAAAACAACGCGGAATTGAGCAAGGGCTTTTTGCGGTACAACAGTTCCGTTTTTTTCGCCAATTCCTGCTGCTTGAGGATTGAGTAATTTGGGCAAAGGGGTTTCTTGCTGTAAGAGGTAAGCATTGCCATCCAAATACTCATAATCGGCGATTTCCCCCGTTTCCGTGACACCAATACGGAAAGGCAGATCCGCTACAACTGGGGTTTCTGGAGTCCAAGCAGTCTGTAATTTCTCCCTCATGGCTTCCCGCAGATTCCTCAAGATTTCGGGGTCTTCAATGCGTTCTCCTAAAGTAGCATTACCCTTGCGCCCAGCTAAGGGGCTAATGATGGTTGTACCATTGCGGGTGAAAGTAAACTCAAACTCGGCGATCGCCTCTTTTTGGGCAATATCATCCTCCGTGGGAAGAAAACGCAATTTGGCAAGAGGAGTTAATTCCGTTTCGGCTTCAGTGGTTTCTCCCGTAGGTTCATAGTCAATGATCGAGCCATCCAAAGTAGCAGTAATCTGATAAGTGAGGTTTTGCTGGATCGCCTCGCGATTGTCCCAAGCGTTTTCAATTTCTCGGCGCAGATAGCGTTGCAGAAAACTAATCTCCGTCGGTTCTTCAATTTTGGGAGCATCTGTTAGTAATGCTTGTAAATCTTCTGGAGAGATAGGTGGCGCAGATGGTTCGCTCTGGGACTCCTCTGGGGCGTTCTCGCTGCTCGTTTCCCCTTGGATAACCTCTGGGTCTTTCACCTTGGGAATAGGCAGTATAAAGAGCAAAGATGCGGCGATCGCCAAACTGCCTATCCCCGTTATCATCGGTGTTGCCCGCTTAGTCAAAGGAATATCGGCTTTGCGATGGCGACGGCTAACCGGAATCAAATGAAGAGACAAATCCGGTAAAGTCCGAGTATCAGCAAATAACTGATCCACCGCTTCCACGAGGTCGAAAAGTTGAATCGTGTTGAGATCGAAATGTAAGGGTTTCGACTCTTCCGCATCATCCCCTTCAGATTTATGCTGCCAGAGGAGATGATGAATATCGGGATTATTTCCCTTTAATAAGCGCACGCTTTCGTTGGGATGTTCTAACTCCACTGGGTGGCGAATACCGCTTAAGAATTCTTGAGCATAAGCACTAACCGCTTTAACCAAACTATAAAGAAAATCCTTTCCTCCCGATAGAGGCTGTTCTATCCCCGTAAAACTACATTCAGCATGAACGAGAATCGAGAGTAGGGGGCGGCGATCGCTCGGGTTGCCTTCTAGATTCTCATTGTCCAATCCTTCCAAAACAAGCCGACAATTGGGCAAATTATACTGGCGTTTAATTGTCATAATACTTCTCCATCAAACAAACTAACCCAAAATCGTTGCATTCCAGCCGTCCCCGTGCAGAAAAGTAGTTGCCCCAACAAGGACATGGCCAAATCATTCAATCGTTCGTCACTGGACAAATAAAAGGCAACTTTCGCCCGTTTAGAATTCATGCGACCGCGAAAATGCGCCCGAAAGCGTTCTAAATATTCAGAGAGGCGAAAATGTTGTTCTAAGGGTAGTCCCTTTTGTTGAATTTGCTGACGTGCCACGAGTAACTGGCGAATCAATACCGTCAGTTTTCGCGCCCGAAAGCTGGCAATCATCGTTAAGGCCTTGGCTTGATTCACCGTGAGAGAATCCCGGCTGTGCGATCGCCGCCAAGGATTGGAACAGCGCAACCGCCATAAAGTGACACGATTATCAATAATACTTTGTAATTCTAATTCTTGGGCAGTAGCCAGCATATGTTCTGAACTCCCCAACTCTAGTGCTTCGAGAGCCAGCAAAATTAGGTCAATTTTCTGTTGCACGCGAGGAGAACATTCCTGAACACCTGGCAAGTTTGGCAAATTGTCCAAAACTAAGAGTTTTGAACGCTTTGACGGATTGGATTCGGACTTGACGCTTGCAGCTTGACTCATTAAACAATTATCAATTATTAATGGGGAAAAATAAAGAAACCAATAATTAATGATTTAGATTCAGCCTAGCAAAGTTTAGGCTGAAAAAAAAGCGACAAATTCCCGATACAGCAGATTGACAAACTTACGGGGGAGTTTGCTGGCGTGATGCTTCCCCGAGGGGTTTTCCGCCTTGAGGAACTTGTCTCCTAGGTTGGTTTCTGGGGTAATGGGTTCGCGATCGCCACCGTTGCGGGTCATTTGTGTTACCAGGGGAGGAAGTCGCTACAATTTAGACCAGAGAACCAGTAGGAAAAAGTTAATCTCCTTAGCAATGCAATGAATGCTGTCACCCTCAATATCAATGCGATCGCTTCCTTCACAGACGAGCAGTTTTTTCAACTCTGTCAGGATAATCGCGATTTAAGATTAGAACGAACTGTGGAAGGAGAATTGATTATTATGCCTCCAACGGGATGGATTAGTGGTAATCGTAATTCTAAATTAACGGCTCGTTTAGAGCTTTGGGCTGAAAATGACGATACTGGATTCACATTCGACTCTTCTACCGGTTATAAACTCCCCAATGGTGCAGAACGTTCTCCCGATGCGTCATGGGTAAAACGAGAGAGAATTGAAGCGTTAAATTTGCGACCGAATCAATTTTTACCTCTGGCTCCTGATTTGGCGATCGAGTTACGTTCTGCAACGGATAGTTTGACGGTATTGCAGCAAAAAATGCAGGAATATATGAGATGTGGAGTGCGTTTAGGATGGTTGATCGATCCGCAACATAATCGGGTTGAAGTTTATCGCCAAGATCGGGATGTTGAGATTTTAGAAGCCCCTAGTTACTTATCGGGAGAAGATGTATTATTGGGATTTGAGTTGAATTTGAGAGGGATTTTGGGTTAGTCCTAATCGTAACAGTTATCTTTGTTTTCATTATTGAACTCTTCATATTTTGATGCTGCGAGATTCGGGAGAAGTGCGATCGCCCTTCTCCCTAAATTTAAAATTTCCTATCCCCTCAAGTCGCGCTAAAGTATTGGAGATCGAGAAACAAATCCTGAATGAAAACAGCCTTAGTCCATGAATGGTTAACCCCCCAAGCAACCGGAGGATCAGAATTAGTCGTACAGGAAATTCTCCAGCACGTCGAAGCGGATCTCTATGCTTTAATTGACTTTGAATCGGTTAACCCAGAGAGTTACTTATACCGGCGCAAAATTGGTCATACCTTCCTACAACATTTTCCCCTCGCCCGCAACGGTGTACAAAAATATTTACCCTTTCTTCCCTTCGCGATCGAACAACTGGACCTAGGAGAATACGATCTCATTCTCTCCTCTTCCCACGCCGTCGCCAAAGGAGTCCTCACCCGCCCCCACCAACTCCATCTCTGCTACTGTCACACCCCCATGCGTTACGCTTGGGATTTAACCTTTGATTACCTCCACAGCAGCCCCATGGGACAGGGAATTCCCGGTTTATTCTCTCGCTATATTCTCCATCGCCTGCGAGAATGGGATGTTATTTCCGCCAACCGCGTTGATTATTTTATCGCTAACTCCCAATATACAGCCCGTCGTATCTGGCGCTGTTACCGACGCAAAGCCGAAGTTATTTATCCTCCCGTAGACTGCGATCGCTTCTCTTTTTCTCCTCAAAAAGAAGACTTTTATCTGGTTGTTTCCCGTTTAGTTAGTTATAAAAAAGTGGCTTTAATTGTCGCAGCATTCAATCAATTAGAACTCCCCCTCGTAGTCATTGGTGATGGCACCGAGTTAACCCGTATTAAAGCCATAGCCCGCGATAATATTCAAGTGTTAGGATCGCAACCAAATACAGTTGTAGAACAGTACATGGCCAAAGCCAAAGCCTTCGTTTATGCCGCTTGCGAGGACTTTGGAATTGCTCCTGTTGAGGCACAAGCGTGCGGAACTCCCGTCATTGCTTATGGTAAGGGGGGAGCATTGGAAACGGTCCGAGATGTGCGACAATTTCCCCAAACGGGGACGGGATTGCATTTTACCCCCCAAACCGCCGAGGCATTGGTCGAAGCCGTCAAGATTTTTACCCAATTACCAGGAAAAATCGAGCCGGAAATATGCCGCCAAAACGCCGAACGGTTTACCCCCCAAGTTTTCTCTCAGCAGTATCTTGCTTTTATCGATCGCTGCTGTCAAGAATGGGAAAACGCGAATCGCTGAAAGGCTTTGTGGTGAATTTGAGGAGTACAATGACAGCTGAAAGTCCAGTAAGGTCTAGCAAAGGAGAAGTGACGAGGAAAACGCGATCGCCTCGCACTCCCTCCAACAGACGGCAAAATACGAGCATTTTGCTGTTTATTTTTAATAGTGAGAAATTTAAACGCTTTTTTGATATTAGTTTTTCTCTCAGCGTTTTAATTCTAGGATGTCCCCTTTATCTCATTTTGGCGTTTTTAATTGCCGTTACTTCTCCAGGTCCTATCTTTTACGTGCAGCAACGAGTGGGTAAAAACTATCGATCCTTTCCCTGTCTCAAATTTAGAACGATGGTTTGTAATGCTGAGGAAATTTTAGATGAATTATTTCAGCATTCTCCAGAATTGCAACAAGAATTTGAGGACACCTACAAACTAAAGCAAGACCCTCGTATCACCAAAATTGGCAAATTTTTGCGCTTGACCAGTTTAGACGAACTGCCTCAATTTTGGAATGTGTTAAAGGGAGAGATGAGTGTCGTTGGTCCGCGTCCCCTCGTCCCCGATGAATTAAAATATTACGGGCGCTATATGGCCAAAGTGTTAACCGTTAAACCGGGAATTACGGGATTATGGCAAGTTTCCGGACGCAATGACCTTCCCTATCAGCGTCGCATTCACCTTGATGTTTACTATGCCAGCTATCGCAGCCTGTTTTTGGATCTGTTTATTATTCTCAGAACCGTTGGAATTGTTCTATTTCCTGGCAATAATGGAGCTTACTAATGGAGGGTTTGGAGAGGGTTTGGAGACCAAACCCGTACCGATCGCGCATCGTGGGACGCTTTTGGCTGTTATTTTTTAACCAGTTATAATTGTTCAGTTGCGATCGGCGATCGCGCATCGGTTAGAATTGTTAACGGTTAAGTGTTAATTGTTACCTGAAAACGCATGACGCAAGCAAAGAAGGCTCTAATTACGGGAATTACTGGTCAAGATGGTTCTTATTTAAGCGAACTATTACTTGAGAAAGGGTATGAAGTTCATGGAATTATCCGACGAACTTCGACATTTAATACCGATCGCATCGATCATATTTATGTCGATCCTCACAGTGAAGGGGCGAAATTTTTTCTCCATTACGGCGATCTCACTGACGGGACGACCTTGGGGCGCATCGTCGAAGAAGTTCAACCCCATGAAATCTACAATTTAGGCGCTCAATCTCATGTCCGAGTCAGTTTCGATTCTCCTGAATATACAGTGGATTCTGTAGCGATGGGAACCCTACGACTCTTAGAAGCCGTGCGGGATTACCAACAACGCACCGGTAACGAAGTTCGTTACTATCAAGCTGGCTCTTCGGAAATGTTTGGTAAGGTGCAGGATGTCCCCCAAAAAGAAACTACGCCTTTCTATCCTCGCAGTCCTTACTCTTGTGCGAAGGTTTATGCTCACTGGCAAACCATTAATTATCGAGAATCCTATAATCTCTTTGCTTGTAACGGAATTTTATTTAATCACGAAAGTCCTCGCAGGGGAGAGACTTTTGTAACGCGAAAAATTACACGGGCAGTGGCTCGTATTGTCGCCGGACAGCAAAAAGACATCTATTTGGGTAATTTAGACTCTAAACGAGACTGGGGCTATGCCAAAGACTACGTGCGGGCAATGTGGCTGATGCTGCAACAGGATACCCCAGATGATTACGTGATCTCCACGAATGAAACTCACTCTATTCAAGAGTTTCTCGATTTGGCCTTTAACTACGTTAATTTGAACTGGAAAGATTACGTCAAATTTGATGCCCGCTATTTGCGCCCAGCAGAGGTGGATTTGCTCATCGGCGATTGTAGCAAAGCAAAGGAAAATTTAGGTTGGGAAACCTCTGTTTCTTTTGCGGAATTAGTGTATTTAATGGTAGAAGCAGATTTGGCGGCATTGGGACTCTCTTCCCCGAATAAAACCGATGCGATCGCACAAAAATTAGTGGAAGATAATGCCTATATCCGGCAAAATAGGGGCATGACTGTCGATTAGACTGGGAAATTGACGAGAGGGAAAAACGCAATGTTAGATTTACAGGATAAACGGATCGTCGTTACCGGCGGTGCGGGTTTTTTAGGCAAGCAGGTAATTGCGCAACTGCACCAAGCAGGGGCAAATCCAGAGAAAATCTTTGTACCGCGATCGCAAGAATTCGATCTCTGTACTTTGGAGGCTTGTCACCAGGTCGTACAAAATCAAGATGTCATCATTCACTTAGCGGCTCACGTGGGTGGGATCGGGTTGAACCGCGAAAAACCCGCCGAGTTGTTCTACGATAACTTAATGATGGGAACGCAGTTAATTCACGAAGCGCATAAAGCTGGGGTTGAGAAATTTGTCTGCGTCGGGACGATTTGCGCTTATCCCAAATTTACTCCGGTGCCTTTCAAGGAAGATGACCTTTGGAATGGCTATCCGGAGGAAACTAATGCCCCCTATGGCATTGCCAAAAAAGCCCTCTTGGTTCAATTGGAATCCTATCGACAGCAGTACGGATTTAATGGGGTGTATCTACTCCCCGTCAATCTCTACGGACCGGAAGATAATTTCGATCCTCGCAGTTCTCATGTAATTCCAGCTTTAATCCACAAAGTCTACGAAGCACAAAAACAAGGTGAGAAAATTTTGCCCGTTTGGGGAGATGGTTCCCCAACGCGGGAATTTCTTTACTCCACCGATGCAGCACGGGGAATTGTCATGGCAACACAAAAATATAATGAATCTCCCCCGGTGAATTTGGGAACAAATCGAGAAATTTCGATTCGGGATCTCGTAGAACTCATTTGTAAATTAATGGAGTTTGAGGGCGAAATTATTTGGGAAACCGAGCAACCTAATGGTCAACCTCGACGGTGTTTGGATACTCAACGCGCTCAGGAAAAATTTGGCTTTGTTGCGGAAGTTGGCTTTGAAGAAGGCTTGAAAAACACCATCGCATGGTATCGAAAAAATGCTGAATAGGTCATCAGTAAGAGGTCTTAGGTAATTACTTATTATCTGTTATTCACTTCACTGTTGACTATCAACTTTAAAAACCAATGGGCAAAGCAATCATTTCTCGCATTATTTTCGCACTGTTTACAGGGTTGTGTTCTACCGGATTTATTGTTATTAATCCCGCCCCGATGCTCGCCCAGTATTCACCCCAAAATCAACAAATCGAGGCTCTGTTGCGTCAAGCTCGAGATCTCATCGATGCTGGGGATTACGATCGCGCGATCGCCGTTTACGAACAAGCAGCTTATTACGATCGCCGTAATAGCAAAATTTACGCGGGGATCGGCTATCTGCGAACCCAGCAAGGACAGTATCGGGAAGCCTCTCGCGCCTATCAACAGGCATTGGCGATCGAGGGTAACAATGCCGATTTTTACTATGCCTATGCCTACTGTTTAGCGCAAATGGGGGACAATCGCAACGCCGCCCGCGCCTATGAGCGAGCCATCCAACTCGCTCCGGCGAATAACAATAGTTATATGGGTTTGGGGGTTGTTCTCATGCGCCAGGGCAATTATTCTCGCGCCCTAGAAGTGTATAATCGCGTCGCTAGGAATAACCCTGAAGATGGCAGCGTTTTTGGGTTTATGGCAACGGCATTATTAGAACTCAATCGCGATCGAGAGGCGATCGATCTGTTGCAACGCGCTGTCGATCGCTACTCTAGCAATAGTCAATTGTGGATACAGTTGGGAATTTTTCTCGCTGGAATTGATGGCGATCTCGATGCGGCTCTGAATGCTTTCCGAAGAGCAGAAAGACTCAATCCTAATAATGCTAATGCTTCTCTACAAATTGGTCGAATTTTGCAAGAACAAGGACAGATTCCAGAAGCAAGAACAATGTTTGCTCGAGCGGCAACAGCAGGTGCTAATTCTTGGGCAATTCAAGTCGAAGTAGGTGATTTTTTCTTCGAGCAACAAAGTTATCTTTCTGCTACTAATGCCTATAGATTGGCAACTCAACTCGCTCCCAATAATCCGGAACCTTTTTATAAACTGGGTTTAGTTTTTAGAGAGAGAAGACAGGAAGAAGAAGCGGTTAAAGCCTGGAATCGCGCCCTTCAACTTTACCGTCAACAAGGCGATCGCGCCGGGGTGCAAAGGGTACAATCGCTATTAAACGACGCGCCATCGAGCGATCGCATTTTTGAACCGTTTAATTAGTATGCGGAAATCAGAAATGGGAAACAGTTTAATTTAATCTTGTTCAAAAGGGTAAATAAAATGCGATCGAGTTTATTGTTATTGGTTTTCTCTATTTTTCTGGTTTCTCCTGCTAATGCTGCTAATCCCGATCATGTTGCTCGTTTATTAAGTACGAAATCTTGTCCGAAATGCGATTTGAGAGAGGCTCAACTCTCCCAAGCTGAGTTAGCTGGGGCAGATTTACAAGATGCAAATTTAGAAGGGGCAAATTTAAACCGTGCAAATTTACAAAGTGCTAATTTGCAACGGGCAAACTTAAATGGGGCGCAATTAATTTTGGCCGATCTAGTCGGGGCTAATCTACGTTTAGCACAATTGCAGGCGATCGGTAAAGAAGAGGAAAAAACTTCCACTAATTTAGATAGTGCTAATTTACAAGGTGCAGATTTATCGTCAGCGCGATTAGACGAAGCATTCCTAAATCGAGCCAATTTAAAGAATACAAATTTAGCTTTTGCACGACTATATGCAGCAGATTTAAGACGAGCAACACTCGACGGTAGTTTCTTGGGTGGTGCTAATTTTGTCAGTGCGAATTTAGAGCAAGCAAGTTTAAAAAACACTGATGCGAGAGGTGCAGTTTTTACCAGTGCTAACCTCGATCGCGCAACTTTAACTCTCAGCGATCTGAGAAATAGTAACTTTCAAAGTGCAATCTTAAACAATGTTAATGCAAGGGCAACTAATTTGGCCGGAGCTAACTTGATTCAAGCTCAATTACAAGAGGCCAATTTCAAGGAAGCAGGTTTTGTGAAGGCGAATTTAACAGCAGCCAATTTGAGTCGAGGGGTTTTTCAAGATGCTAGTTTTAATTGGGCTAATTTGGAAGGGGCAAATTTAGAAGAGGCAAATTTAACGCGCACTAAGTTGGCGATCGCCAATTTAAACCGCGTTAACTTAATCGGGGCTAAATTACCTTCTGCTTATCTTCACGGGGCATCTTTAATTTCTAGTGATTTGAGTGGTGCAGATTTATCCCTTGCCACCTTGAAAACTGCCAAATTAACAGATACAATTCTGGTAGGCTGCACGTTAGAAAAAGCCGATCTAAGTCAAGCAGAATTAATCAATGCTAATTTAAGCTATACCAATTTACGGGAAGCAAAATTAATTGATGCTAATTTAGAAGGGGCAAATCTTAGTGATGCCAATTTGCAACTCGCCGATCTTAGTGGTGCAGTTTTATTAAATGCCAATTTAACCCGTGCCGATCTCACTGATACTATCTTTAAAGGTGCAACTTGGGTTAATGTTCGGGGAGTGGAGAATAGGGAAATAGAAAATTAAACAATATTCATAATTCATCATTCATAACTTGTATAACATGAACACACCCAGTCATTACGTTTTTAATCTCGCCCTCATGGGTACTGTTTTAACACCGGAGGCAAAAGTAGCCATTACCATTGGTTCAATGCTTCCTGATGCACCGATTTTCGCATTTTACTTGGTTGCTAAGTTTGTGCAAAAGCTGCCGGAAAAACAAATCTGGAATGAAGCATATTACGAACCATTTTGGCAGAATATTATTGCTTTATTTCATTCTATTCCTGTTGCGGCGATCGCCATTCCTGTCTGTCTTTATTTTCGTTGGAAAATGGCCGCATTTCTCTTTGCGAGTATGATCCTGCACGATTTATTAGACCTTCCTGTTCACAATGAAGACGCACACCGCCATTTCTTCCCTTTTAGTGATTATCGCTTCATTAGTCCGATTTCCTATTGGGATCCTCAACATCATGCAGTCTTCGTTGCTTTGGGAGAATTATTATTAGTATTAGTTGCAACACCGTTTGTATTTAAAATGCTCGATACATGGTTAGCTAAAGGAATTTTAATTTCAATTAATGTCGTTTATGTTATTGGTTATTTAAGATTTTATGTCTTTCGCGGTGGTTTTTCATTTTAGGTCTTTTCTTAATATCTAGTCTATCTACAAAATGCAAAAAGAGGACTCCCGCTAGACCCGAAGGGTTAGCGGTGAGATGACGAGCGCGTTCCCTCTTGGTTGATTGGATATGGCGAATTCGATTCGCCATCCCTCAACCGCTTGGTGAATTCGATTCACCGGGGTCGCTCGTCTTTTTGCCAACAAACAAAACCGACCAAAGTAGGGACGTTAAATTTAACGTCCGTACACAT